>JAYTSV010000143.1:0-56502 GCA_043745465.1 Fimbriiglobus sp.
TCCAACCCGGAATGGGGGACGCAATCCGCAGGAAGTGACAGGCGCTCTCACGCGTCAGTCATTCGCATTCCAGGTTGGAACAGCGGGCTGACACCCGCCGCTCGCCGGGATTCGCCTACGGCGAAGTTCTTACTGCTTCGGCATGATCGTCGGGGGGGGGAGTTGGGTGCTGACGACCGGGCCGCCCAGGGGGGCCGGCTGGCCGATGCCCGTCGCCGTCGGGTAGCCGGTGAACTGGGGGGGGACGCCGCCGGTAACGACGTGGCCGGCCGGCATTCCGGCGGCGTGCGCGAAGCCGTCCTGGGGGTAGCCGCCCGGGGCCATGCCGCCGTGACCGGCCCCGCACCCGGTACACCCGGGTTGACCGCCGCCGGTCGGCATGCCGACCGGGTAGCCAGCGTGGCCGCCCATCTCGACGGGGACGCCGACGGACGCTCCGCCGAAGACGGGGCCGCCGGCGAGGAGCGGGCGGTTGAACACCGGGCCGCAGTAGTTCAGCCGGCCGAGCAGGGGCCGGGGGTGGCAGCAGCCCGAAGGGAGTTGCGAGAAGACGGCGAGGCCGACGAGAGCGGCCGTTGAGCGACGAAGCGTCACGGGAAAACCTCCTGAGTGTGCGGCCGACACCGGCGTCGTCCCCCGCCGACTCCCGGCGGGACGGGTACACGTCAACCGATTCCGAGGTAACTATTCCCGCGCCGCGAAGCGGGGCAAGCAACGGGGATTGCGAATCTTTCGGAAGGCGGCGGAAGCTGGGACCGTTCGCCCGACGGGGCAAACCCGGGCGGTCGGCGAAGCGGGTATGATCGCGCCGGTTATCCGGCGGCCCATCTGGCAAGTGCTGCGAACAACCCGATTGTGTCAGCACTCTGGCCTGTTCGATCGCCACACTTGCCCCGGGTGTCGGGTCCGGGTTTTCTGTAACTGGTCGCTCTGAGGCCGGTTATCTTACGGGGTCGTCGGTTTCATTCGCGGCAAGCGCAGTCCGGCCTGACGGCGGCCAGCACCAAAAGAACCGAGAGGGTGACGGCGGTGGCAGCGTGGCAGGAACTGCGGGTCGGGGATCGACTTCGGCCGGTCGCGGCCCCACCGGAGTGGCAGCAATCCGGCTACCACCTGCCCGCCGAAACGGCCGAACTGTGGCGGGTACTCGTCGCCCGTCGCCGGCCCCTTCGGGTGTACGAGGTGGACGCAGGGGGCATGCCGTGGGTGCAGTGCCGAGTTCGTACCGCCAACGGGGGCTGGGAGCACCACTTCCTGGCCATCACGCACGGCGGTTGGGTGCGGGTCGTCAACGCCCGACCGGGCGTTGACGACGCTTTTGCCCCTCCCGCCGGCTGATGCTGTCGTCACCCGTCCGACTTGATGCGCATGCCGTAGAAACTGCGGTGGACGAAGAACGCCGAGATGGCCAGGCACGTCAGGCTCACGCCCAGGGCGAAGCTCGCGCCCTGTTGCTTCGTCAGTTGCACGCCCAGTTCGACCGCGAGCAAGCCGAAGAGCGTCGTGAACTTGATGATCGGGTTGAGCGCCACTGACGACGTGTCCTTGAACGGGTCGCCGACGGTGTCGCCGACGACGGTCGCGTCGTGCAGCGGCGTGCCCTTGGCCTTCAACTCGGTCTCGACGATCTTCTTGGCGTTGTCCCACGCCCCGCCGGCGTTCGCCATGAAGATCGCCTGGTACAGGCCGAACAGCGCGATCGACACCAGGTAGCCGATGAAGAAGTACGGCTCCAGGAAGGCGAACCCCAGCGTGGCGAAGAAGACGGTGAAGAAGATGTTCACCATCCCCTTCTGCGCGTACAGCGTGCAAATCTCGACGACCCGCTTGCTGTCCTCGATCGACGCCTTCTTGACCGAGTCGTCGAGCTTGATGTTCGCCTTGATGAACTCGACCGCCCGGTACGCGCCCGTCGTCACGGCCTGCATACTGGCCCCGGTGAACCAGTAAATCACCGCCCCGCCGGCGATCAAACCCAGGAAGAACGGCGGGTACAGGATCGACAGGTTCTGCAACAGCTCGGGCTTCAACTTGTCGGTCAGTTCCATGATGATGGCGAAGATCATCGTCGTCGCGCCGACCACGGCCGTGCCGATCAGCACCGGCTTCGCCGTGGCCTTGAAGGTGTTGCCCGCGCCGTCGTTCTTTTCGAGGTTCTCCTTGGCCACCGTGAAGTCCGGGCGGAAGCCGAAGTCCTTCTCGAGTTCGTCGCCGATGCCCGGGTGCTCCTCGATCTGCGACAGTTCGTACACGCTCTGGGCGTTGTCGGTCACCGGCCCGTAACTATCGACGGCGATCGTCACCGGCCCCATGCCGAGGAAGCCGAACGCCACCAGGCCGAAGGCGAACACGGCGGGTGCCAGCATCAGCCCGAGCGGCAGAATCAGGCTGATGCCGTAAGCCGCGCCCATCAGGACCAGGAGGGTCATGCCGATCCAGTACGCCGAGAAGTTGCCGGCGATCAGCCCGGACAGGATGTTCAACGACGCGCCGCCCTCGCGGGACGAGGTGACGACTTCGCGGACGTGCTTCGACTCGGTCGAGGTGAACACCTTGACCAACTCCGGGATGATCGCCCCGGCCAGCGTGCCGCAGGTGATGATCGTCGAGAGCTTCCACCACAGCGACGAATCCCCGGCCAGGTCGGGGATGAGCACGAACGATACGGCGTAGGTCGCCGCGACCGACACGAACGACGTGAGCCAGACGAGTTTCGTCAGCGGGGCCTCGTAGTTGAAGTCGCGGGACTCGCCGTACTGGGCCTTGGCCAGCAGTTCGTTGAGGAAGTAGCTCGCGGCCGAGGCGATGACCATCATGACCCGCATCATGAAAATCCAGACGAGCAACTGCACCTGCACCTCCGGCTTCTCGACGGCCAGCATAATGAAGGTGATGAGGGCCACGCCGGTGACGCCGTAGGTCTCGAAGCCGTCCGCGCTGGGGCCGACCGAGTCGCCGGCGTTGTCGCCGGTGCAGTCGGCGATCACGCCGGGGTTGCGGGCGTCGTCCTCCTTGATCTTGAAGACGATCTTCATGAGGTCCGCGCCGATGTCGGCGATCTTGGTGAAGATGCCGCCGGCCACCCGCAGCGCGGCCGCGCCCAGGCTCTCGCCGATGGCGAAGCCGATGAAGCAATTGCCCGCGTAGTCGCCCGGCACGAACATCAGGATGATGAGCATGAGCAGCAGTTCGACGGAGATCAGCAACATGCCGATGGAGATGCCGGCCTTCAACGGGATGGCGTAGCACGGGTACGCCTTGCCCGTCAGTGCGGCGAACGCCGTGCGGCTGTTGGCGAAGGTGTTGACGCGGATGCCGAACCAGGCGACCCCGTAGCTGCCCAGAATCCCGACGACCGAGAAGCCGAGGATGATGGCGACCTTGTCGGGCGTGAACCCCTCCTTCGGCCCCTTCAAGTAGCCGAAGTAGAAGCCCATGACCGCGGCGATGAACAGCCACAGGACGAACAAGAACTTGCCCTGCGTGAACAGGTACGTCTTACACGTGGCGTAGATGAGTTCGGAGACTTCGAGCATCGACTTGTGGACCGGCAGGGCTTTCAGTTGGGCGTAAATCACCAGCCCGAAGCCGAGGCCCAGGACGCAGACGACGAGGCCGCCGTAGAGCAGGTCCTTGCCGCCGATCGAGTCGCCCAGGAACTTGACGGAGTTCAGGTCGGGGAGTTTGAGGTTGGCCTCGCCGCCGGGTTTGTCCGCGGCGAACCCGACGGAGGCGACCAGGAGTAAGGCGAGCACGGACGCGACGAATCGCAGGCGCATGGCGGGTTCCTTCCGGGAACGAGGGGAGAGGGACTGCCAAGGGTAACGGACGCCGGCGGGCGACGCAACGGGGTGGCCGCGAGAAGTGTCGGTACGATTGTCGGCACGGCGGGGCGACCTACGGCAGTTCCAGCCCGTGCCGGTCGAGCAGTGCGGCGTTCGTGAACAGCGTGGCCGTCGGGCCGTCGGCGACCAGGCGGCCGGCGTCGAGGATGAGGACCCGCTGGCACGTTTCCGCCGCAAATTTCAGGTCGTGCGTGGCGACCACCATCGTCCCCGGCAGGCCGTTCAACAGGCGGATGAGTTCCCGCCGGCCGCGCGGGTCGAGGTACATCGACGGCTCGTCGAGGAGTACGACGTCGGGCCGCATGGCCAGGACGCCGGCGACGGCCGCACGCCGCTTCTCGCCGCCGGACAGCTTGTGCGGGGTGCGGTCCCCCGCGCCGGGCAGGCCGACGCGGGCCAACATCTCCTCGGCCACGGCGACCGCGGCGGCGGCCGTCGCGCCCAGGTTGAGCGGGCCGAAGGCCACGTCCTCGCGCAGGGTCGGAGCGAACAGTTGGTCGTCGGGGTTCTGGAAGACGATGCCGACCTTCGCCGGGAGCGCCGCCCGGTGGGCCGCCCGGGCCGGGTCGAGGCCGCACACCGCGAGGTGCCCCGGAGTCCCCGGCAGCACCCCGGCGACGCGCAGGAACAGCGTCGTCTTGCCCGCCCCGTTCGGGCCGACGAGGGCGACCCGCTCGCCGGCCCGGACGCCGAACGTCATCGGGTGGAGCGCGACGCGGCCGTCGGCGTAGGTGTGCGCGAGTTGCCGGGCGGACAGGACGTCACTCATCGCCGGCCGACCCCCGGTCCCAGGCGACCAGCCCGGCGACGGCCGCCACCGCCGCCGCGAAGCCGACCACGTCGGCGGCCGTGGTGCGGAAGGCGGCGGTCGTGTGAAAGGCCCCGGTGAAGCCGCGGACGCGCATCGCCGCGGCGACCGTTTCGGCGCGGTCGGCACTGCGCACCAACAGTGCCCCGACGGAGTAGCCGACAGTTTGATAGGTGCGCCGGTCGGAGCGCAGGCGGAAGCCGCGGGTGCGCAGGGCGACCCGGGTGCGGCGGGCCTCCCCGGCCAGCACGAAACTGTACCGGTACGCGGCCTGGGCGACCGCCACCAGCACCCCCGGCACGCGCAACGCTTGGGCGGCGGCCAGCAGCGTCGGGAACCCGGTCGTGCGGATCAAGACCAGTGCGGTCACGCCGACGGCCACGAGCCGCGCCGAGACGGCCGCGGCGACGAGTACACCGCGCCGGCCGTCGGCGAGCGGCAGGACGACGAGCAGGGGGGCCACCGGCAGGGCGAGCAGCAGCGCCCGGCCGACCACGGCGCTGACCGCGATCCGCCCGCCGACGACGGCCAGCGCCACCGTCAGGGCCAGCAGCGCGGCGAGCGGGCCGGGGGTCTCCAGGAGCGACGCGCCGACGCTCAGGGCGAGCAGGCCGGCGAGTTTCCAGCGGGCGTCCCACCGGGCCAGCGGCGAGTCGGGGGCCGGGGGGTCGCGGAGGGCCAAGGTCATGCCGGTGATTGTAAGGGCCGGCGGCGCGGCCGCGGCCTATGAGTAGAATAATCGCGGCCGCGCGCCCCGCCCTACCCGGCGCGGACCCGACCCGCCCGAGGCGTTGAAGCCCATGACCGAAGCCGACTGGTTGACCGGACGCGACCCGGACGCGATGCTCGCCCTCGTCGGCGACCGCCTGTCCGACCGGCAATGGCACCTGCTCGCGTGCGCGGTGGCCCGCCGCGTCTGGGAGGCGATCCCCGACGGCGACTTGCGGGACGCCGTGAAGTGGTGCGAGCAGAACGCCGGGGTGGCCCACGCGCACCGCGGCCGGGCGAAACTCGCCGCGGCCCGCGACGCCGCCCGGGACGCGGCCCCGGACCAGGCCCGCGCCGCCCAGTACGCCATCGTCCGCACGGCCGACCCGGACGCCGACCCGGACAGCTTCATCCACACCGACGAGCGCAAGGTGAACGCCGCCGTGCCGCTGTTCCAGGCCGCCGCGCGGTACGCCGGGCTGAGCGTGGAGCAGGCCGCCGAGGCGGCCGTCCACGCCGCCGGGGTCGTCGCACTGGTGATGGAAATGCCCCCCGGCGAGGACCAACTCGCGGGCGTCCGCCGGCTCGTTGTCGAGGCGACGCGGATCCGCACGGCCGCGAGCCTGCACGCCGCCGCCGCCCTCAAGTTGAAGGCCGCCGGCGACCTGGCCGCCGACCTCGACACCGGCAAAAACGTCAACGTCCGGTACGCCGCGTCCCTGGAAAAAGTGACCAAGGAAGAGGAGAGCCTGGCCACCAAGGTCGGCGACCTCGAAGAGGCCAAGCAGCGGGCCGACCGCAAGGCCGTCGTCCGCTTCCTGCTGGATATCGCCGGCAACCCGTTCAAGCCGTACCGCCTGCCGGCGGAGTGGCGGACCGACGCCGTCGTCGGCCTGGCGACGACCATCGACGAGCTGCGGGCCTACGACCGGATGCCGGTCCTGGCCGACGCGCTGCTCGACGCCGACTGCGACGAGGAGGCCGTGCTCCGGCACTGCCGGGGGACCGAGGCGCACGCCCCGGACGGCGCGGCGCACACCCGCGGGTGTTGGGTCATCGACCTAATCCTGCAGCGCGAGCCGGCCTACTTCGCGGCCCCGCCGTTGGTCCCGCCGCCGCCCCTGCCCCCGCCGTCGGCCCGCCCGGCCGCCCCGGAGGGCAAGCCGGCGAGCGCCAACTGGGACCGCCTGTTGAAAGCCCTGCAAGCCGCCGACGACGAAGACGACGACAAGCCGCCCACACTTTAAGAGCAGACTTCAAGGGTGCAGCTCAGGATATTTTCCGCCCGCGTACCTCCCGCGGGACGGGGGTGAGTGGCACCGCCGCAGGGGACTCTTGTTAGCCCGACGCGCTAGCGAGGGTCGATGGGTCGTTGACGATGTCGTGGGTCGTGCGGTCATCGACAAGCCACCTTGCCCTCGACCGCTCGACCCTCGCTAGCGCGTCGGGCTAACAAGAGTCCCCTGCGGCGGTGCCGAAAGCCTCGCCGGTGCCCGGAGTTCGACTGGATCAACGACCCCCTACGATCACTCAAAGTCCGCTTTAAGGAGCCACCCCCGCCATGACGGCCCGCCTCAGCTGCCCCTACTGCTCGCACGAATTCGCCCCCGCCAAGTCGGTCGCTCTGGGGGCGCGCACCGTCTGCCCGCGCTGCGGCGAGAGCTTCACCGCGACCGCTTTCGCCGACGCGGAACCGCCGGCGACCGTGACCGACGTGCCCGAATCGGACTTCCGGCCGTTCGTCGTCCCGGCCGTCCTCGGCGTGACGCTGTTCGTGCTGGTGTTCAGCGTCGGCACGTACTCGATCTTCAACGGCAAGACCAACCGCGGCCCGCGCGACGCGGCCGTCGCGCCCGACGGGGAGACGCCGGAAGCGGCCGCGGCCCGCCGGCTCGACCGCGACTTCGGCTTCCTGCCGCCGGAGGTGAACGCCGTCGTCGGCCTGCACCCGGGCGACGCCCCCGGCGAACTCACGACCCTGCTCGAAGCCCTCGGCGTGCCGCCCAAAACCGTGACCGACACGCTCGACAAGATCGGCGTCAAGCCGGAGCAGGTTCGGTCCCTCGTCGCCGGGTTCACCGTGCTGCCGGACAACCCGATCCCCCGCGTGGTCGTCGTGCTGACCCTGCGCCAGGTGCCGGCCGACACGCGCAAAATCCTGACCGGGTTCGCCGCCAAGCGCGACCCCAAAGGCCCGGGCGACCAGCGGTACGCGGCGACCGTGAACCAGGTGCCGTTCGCGCTCCGGGTCGTGGACCCGCGGACGTACCTGCTCGCCCTCGACGCGGGGGACATCGACCGCGCGCCGACCCCCGGCCGCGACCACTTCACGGCGGGCCTGCGCGAGTCCTTGGCCCGCTGGCCAGCCGGGGCGAAGGCCGGGCTGGCGACCGGCCCCGAGGACTGGGCGCGGCAACCGCTCGTCACCGTCCTGGCCCTGGCCCTCAAGCAGTCCGACCTGGCCGCCCGCCTGGCCGGCGTCCGCGCCGTCGCGGCGACCGCCGGCGACGGCAGCACCGTCCGCCTCGAAGTCCGCGCCGCCGACGCCCCGACCGCCGCCCGCCTGGCCGAGACGCTGGCCCCGGCCGAAGTCGCGGGGGACTGGGTGACGACCACCGGCCCCGGCCGCACGCTCCTCGGCCGGCTCACGTCGAAGCGGTGAGCGGGCGAAGTTCGTCCCGGCCGCGTGCGGTTACAGGCGGGGGCCGATCGGTTCCAGGGTGAACGTGAACCGGTCGGTCTGGACGCTCGCGGGCAACGGCAGGTCGGCCCGGTCGGTCGCCGGGCGGTTGTCCACGCGGAACTTGCCCGGGCACTTCAGGGCCAGGCCGTCCTTCGACCGGTGCAGGATGACGCGGTACGGCGGCGCGTCGGGGGCGTCCGGGTCGCGGTCGTCGGGCAGGCGGACGTGGGCCTGCTCGCCGGTGCCCAGGATCAGCGTCTGGTCCATCAGCAGCACTTCGTTGACGGCCCACGGCAGGCGGTGGCCGCTGGCCAGTTCGAGCCGGCCGGTGTTACTCACCGCCGCCGGCCGGTGGAACACGAGCTGGCAGCAGGTGCCCAGCGTCACGCGGTCGCCGGGGCGGAGGATGGACCGCGTCGTCGGGGTGCCGTTGACGGTCGTTTCGCGGGCCGACTCGATCAAGTACCCGCCCTGTTCGTCGCGGACCAGCTCGGCGTGCAGGCCGGCGATGGGGGCGAAGATCGGCACGTCCGGCAGGGCGTCGGCCGTCGCCTGGCCGAGGCTGACGCGCGCCCCGAGGCAGACGAGGTAACCGCCGACGCCGTCCACCCACAGGAGGAACTGGGCCGGCAGCGGCGCGCCCGGCAGGACGGCGAACTCGCCCGACCCGGGCTTGGCGGCGACGATCCGCGGCCCGACGTAGGCGGCCGTTTCGCGGTGCCAGGTCGGCCGGGCGGCGATGCCGATGCCCCCGCCGACCGCTCCCAGGGCGAAGGCCGGGGCGAAGGACGCGGCCGGTTCCCCGGCGGCAGCGGTGCGGCTGACTCGGGAGGCCGGTTCCAGGGCCTGCCAGGCGTTGGCCCGGAGCGTGCGGACCTCGCGGTGTTCGGGGGCGACGGTCAGGATCGCGTCGGCCGCCTCGACGACCTGTCGCCAGTCTTCGTTGGCGGCGGCGGCCATGAGGTGCGGCATCGACCGGGCGAACCGCTCTTCCCGCGCGTCCAGGTCGAGCCGCTGCCGGGCCGCACCGGCGTCCCGGGGCGGGGCGAGGCCGGCGGTCGCGGCGGCCAGGTTCACCTTGGCCGCGCCGAAGTCCCCGCGGTTGGCCTGCTCCGCGGCCAGCACCCAACTCCGGGCCACGTCCTCCCACTGCTGCAGTTGGGCGTCGCGCACCCCCCGGCCGCGCAGCACGCCGATGAGCCGCAGGGCGTGGACGGGGTGCCCGGTTTCGAGCGCCGTCGAGGCCCCGTTCAGGCCGTAACTCGTCAGTGTGCCGCGCAACGGCAAGGCCCGCGGCTCGCCGGTGTTCAGCGCCTCGGCGGCCAGCAACTCGGTCCAGGCGGCATCGACCTGGTCGGCCCGCAGGTTGCGTTCGGCGCGGTCCAGGTAGGCCCGGGCGACCTCGCGGACGAGCCGCTGGGCCTTGCGGTAGCCCTGTGTCGCGTAGGGCAAGAGCAGCCGCTGGGCTTCGTCCGGCTGGCCGGCGCGGAGCGCCTCGCGGGCCTGGCGGAGTGTGAGCCACGGGGAAAAGAACACGGGGCGTGCCCCTTTGAGGAGACCTCACCCCCAGCCCCTCTCCGACGCGGAGAGGGGCTGGGGGTGAGTTGCGGTCGAAGAAACCTCACCCCCGCCCCCTCTCCGACGCGGAGAGGGGAGCAAGTGGGTTGCGGTCAACGCCTTCAAGGGTCGGTCTCCCCCTCTCCGCGTCGGAGAGGGGGCCGGGGGGTGAGGTCTCTTCCCGTTACGCCTTCGCCAGTTCCTCGTCGAGCAGCCGGCGGACCACGTCGTTCGGCGCGCCCTTGTTCGCCTTCATCACGCCGCCCAGGATCGCCATCTTGGCCGCGTCCTTGCCGCCCTTGAAGTCGGCCACGGCCCGGGGGTTCGCCGCAATCGCCGCTCGGACCGCCGTGCGCAGCACCGCGTCGTCGAACTCCTGGATGCCGACGAGTTTCTTCGCCTCGTCCAGCGTCACGCCCTTGTCGAGCATCGCCTTGAAGACTTCGCTACGGTCCTGCTTCGGCAGCGCCGCCGTCGCCGACACGAAGGCGGCGAACGCGCTCGCGGTCAGCGGGAACTCGGCCAGTTCTTCCCGGCGGTCGGTCAGGGCCGGGTAGACGAGGTCACTCAGGCGATTCGCCGCCGCCTTGCCGTCCTTCAAAATCCCGGCGACTTCCTCGAAGTACGCCACCATCGGCCGGCCCTTGGCGGTCAGCACCTCGGCGTCGTAAGCCGTCAGGCCGTACTGCGTCGCTAACCGCGTTCGCTGTTGCGACGGTAACTCGCCCATCGCCGCCCGCACCCGCTCGACTTCGTCCTTCGACACGACCACCGGCACCAGGTCCGGCTCGGGGAAGTAGCGGTAGTCGGCGGCGGCTTCCTTGTGCCGTTGCACGACGGTCACGCCCTTCGGGTCGTCCCACCCGGCGGTCGTTTTGAGCCGCTTCTCGATGCGGAAGTTTTCGGGGTCGCGGGCGTACTCCTCGGCGTGCCGCTTGGCCTCGTAAGAAATCGCCCGGCCGACGCTGCGGAAGCTGTTCAGGTTCTTGATCTCGACCAGCGGCGTCGCGTGGACCGTGCCGTCCGCTTGGGGCACGTGGATGTTGACGTTGGCGTCGCAACGCAGGCTGCCCTCCTGCATCTCGCAGTCGCTTACGCCGAGTTCGCGCAGCATCAGCCGCACCTCTTCGAGGTACGCAATCGCCTCTTCCGGCGTCTCGATGTCCGGGTGCGAGACGATCTCCAGCAGCGGCGTGCCGGTGCGGTTCAGATCGACCTTCGAGTCGCCGCCGCGGCCACTGTCGTCGTGCATCGACTTCCCGGCGTCTTCTTCGAGGTGCGCGCGAATGATGCGCACCGTCTTCGGCGTGAAGCCCTTCTTGGGGTCGGGGTGGACGTTCACTTCGAGGTGCCCGTCGTGGCTGAACGGCAGGTCGTACTGGCTCGTCTGGAAGTTCTTCGGCAGGTCGGGGTAGTAGTAGTTCTTGCGGTCCCACTTCGTGAAGCCCGCGATCTGGCAGTTCAACGCCAGCGCCGCCCGCAACGACAACTCGAACGCCGTGCGGTTCATGACCGGCAGCGTGCCCGGCATCCCCAGGCAGACGGGGCAGGTGGCCGAGTTGGGCGGCAGGCCGAACTGGTTCAGGCAGCCGCAGAAGAGCTTGGTCTTCGTGAGCAACTGCACGTGGACTTCGAGTCCGACGACGATCTTGTACGGCTCGCCCATGGCGCACTCGGCTCCCGAGAAGGTGTGCCAGGGATTGTACAGCTTTGCCGCCGCGCGGGGCGGGGAGCGGTTCCGCGACAGGTGACGGGCGATTAGGGCTATACGCCCGGCGCACGATCTAGTTTAGCCCGGTGCCGCCTTGTGCGACGCAGGACGCCAGTGCCAGCGGCCGCGAAGTCGCTGTACACGCCAGTGTCGGCGGGATTGCCACCAAATTATGCGGTTAAGTCTGGTGCGCCGCGGACACCTATGAGGTGCGAGATAGACGCATTAGGCGCGTTCCAAAGCAGATAGTCGATTTCGAGCGGCTTATAGGTCGGGTTTAACCGGTCGCGCAGTTCAGTCTGGAAAGCTAAGTAGTGGTCACGACCCCACTTCGACCAAGCCACTCTACGGGGAACCACGAAGCCGTAGTTCGCGGCCAAATGATCTCGAATTTGCGAGTCAATGGGCAGGTGAAAGAACCACTCAAGGTTAACGTTGGGATAGCCCAAGTGATTGCAAACTTCGCGGTAATGAGCGAACTCGTTGTACAGGTACTTCAACGCCATGTTGACCAGCTTTTGAGCTTGCCCGTAGTGAACCGTCGCCACGCCGGTTATCTCAAGGCATTGCTTGCAACAGCGGTCGTGCCACTCATCGAAATCGGATTGGCTCGATGACGGGGCCGCCAGCAACTCCCGGATGGAATCAACCGCAACATGCCTCAACGCGGCACTCTGTTGCGAGTCACTGCCGATCCCGATCAGCGTTCGGCACACGTCCTGGTGGGCCAAGTTCACGACATCGCTGAGGTCGGTAACGGCCGCCCCGCGGAGCGATAGGATCCGATAACCCGACTTCTGGGGATCGCTCTTGAACCCGGTATTGAGCGACCGATCGATGTTGGGCAACACGCTGGAACCCTGCTAAGGCCAAGTTACTTTCCGTCATACTGTTCAAGGCATCGCTCACTTGGCAGAAATCGCTGCTCCGCCGAACGTCTAAGCCCAGCCGAGGGGCAGCAATGGGCTTAGAGTCCCAGCAACGAATCACGCCCCGCTGTCCCCTGCAGCGTCAGGTTCGGCTCCATTGACCATCGTGAGACGAGGCCTACGAATGTCCAAGCTTCGACTGTAGGTCCGCGATTATCCGATGCTGATCGCGTACTGTGGTTTCGAGATTAGTGACGCGATCCGCGAGAGGCTTGATATGCTCGGCATAAATATAATCAATGAATGGCTGAAGGCTGATTGTCGTAGTCGTGGCCGTAGTCTCCATGAATACCCCTTAACTGTTGGAGGACTATGGTCGCCCACGCCTACACCGCCGAACTTACAGTAGACAGTGACGATTCTGCTTCATCATGCAGGTGGCAGTGCCGATTTGAGGTCTGTCTGATGGGCAGCCGAAGACTGTCCTTCATTCAAGTTTACTCCCCGCGGCCACCATCGCCTAGCGGATTCTCGAAGCCGGAAGTGCTACAACCTGTGGGGAGGGACGCCGCGCCGGCGTCTCGGGGGTTTTGCGCATGCCGTGGGTAGTCGGGATCGACGACACGGGGTACGGGCCGCTCGTGCAGGTGCCGTTACGGCGCGGGGGAATCGAGGCGAACGGGACAAATCTGTTCTACACTCGTTGGAACCTGTCTCGGCCGCGAGCTTGCGAGGTCCCGTCGTGTCCGAACTCGTCGAGTTGACCCTGGCCCCGTCCCGCCCGTTTCCGTGCCCGGAGACGCTCGACGGCGACGCCTGGCCGGCCCTGGAAGCGATGATCGCGGAGTCCGGAGCGATGGTGTTCCACACGCCGACGAGTTGCGACTTCCTCATGAAGCAGCACCTCGCGGCCTTCCCCCGGGAGCGGGAACTCCTGTCCCTGGCGCTGCACCGGGGCGTGCCGGCGACGATTGCCAAGGACGAACAATCCGGGCCGGTCGCGCCGCTGCTCGCGCGGCTGGCCGACCAGTTCGCGGCGGCGACCGACACCCCGCCCCACGAGGCGACGTGGGCAATCCACGCCTGGGCTTCGGCCGTCGGCCGGCCGCCGTACTCGGTGGTCGGCGCGACCCGGCCGGAGCCGAAGCCCCCGGCCGAAGCGGTCGTCGCCGCCGCGACGACCGAACGGGCGGTCATGTCCGGTATCGCCGGGCTGGGCGGGGCGCTGGGCGGGCTGTTGGGCAACGGGGCCGTGCAAATGGCCCTGCACGCGGTGTTCTCGGCCGTGGACGCGGCGCACGCCGTGAAATCGTCGGGCCGCGAGGACGCGCGGACGATCTCCGCGCTCGTCCTGACGATGGCCACCGGCGCGATCATGGGGGGCATCGGCGGGGCGGCCGGGTGGTGGCTGGGCCGGGGCGACGAGCGGCCGTGGGCCGGGTTCGCGGCCGCGTGCGCCGCGGCCTTCGGCACCGGCTGCCTGGCGATGATGTTGTGCGGCCCGAACCTGGCCACGGCCACGGCGATGGGCCTGGCCGCCCTCGGCGCGACGTACACGTGCGCGTCCCGCGGCGGGTTGAAGTCCTGACCCCGGCCGCCGGAACTGCTACAACCCTTGGGGACGCCGCGCCGGCGTCCCGGGGGGTCGAGCGCATGCCGTGGGTGGTCGGGATCGACGAGGCGGGGTACGGGCCGATCCTCGGGCCGCTCGTGCAAGCCGCCGTCGCGGTCAAACTGCCCGACGCCGACCCCGCCGGTTGGGAGACCCTCCGCCAGTGGGTCCGCCGGCACGCCGAGAAGGACAAGTCCCGACTGCTCGTTGACGACTCCAAACTCGTCCATTCCGGCCCGCACGGCGTGCAGAAACTCGAAGCCGGCCTGGCCGCCCTGCTCGGCCTGCGCGGCACGACCTTCGGCGAGTGGCTCGAAACCCACGCCGTGCCGCACGTCGTCGAGGACTTACAGGGTGAAGCCTGGTTCGACCCCGCCGAGGCGCTGCCGCTGCACCCCGCCCCGCCCGACTTGCGCCCGGCCCTGGCCGAGATCGGCGTCGAACTCTTCGTGCTGGCGGTCAAGCTCGTGCCCGCGCCGAGTTTCAACCGCGTCGTCGCCGTCTCGGGCACCAAGGCGACGCTGCTGGGCATCGGCTTGACCGGGCTGTTGAGCGCCATCCGCCAGCGGCTGCCGGGGCACGACCCGGTCGAAGTCTTCTGCGACAAGTTGGGCGGCCGCAACGCCTACGGCCCACTCCTTCAAGGCGCGTTCCATCAAGGCTGGGTCGTCGCCGAGGTCGAGTCTGCCGCCGAGAGCCGCTACCGCGTCGAGAGCCTGGGCCGGGACGTGCGCGTCAGTTTCCGCCCCCGGGCCGACGGCGAAAGCGTGGCGGTCGCGCTCGCTTCGATGACGGCCAAGTACCTGCGCGAAGTGTCGATGCGGCAGTTCAACCGCCACTGGCAGACGCACCTCCCCGGCCTCAAATCCACCGCCGGCTACCCCGTTGATGGCGCACGCTTCTACGCCGAAATCGCCCCCCTGCTGGCCGGGCTGAACCTGCCCGAAGACGCCGTCCGCCGCAGCCGCTGAGCCCGGGTTATGGCGAGCGGCCCACGTGAGTGGGCTGTTCCCCCCTGGAATGCGGGGCGGCAACCCGTGGGAAGTTTCAAGCGCTCGCCTGCGGCAGTCACTCGCATTCCGGGTTGGAACAGCCCACTCACGTGGGCCGCTCGCCGGGAGTTCGCCTGCGGCGGAGCCGCGGACTGGCTTCGCCTACCGGCCGCCGGTCTTGGCGAGGAAGCGGAGCGAGGTCGTCGGGGACAGGCCGAGTTGGCAGACCATGTCGAACCCGAAGCCCTGGATCGCGCGGGCCATCTGCTCCGCCTCCTCGACGGTCGCCGCGCGGAAGAGTTGCCGGCCCGCGTCCTCGAAGACGCCGAACCCGCCGGCGGTGGCGCGGACCTTGACCTTCTTCGGGTTGAACGTCCGGCCCTGCGCGTTGAACGGCACCCGCGTCGGGGCCTGGCCGTTGACGAGGAAGAAGCTCATCTCGCCGAGTTGACAGTGCTCCGTGAACCGGCAGTCCTGGACCAGTTTGAGGCCGTCCCGGGCCGCCCACTCGGACGCGCCGAAGCGGGCGAGTTCGTCCGGGCCGCTGACCAGCGAGTAGACGCCCTTGTCCCGGCGGACCTCGACCTTGCGCGGGTCGAACTTGACCATTTCGCCGGCGAACCCGACGCCCGGAATCGGGATGCCGGTCCGGCCCATCCCCTGCTCGGAATTCGCCTGGGCCAGCAGCGCCGCGCCCGGCGGGCCGGGGCGGGCCGCCTTGTCCGGGCCGGTCGGTGCGGCGTAGAAGTACGAGAACGTCGGCGTCGGAGTGCCGATGTGGCCGACCTGGTTGAACCCGTACTTGCGGACGACCGCCGCCGCCTGATCCGCGTCGGACTTGTGGCTGCCGAAGTTCAGGTGCAACGCCGCGTCGTCCTTCAACACCCAGACGCCGCGGACCTGCTCGGCCCGGACGGTCGTGAGGTCGATGGCGGCCGTCACCTTGGGTTGCGGCGAGTGCAATCGGGCCTTGCCGTTGAACAGGCCGTACCCGACGACCGGGCGGGCCGTGCCGATGGTCGCCCACTCGGTCGGCCGGAGTTCGCGGACGATCCGCTTCGCCTCCTCGGCGTCCGCCTGCTTCTTGCCGAAGTCGGCGAGCAGTTGCGGCCCGGCGAACAGTTGCCACGCCTCCCCGGCGTACCGCGCGTTCACCAGCACCACGTCGATGGGGGCGAACCGCTCCTTGGCCGGGGTCACGACTGAGGCGTCGCCCGCCGTGTCGTTGGCCTGCTTGGTCGAGTCGAGGACGCCCGGCGGCAGGTTGCCCGGCGTCGGCATGACCACCCCCGGCGGCACCGACCGCGGCGGGGTCGGCGGCACCTGCGGACTTTGCCCGAAGGCCGTGGAGCCGACGACGACGGACGAGACGATCAGGAACCGGCGCATGGGCGAACCTCCGAAGACGTACCGAAGGTATCGGTCGTGCGGCCTGGGCAAGTTGAGGCGACTTTGCCGCGGCCGGACGGCGTCGCTACATTGGCGGGGGTTCCGTCCCTCCCCGGAGGTTGTCCGATGCGTGCATTCTCGTCGATCCTGGCCGTCGCGTGGGCCGTTACCGCCGCTGGCACGTTGCGGGCCGAGCCGCCCAAGCCGCCCAAGCCGGTGGTGATCGACCTGTGGCCGGGGGCCGCGCCGGGCGAGTCCGCGACGCCGACCCCGCCGGAGAAGGACATGCCGGTGCAAAAGGAAGCGCGGCCGGTCCGGCGCGTGGCCAACGTGAGCAAGCCGACGCTGACGGTCTTCGCCCCTCCCGCGGACAAGGCGAGCGGCGCGGCCGTCGTGATCGCCCCGGGCGGCGGGTACAACATTCTCGCCTGGGACCTCGAAGGCGAAGAAGTCGCGGCCTGGCTGAACACCGTCGGGGTGACCGCGTTCGTGCTCAAGTACCGGGTGCCGCGCCGCCCCGAAGACGCCAAGGACGCCGCCCCGAAGGTCGCACTGATCGACGCCCAGCGGGCCGTCCGGGTGGTCCGCAGTCGGGCCAAGGAGTTCAACGTCGATGCCGCGAAGGTCGGGATGCTCGGGTTCTCCGCCGGCGGCAACTTGACCGCCCTGACCTGCACGAACTACGACGTGCCGGAGTACGCCGCCGTCGATGCCGCCGACGAGGTGTCGAGCCGGCCGGACTTCGCCGTGCTCGTCTACCCGGCGTACCTGGTCGAGTCGAAAACGGGCCTGCTGTTGCCGAGCGTCAAGGTGACGGCGAAGACGCCGCCGACGTTCCTGGCCCACGCCTTCGACGACCCGGTCACGCCGGTCAACAGCCTGCAATACGCCCTCGAACTGAAGCGGCTCAAGGTGCCGTGCGAGTTGCACCTGTACAGCACCGGCGGCCACGGCTTCGGCCTCCGCTCGGCCGGCCCGGCGACGACCTGGCCGAAGCGTTGCGAAGAGTGGCTGACCGCGATGAAGCTGACGAAGAATTAACCCGGCGGTCGGCGACATCAGGTGTGATAGCGCCGCTCCAGCGCCAGCCGGAGGCGCAGGCCCATGCCGATGCTGGGGTAGAGCAGCCGCGTCAAACTTTTGAGCCGCGTCGAGTCGAGGAGTGCCCGGCCGCCGGGGTCGGCGAGCGGGTTGAAGGTCACGTCGAGCGTCTTGAGGCGGGCGAAGTACGGGGACGCGGCGATCGCCCGGACGCCGTCGTCGGTGATGCCGTTGTTGGCGAGCCGTAGGCCGCGCAGGCCGAGGACCACGGGGGAGACGGCGAGGAGGTCCGCGCCCTCGTCGCCCAGCGCGTTCTGGCTCAAGTCGAGTTCGCGGACACCGGCCGTCCGCACGCCGCCGAGGATCGCGGCCAGCCCGGCCGGGCCGAGGCCGTTGCCGGCCAGGTCGACGCTCGCGGTGCGCAGCAGCGTCGTCGGGTCGAGAGCAGTAGCCAGGCGCGGGCCACCGAGGCGGTTGCCGGCCAGGCCGAGGTGCGTCAAGTTCTGTAAGTGCGGCGACCCGGCGATCAACGCCGCGGCGTGCGGCCCGAGGGCGTTGCCGGCCAGTTCGAGCCGCGTCAACCGGGCGAACCGGGCGGCCTCCGCCAGCGTCCGACCGGCCGGCTCGCCGAGTTCGTTCTCGCTCAGGTCGAGGCCTTCCAACTCGGCCAGCCCGGCGGCGCGGGCGAGCCGGTCGAGGCCGCGGTCGCCGATCGGGTTGCGGCCCAGGTGCAAGACCCGCAGCCGCGTTAAGTACGGCGATTCCGCGAGCGCGTGGGCCAGGCTGTCGCGCAGGTGCTGGCCGTAAATCGTCAGCCCGGTCAGGCGTTCGAGGTGCGGGGACAGGGTCACGGCCGTCAGGTGGCTGGCGGCGTCGAGCACGTGCAGGTGGCGGATCGGCCCGGCGGCAAACAGTTCGGCCGGCCGGGCGAGGAACTGCCGGGCCGTCACCTTGACCTCCTCGACGAACCCCCGGCGGAACACCGGCCCGGTCGCCAGCCCGCGAAACGGCTCCGCCCAGGCGTCGGCGTGGTCGCCGAGCAGTCCGGCCTCGACGCGCAGGAGGTCCGGCCGCCGCGCGTCGGTGTCGGCGAGTTTCGCCAGCGCGACTTGCACGCGGATGAACTCGCCCCGCTCGCGCTGGCCGACGCCGTCGAGCCAGTCGGCGAAGATGAGCCGCGGCCCGTCGTCGTCCGGCGTCTCGCGGACCCGGGCCAGGAACCCGGCCGTCTCGGGAATAGTCATGCCGAAGCGTAGGACACGTTCCCGCCCCGGCGAGCCGAGAGCGTCAGCGACCGAACCGGTTACTTCACCGGCCGGGCGGCGTCCTTTTGGGCGGCGCGGAAGGCGCTCGCCTTCTCCGTGGTCGCCAGTTCGTCGGGGAGTTGGACGCGGCCGGTGCGGACGGCGGCGAGTTCGCCGGGGTCGCGGTCCTTGGTCAGCGTGTGCATCGTGCGGACCTTGTCCTGGACGCGCATCAGGCCTTCGAGCAGGGCTTCGGGCCGCGGCGGGCAACCGGGGATGTACACGTCCACGGGGACGACGAGATCGACGCCCTTGACGACGTTGTACCCGTACTTGTAGTACGGGCCGCCGCCGCACGTACACGCCCCCATCGCGATCACGAACTTGGGGTCGGGCATCTGGTTGTACAGCCGGCGGACGCGGTCGGCCATTTTGAGGTTGACCGTCCCGGCCACGATCATCAAGTCGGCCTGCCGGGGCGTGGCGCGGAAGGCCCCCGCGCCGAACCGGTCGAGGTCGTACCGGCCGGCCCCGGTGGCCATCATCTCGATGGCACAGCACGCCAACCCGAACGTCATCGGCCAGAGCGACGACTCGCGCGCCCAGTTGATCGCCTCGTCGAGGCTGGTCATCACGAACCCGTCTTCAAAGCGATTCTGCAGCATCGGCGGCCTCGGAAGTCAGACGGCGAACACGGCGTTGACGACGACTCGCTTGTCGTCTTCGATGACGGAAAACTCGATCCCAAGCGGCGGACTGTAGGCGATGCGGACGAGGGACGAGTCGCGGGATTCTCCGAACTTCAGCGGGTCGAAGGTCAGCACGTAGTCGAACTTGGCCATGCTCGCCGTGACCCCGGACCGGTCGGGAGAAGTCGCCCAGATCGTGGCCAGTTGTCCGAGTGCCTTTTTGGGCCAGAGGACTTCGTACCTCACAGGCTCTCCTCAAGGTCGCGTAAGCCTTCGAGCAGCGGTTTGCCGTCAGTCTGCTGGCGGTTCTCCCGACGCTCCTCCTCCGTGATTGGCGATTTGAACCCTGGGGGCAGCCGGCACAGGTCATCCGGTAGTAAATCCGGCGGGCCATTGGGGCGTTTGGCGATCAATCGCTCGAGTTGTTCGCGGAACTCCCGCACGTCCGCGCGGGTGTAGGCGGGGGGCACCGGCGAGGGGGCTTCGGTCGTGGGTGCGGCGGAGAATTTCGCCAGCACTCGGCCGCTCAGGTCGCGCAATTCGCCGGCGTTGGCGCGGAGCAGTTGCTCGATCAACACGGGGTCGGTCAGTGTAATCGTCGTCATGGTCGCTCCTCCGAGGGGTTGACGGATTGTACCGCGGGGCCGGGCTGGGCGGCGACGCTTTTCACCCACTCGAGGTCGCCGCGGAACCACAAATAGGCGAAGCCGACGAGCAGGACGGCGAAGAAGACTAGCATCTCCAGGAAGGCGAACCGGGAGAAGGCGTCGAGGCCGGCGGCGTTCACTTCGCCGGAGATTTGCAGCACGTCCGCCGCTTTCTGCCGCTCCTCGGCGGACACGGTCATGTCCGTCGCCCGGGTGGCGCTGCCGAAGACGACGGCCCACGGGAAGAAGAAGGCGAGTTCCACGTCGAAGACGACGAACAGCAGCGCGACGACGTAGAAGCGGAGGTCGAACTGGATCCACGCCAGGCCGATTGGCTCCTCCCCGCAGTCGTAGACCTGCCCCTTCTCCGGCGACGGGTTGCGCGGCCGCACGAGCCAGCCGGTGAGCAGGTTGACGCCCAGGAACGACGCGCCGACGCCGAGGAAGACGAGGATCGTGGCGACGAGTTCGGTCACGACTTCACCCACACCGGCAGCGACACCGCCTTCGACGCGGCCACGGCCGGCGGGTCGAGCGTCGCCGGCCCCCAGGCGACTTCGAGCGGCAGCTTGGCGTAATCGACGAGGCAACTGTCGCGGGTGTACGCGCTCAGGTCGTAAGTGGACCCCATGTACAGACAGTCCACCGGGCACGGGTCCACGCACAGCGCGCAGAACATGCACTTCGTGTAGTCGATCGTGAACCCGGTGACGTGAAAGCCCTTGAGCGGGGCGGCGGCCTTTTCCTTGTCGATGTAGATGCAATCGACCGGGCAGGCCTTGGCGCACTTGTCGCAGCCGATGCACGCCGTCAGGTCGAAGCGGTGGAAGCCGCGGTAGCGCGGCCGGATCGGCACCGGCTTCTCGGGGTAGGCGAAGTGACCGGTGAACGTGCCCCGGCGGTACGTCTGGGTGAACGTCCGCAGTGTGACGAACATGCCCTCCGCGAGGGTCCGCGTGGCCGTCACGACGTTGCTCAACCAGGTTCGCATCGGCGGCCCTCCAATGAGAGCGCCATTCTACACGATCGGCGAGCCGAGGGCGTCAGCGACGAAAGGTTTCCCGCTGATGCCTGAGAGTCAGCAGCAAACTCTAGCAACAGTATATTCATTTTTCTTTACGGCCGACGAACAATACTTCCTTAGCCCTCTTGTCCGTGGACCTAAGAGCAGTGTCCCAACGGCCGGCTTGAACGCAACTTACCTTCTCCGGCTCGATACCCACCGACCGGAACAGTTTTGTGAGTTCGTCGGCCGAATAACGTCGGTCTCGAACCACGACTTCCCACGGTGGCAACCCGTCGCCCACGAATTGTTCCTTGCGGTAGACGATGCGCTCGTCGGTATCCAGGAAAAAGTGTTTCGGGTTGAACACCGCGCCCGTTGACTGCATGGTGTTACTCGGCGGAATCGTATCGAGTACGTTAGGGTTGTCCTCGAAGCGACCCTTGTGAATCGCCAGATCGGCCGTCAAATCGTAGTTCATAACCGACACCACAACCCCACCACCCGGCCGCGTATGCCGAGCGACGGCGGCTACTAAAGCTTCGTTCTCGTCGTTGTCCGGAAACGAGCCGATGACATCGTACAAACAGACCACGGCGTCGAATTGCTCGGCCAGTTCCAGGCTGCGGCCGTCTCGCTCAAGAAATGTGACCTCAACCCCACGTTCGCGGGCGGCTTCCTCGGCGAGTTGAATCGACTCCGCGACGAAATCGACCCCTGTGACTCTCACCGCGCACGCAGCAAGCTCAACGGCGTGACGGCCGCGGCCACAACCGAGGTCGAGAACGCTACTACCGGGAGCTAAGTTCAGCTCGGAGATGATGAACTGGACTTCGGCGGCTGTATGAACGGCCCAAGGCTGTTCACCGCTCGGTCGCATTCGACTATAAGCCCGTTGAAGTACGCCATCCGCGTCGCCCAGCAACTGTTCCAACTCGGCGGCAGTCCGCTGCCGGGGCGACTGTTCCAAGAAGGTGAAGCCGAACCACTCTTCACCTTCCTGCAAGTCTTTCAGGAGCCAAGGCTTGTCGGGACCGACGACTTTTGCAATTTTACCGCCGATTTTCGAGTGATCGACGAAGAAGCCCGTGTCGATGGCACACCGCTCCGCCCAGAACGGTCTGTCGCGGACGTAGGGTACCGCGTCGGCGGCGACCTCCAGCAGCCAATCCGCGGAGGCCGCGATCCGGTCCGGATCACAACGGCGGCGTGTGGCCGACTCTAGCGCTCGGATCGCAAACGGGTTCGAGGTAATTAAGCCCCAAGCGACATCGTCTGAGAATCCCCACGCGGTTTGGAGTAGGCGGATGGCAATACGCTGCTCGCGGTGCTCGCGATGGGTAACGAGTTGGCTAACCCAGGACGCGAACCCCGACCCGTCGGACAGCCGCAGCCGGGCGACTGTTGCATAGGCCACCACCTCCCCGCCGATTTTGGCCGTGAGTAAGCCGCACCCGGCCGGGGTGATCAGCGCCCGAAATCTGTCCGAACTGAACCAGACTGGTTGGCCGGGCCGTACTGGCGAGGCATCACTGTACACGCCGTAGTGTTCGCTAAACAGAGCCACGCAATCTGCCACCAGATCGGGAGCCGCGTCCGCGCCGGGTGTCCATGCGAACGCCGGCACGAGTTGGTCGTTCGCCATAAGCCACCCCTCCCGGCCACGACGTGTCGCCGCTGAACGCCCCCAGTTAATGTTAACCAATCGCGTCGAAAGGTCTCGCTTTGGCGAACCAAAAGCGTCGGCACCCGGAGGTCCGAAAGCGAACAACCCCACTCGCCAACGCCCGCCGATTAGCGCGGTTACTTGATCATCGCCAGCCGCTCGTTCGAGTCGGACGGAATGTGCCGGAAGGCGATCTCTTTGCCCAGGCGTTCCGTGAACCACTTGGCGTAGTCCTTCGGACTCATCGCCCCGGTGCTCCGCTCCGGCTGCGTCGAGTTGTGCGTGTACTCCTGCAGCTTCTTGTCGGCCTGCGAGCAGTCGAAGACGACGACATCGACGCTGGCCTTGCCCTTGCAAAACTCGCGGGCCAACTCCGGCTGGAAGACGCTCATCGAGTTGACCGTCACGTCGATGACGTAGTCGGCCCCGAGTTGCTTGCCGACGACGGCCGGGCTGACGGTGCGGATGTCCGCACCGGAGGTCTGCTTCCACTTGTCCAGTTTGGCCTGCTCGACGACGACGATGGGGTGCTTCTCGTCCTTCGTGTCGGTCATCATTTGCCGGGCGATCAGGCCGGGCAGTTGCCGGTCGATGGCGGCGAACATCGGGTCCATGCCCAGGTTTTGGGACCGGCTGCCGATGATGAGGACGGTGATTTCTTTCTTGTCCTTGACCGCCGGGAGCGGGTGTTCGGGCTTGGCCTTGGTGTCGCGCAACAGGTAGCCGAGGCTGCCCGGCGTACACCCCGAGGCGGCGACGACGAACAGGCCGGCCACGACGGCCCCGAGCGAAGAAAGTGCGACGCGGTTCATCCCTGAACCCCCCGTAAAGTTTGGGCCACGCCGCCCCCGGGTCACCCCGTCAGCAGCACCGCCCCCCACCGCGAAAACAGACACACCAGGAGCAAAATCACGCCGACCGTGCTCGCCTTCTCGAACGACCCGATGACGAAGTACCGCCCGCGGACCGCACTCCCCACCGCCCACGGCACGCCCAGCAAACAGGTCGCGGCGAGCGCCGTGCCGACCCAATTCGCCTTCGCGCTGTTGAGCACGTCGCCCTTCATCAGCAGCGCGAAGCTCGTCGTCATCCCGCACGCCGGGCACGGCCTCCCCGTGAGCGTCACGAAGTTGCACGGGGGCAGCCCCAACTGCGTGTGCGTGGCCATCGTCCGCGGGCGGCCGTCCGCGTCGTATGGGTTCAGCGCGAACGCCAGCGTCAGCACCACCGTGAACGCCAGCGCCATCGCCACGAGCAGCCCCCGGACCGCCCGGGCGAGCTTGTCCGGCACCCGGTCGTTCACCCGCCGGGCGGTCGGCAGGACCGTCGGCGGCTCGGGCACCAGTTCGTAATCCGGCTCACTGGTCGGGTCGAAGGCCATGTTCGTGCTCGCGGCGATAACGACGATTGATCCTGGACGCAAGAGCGCTTCCCGGGCATTCTACACCCATGACCCGGCCCGCCGCCATCGCCGCCGCTTTCCGCACCCCGACCGGCCCCGGCGTCGTCGCCGTGTCCGGCGGCGCGGACAGCATCGCCCTGCTCCGCGGCCTGCTCGCCTTCGGCCGCGGCCCGCTGACCGTCGCCCACTTTCACCACCAACTCCGCCCCGAGGCCGACGCCGACGCGGCGTTCGTCCGCGACCTGGCGGCCGCGCACGCCCTCCCCATCGCGCTCGGCACGGCGGACGTGCGGGCCGCCGGCGGCAACCTCGAAGCGACGGCCCGCTGGCTCCGGTACGCCTGGCTGCACGAGGTCGCCCGCGACCGCGGCGCACGCTGGGTCGCCACCGGGCACACGGCCAACGACAACGCCGAGACGGTCCTGCACCACCTCGCCCGCGGCACCGGCCTCGACGGCTTGCGCGGCATCGCCCCGGTCGCCCGCGACGGCGACATCGAAATCGTCCGGCCGCTGTTGCAGATGACGCGTGCCGAAGTCCTGGCGTACCTCACGTCCCTCAACCAACCGTTCGTCACCGACGCGACCAACTTCGACGCGAGCCAGACCCGCGCCCGCATCCGGGCCGAACTCCTGCCACTGCTGGAGAGCTTCAACCCGCAAGCGGTCGCGGCGCTCGGCCGGCTGGCGCGGCAGGCCGACGAGGTCGCGGACTGCCTGCGCGAACTGGCCGCCGACGTGCTCCGCCGGCACGAACGCCCGCGGGCCGGGCCGGTCGTCGTGCTGGACGCCGGGGTCGCCGCGCCGCCCCCGGTGCTGCACGCGCTGCTTCAACTGCTCTGGGAGCGCGAGGGGTGGCCGCGCGGGGACATGGGCGAGGACGCCTGGCGGCGGGCCGAAGCGGTGCTCCGCGGCGACTCGAACGCGGCCGAGTTTCCGGGCCGCGTGCGGGCGCGGCGGCGCGGGGCGGTGGTGCAAATCGGGCCGGGTCCGTAGTCTGACTGGCACCGCGTTTCCAAGGACGACTCATCATGCTGCGACCGATCCGCCGGGCCTTACTGTCCGTGTCCGACAAGACCGGCCTCGTCGAGTTCGCCCGCGGCCTGCACGGCACGCACGGGGTCGAACTGGTCGCCACCGGCGGGACCAAGAAGCTCCTGGCCGAGGCCGGGCTGCCGGTCCGCGACGTGGCCGAGTTGACCGGCTTCCCGGAAATCCTCGACGGCCGCGTCAAGACCCTACACCCCGCCATCTTCGCCGGGCTGTTGGCCAAGCGGTCGTCGCCCGAGCACCTGGCGACCCTCGTCGAGCACAACCTGCCCGAGATCGACCTGGTCGTGTGCAACCTGTACCCGTTCGAGGAGACGATCGCCCGGGAAGGCGTGACCGAGGCCGAGGCGATCGAGAACATCGACATCGGCGGGCCGACGATGATCCGCGCCGCCGCCAAGAACTTCGAGGCGGTCGCGGTCCTCGTCGATCCGAACCTGTACGACACCTTCCTGGCCACCCTGGCGAAGCACGACGGGCAGACGCCGCGCGAGGTCCGGGCCGTCCTGGCCGGGGTCGCCTTCCGCCGCATCACCGACTACGACAACGCGATTTCCGAGTTCTTCCTGAACGAGGCCGACGACGACGACCTGGCCGAACTCGACGACCTGGACGCGGTGGACGACAGCGGCTGGGACAAGGTGCTCGACCCGGTCATGGTGCTCGAAAAACCGCTCCGGTACGGCGAGAACCCGCACCAGAAGGCGGCCCTGTACCGCGACGAACTGCCCGACTACCCGTGCGTCGTCACGGCCAAGCAGTTGCACGGCAAGGAGCTGAGTTACAACAACATCCTCGACCTCGACTCGGCCCTGAACCTGGCCCGCGAGTTCACCGGGCCGACGGCCGTCGTCGTCAAGCACAACAACCCGTGCGGGGTCGGCACGGCGGCCACCCTGGCCGAGGCGTTCGCGCTGGCCTGGGCCGGCGACCCGCTGTCGGCCTTCGGCGGCATCGTCGCCGTCAACGCGACCCTGGACGTGGCCACGGCCGACGCGCTGATGACCGGCGAGCGGTTCGTCGAGTGCGTCGTCGCCCCGGACTTCGAGCCGGAGGCGCTGGCGAAGTTGCAGGGCTGGAAGAAGAACGTGCGGCTGCTCCGGACCGGCCCGCTGACCGGGTCGCCGGCCGGGTTCGACTACCGCCGCGTGGACGGCGGGATGCTGGTGCAAAGCCGCGACACCGACGCCGACGACTTCGCCGCCTGGAAGGTCGTCACGAAGCGGCCGCCGACGCCGACGGAACTCGCCGCGCTGCAGTTCACCTGGATGGTGTGCAAGCACGTCAAGTCGAACGCCATCGTCCTGGGCCGCGGGGCCGCCGGCACGTCGCACGTCGTCGGCGTCGGAGCCGGGCAGATGTCCCGCGTCGTGTCGGTCGAGATCGCCGTGCGCAAGGCCGGCGACCGGGCGAAAGGTTCCGTCCTGGCGTCCGACGCCTTCTTCCCGTTCCCGGACAACGTCGAACTTGCGGCGGCGGCCGGCGTGACCGCCATCGTGCAGCCCGGCGGCAGCGTGAAGGACGCCGAGAGCATCGCGGCGTGCGACAAGTACGGCATCGCCATGTGTACGACCGGCGTCCGGCACTTCCGCCACTAACGCTCGGGGGCGGCCCGGCCGCTTCATCCCGTCTTCACGGCCGCGCTCTACGATACCTGCCCCGTTCCCCCGGAGTCGCCCCGATGCGCCACGCGCTGTGTCTCGCTGTCCTCCTGTCGTCCGCGGCGACCGCGGTCGCCGCGGACGGGGACGCGCCCAAGAAGGCGAAGGTCAAGTTGGCCGTCGTGGTCGTGTTCGACCAGATGCGCGGGGACTACGTCGAGAAGTGGCAGCCGCACTTCGGCGACGACGGGTTCAAGCGGTTGCAGACGGACGGCGCGTGGTTCGCCGACTGCCACTACCCGCACGGGGTGACGACGACCGCGCCGGGCCACGCCTCGATCCTGGCCGGGTGCAGCGGGGACGAGCACGGGATCATCAACAACAACTGGTTCGACCGGCCGTCGGCTCTGGAGATTTACTCGGCCGGCTCGACCCGGTACGAACTGGTGCCGCCCAAGCCGCTCGACGAGGAGGCGATCGACCCGAAAATGCCGAATACCAAGCCGAAGCCGCCGTCCGTCGGCAACCCGGACCGGTTCCTCGGGCCGACGCTGGCCGACGTGCTCCGAGAATCGACCGGGGGCAAGGGCAAGGTGTTCGGGCTGTCGCTGAAGGACCGGTCGGCCATCTTTCCGGCCGGCCGCAAGCCGGACGGCGCGTACTGGTTCAACGGCCGGTTCGTCACCTCGACGTACTACCGGGACAGCCTGCCGGCCTGGGTGGCGGGGTTCAACGACGCCGGGCTGGCCCAGAGCTACTACGGCAAGACGTGGAATCGCCTGCGGGCCGACCTCGACTACGACGCGATCGCCGGCCCGGACGACGCCCCCGGCGAGGCCAGCGGCCCCGGCAAGGCCAAGACGATGGGCAAGGTCTTCCCGCACCCGATGACCGGCGGCAAGCCCGCCGTCAGCGCGACGTACTACCAGGACATGGTCACGTCGCCCTACGGCAACGACCTCCTGCTGGCGTTCGCCAAGGAGTGCGTCACGGCGGAGAAGCTCGGCCAGCGGGACGCCCCGGACCTGCTGTCGATCAGCTTCTCGTCGAACGACCTCGTCGGCCACGCCTGGGGGCCGGACTCGCACGAAGTCCTGGACGTGACCCTGCGGTCGGACCTGATCGTGGCCGACCTGTTGAAGTTCCTGGACGCCAAGGTCGGGCCGGGCAACTACTCGGTCGTCGTGACCGCCGACCACGGCGTCAGCCCGGTGCCCGAAGTGTCGGCCGCCAAGGGGTTGGACGCCAAGCGGATCGGGCCGGTCGCCTTCTTGAAGGCCGCCGAGACGCACCTGCGGGCCGCCTACGGTCAGGCGAACCCGGCGGCGAAGGAAGTGCCCAAGGGCGAGTCGCCGGCCGAGCCGAAATCGGGCGAGCCGAAGGTCGAGCGCAACCTGTGGATCGAAGCCGTGTCCGCGCCGAACTTTTACCTGAACCACCGGCTCGTCAAGGCTCAGAACCTGACCCCGGACGCCGTGGCCGAGAAACTGGCCGAGTGGGTGCGGACGCAGCCGGGCATCGACCGGGCGTACACGCACGCCCAACTCGCGGCCAAGGACGGGCCGAAGGGCGACGCCTTCTTCGCCCCGATGCAGCGGTCGTTCCACCCCGACCGGTCGGGCGACGTGGTCGTCGTGGTCAAGCCGCTGTACCTGTTCGACACGTACCTGACCGGCACGTCGCACGGGTCGCCGCACCCGTACGACACGCACGCCGTCTTCCTCGTGTACGGCCCCGGGGTCGCCGGCGGCAAGCGGGACGAGAAGGTCACCCCCCTGCACGCCGCCGCGATTACGGCCGACTTCCTCGGCGTCAACCCGCCGCGGAACAACCAGTACCCGCTCCCGGCGACACTGGCCAAGCCGTAGCGACGGTCACTTCGGCGGCAACTTCGCGGACAGCCCGGACCGCCGGCTCTTGTTCAAGAGCGTCCGCCGGCGGGTCGGGTCGTCGTGCTCGTCCTCGATGTCCCCGATGATCTCTTCGAGGACGTCTTCGAGCGTCAGGATGCCCAGGACCGTGCGCGAACTGTCCCGGACGATGACCATCGGCCGGCGGGTCTTGCGGAACATCCGCAGGGCGTGCGACACCGGCATTTCGGGGTCCACGAAGGTCGCGTCGTACCGGGCGTCTTCGAGGTTGACGAGGCCCTTCAGGCTGAACAGGAAGAACAGGTCCTTCGAGTTGACGATGCCGACGACGTTGTTCGCGTCGCCCTCGTAGACCGGCATCCGCGTGTGCGACCCGTCGCGGACGGCTTCGAGCACCTTGTCCGGCGGCGTGCTCAGTTCCAGGGTCATGACCTTGGCCCACGGCACCATCACGTCCCGTAGCTTCTTGTTCGACAGCTCGAACACGTTCAGCACGTAGTCGGCCGCCTCGGGGTCGAGCAGGCCGGCCTCTTCGGTGTCCTCGATGAGCAGCCGCAGTTCGTCCACGGTGTGGACTTCCTGGTCCTGGCCGGACGGCCGGAAGCCGAGCCGCCGCAGGCAGAATTCGCTCGACCCGTTCATCAGCCGGATGACCGGGTGCGTCACCCGGGCGAACGTGTTGGTCGGCCCGGCGACGTAGAGGCCGATGCGCTCGGCCGACTGCAGCGCGGCCATCTTCGGCAACTGCTCGCCGAAGACGACGTGCATGTACGTGACCAGGCTGAGGGTCAGGGCGACGGACAGGAAGCGGAGGAGCGGGCCTTGCCAGGCGTCCGGGACGCCGCCGACCAGGGGCGTGAGGAGCGGGGAGATGATCGCGTGGAGCGCCGGCTCGCTCAACAGGCCGAGGGCGAGGCTGGCCACGGTGATGCCGAGTTGGGCCGCCGCAACGCTGCGGTCGAGCTGGTCGAGCGCTTCGAGCAGGCTCTTCGACCGCGGCACGTTCGCGTTGACCATCTCCTCGACGCGGGTGCGGCGGAGGGCCACCAGCGCGAACTCGGAGGCGACGAAGAACCCGTTGACGACGATGAGGACGGGGATCGTCGCCAGGCCGGCGACCGTCCAGTACCAGGCGTGGGGCGGGTCGAAGGCGGCGTCGGCGAATACGGCGAAAATCGGTCGGACTCCTGGAACGGTAGTGCCCGGGTCGGGCGGAACCCCCCGGCGCGGTCGCCCCCATTATAGCAGGGCGACCGGAATGCCAATCGCCGCCCCGGGTCGGGGCCACTGATGGACCCGACCCGACGCGGCGACGATGCCGGTACTCGTTGACCAGCGGGGTTCGGTTAGTGCATGAGCAGCTTCGCGCCGACGAAGACGAGCGTCATCAGCAGGAGCGCGGCCACGGCGATGCCGATGGTGCCGAGGCCGCCGGCGCGGTGCGACCCGCGCTCGGCCTGGGCGTCCGGCTCGTTCAGCCACCCGGCCGAAGCCCGGAGCGCGGCCGGGTCGCTGTACGGGGACGGGCCGTCGTCCCCGGCCTGGACGAGTTGAACTTCCTCGACGACCGGCTTCTGGTACTTCGGCAGGACGAACGATTCGCGGCTGGGCATCCGGGCCGGGCCGTTCCCGTTCCGGGCGGGCGGCAGCGGGGGCAGGGCGGCCGGCGGGGCGAGGCGGTGGGCCGGGGACGGGGTCGCCGGGGGCAAGCCGCCGACCGGGCGGGCCGGCGTGGCCGACGGGCGGGCCATCGGGGGCGTGCCGTTGCGGTGGAACGCCGGCTGGCCGCGGCCGTTGGACAATCCGGGCAACGCCCCGTTGGACCGCGCCGCGACGCCCGCGGTGCGGCTCGGGGCTTCGGCGACGGCCAGTTCGCCGAGGAACGGTTCGAGCGCCTCGACCACCTCGTCGGTCCCCGTGTACCGGCCTTCGGGCGTCTTGGCCATGAGCTTACTGACGACCGCCGCCAGGCCGTCCGGGCACTCGGGGGCGAAGTCCCGGACCGGGACCGGCTCCTTCATCTGGTGGGCCATCATCTTTTCGACGGCCGACCCCTCGGGGAACGGCACGCGGCCGGTCAGGCAGTAGTACAGCACGCAGCCCAGGCTGTACTGGTCGCCGGCCGGGGTGCGGTTGGCCGGCTCCATGATGCTCTCGGGGGACGTGCAGTCCAGACCGCTCGTCAGAGTGTTCGCCGTGGACATGGTGTCCACCAGGCTCTCGCCCTCGTTTTCCACGAGCAGGGAGCCGATGCCGAAGTCGAGGATGCGGGTCTGGCCGTCCGACCCGACCATCAGGTTGGACGGCTTGACGAGGCCGTGGAAAATGTTGTTCTGGTGGCAGGCGTTCAAGCCCTGCGCGGTCTGCAGGCCGATTAGGGCCGTCTCCTGGTACGACAGGCGGCCGTTCTGCTGGACGCGGTTCTCGAGGGTGACGCCCTCGGCCAGCGGCCAGACGAGGTAGTGCAGGCCGCCGGCCGTGCCCACGTCCACGAACGGCACGACGGCCGGCTGGTTGAACTGGCCGAACGACCGGACCTGGCGGCGGGCCAAGCGGACGTTCCACATGCTCCGCCGCGGGAGCACCTTGACGGCGTACTGGTTGGCGTCGTTCTTCGAGTTCGCCTTGTACACCTGGCCCATGCTCCCCTGGCCGATGGCGTCCAGCAGCACGTACGGCCCGAGGACGAGACCGGCCGTCTTGCCGTTCAGGACGCGGTCGGCCTGGAAGGCGGTCAGGGTCTGGTGCTGGACGAGGAAGTCCGCGAGGGCGGGGGCCTCGGCCCGCGGGTTCCGCTTGAGGAATTCGTTGACGATCTGATCGAGCTGCCCGCGGTCGATGAGGCCGCTGCGGCGCAAGTCCCAGACGAACCATTCGCACGCGCCGAGGTCGTTGGTCACCATCGGTGAGAAGTCCTGAAAAAGGTCGGTCCGCGTGCCGGGCCACCGGACGGGGAGGAGCGACCGCGGGGTAGGGAGCCGGACGCCCAACCGTAGGACGGGCTTTCGGGGTGTCAAACTCCGGGCCTCTGTTTTCAGGGCGCGACCGAAACCGTATCCTGAAATGATCCCCCTAAACCGGGCCTTGTCACCCGCACCCCCGAACGAGTTTGCCTCATGGCCCTGAACGCCTACGACCCCTGCCCGTGCGGCAGCGGGAAGAAATTCAAGTGGTGCTGCACGCCCTATTTTCACCACGTCGAGAAGGCGTTCGAACTCCAGAGCCGCGAGCAGACCGACGGCGCGATCCGCGAAATGAACCTGCTCGTCGCCGAACACCCGGACAAACCGCAAGCCTTCGGCTTCTACGCCAACCTGTTGCTCAGCCTGGACAAGCCGGACGAAGCCGACGCGCAGCTCGAAAAAGCGTTCGCCCTCGACCCGAACTTCCCGATGGGCTTCCTGCTCCGCGGGATTATGCGCCAGCAAGAAGGCGAACTCATCGGCTCCCTCTTGCTCTTCCGCAAGGCCGCCGAGGCGTACACGACCGACGCCGCCCCGCAACTCGCCCAAGTCCACGAAATGATCGCCCGCAACGAGGTGCTGTTGAACCGCCCGGTCGCGTCCCGGGCGGCGATGGAGCGGGCCGTCTTTTTCAGCCCCGGCGACACGGAGATGCGCGACCAGTACGAGAGCATGTTCGGCCCGGACACCCGCCTGCCGGCGTGCGCGGCCAAGGCGTACCGGTTCCGCAAGACGGCCAAGCCGATCCCCGAGGAGGCGATCACCGGCCGCCTGTCGGACGCCAAGAAGGCCTTCCAGCAGGTGACCCTGCTCGTCCCCGAGGACCCGGCCGGGTGGTTCAACCTGGGCCTGGTCCGCGCCTGGCTGGGCGAGCAGCCGGCCGCCGTGGACGCCCTGAACAAGTCGATCGACCTCGAATGGGACGACGCCCGGGCCGAGGAAGCCGCCGCGCTGGTCGAAGTCCTGCGGTGCGGCACCGGCATGGAGAACGACTCGGACTACCGCGAGACCCGCGTGTTCATGCAGGTCCGCGACCCGCAGGCCGTGTTCGCGCTGCTCCAGGAGATGGCCCAGTCCGGCCGCATTCTCGCCCCGCAGATGGACCCGAACGGCCAGATGTTCAGTTGCCTCGTCGTCGAGAACCTGCCCAACCTGCTCGACACCGGCACGACGATGGCCAAGGCCGTCGCCAACCTGACCATCGCCGGCGGCGTGCTGCGGCTGTGGTTCACCGACGCCGAGAGCGTCCACGCCGTCGCCCAACAAATCCGCGACCGCGTGGCCCTGGCCGTCGGCGAGCCGACGACGAGCGAAGGCACGTCGCAGTACGGCGACATCCTGCAGCAGGCCATCGCCTACCCGGTCCGCACGGGCGACGTGGCCGCGGCCGAGACGAAGCTGCGCGAGCGGGCCGAGACCTACTTTGAAACCGTCTGGGCGCACAAGCCGCTCCGCGCCCTCGGCGGGGCCGCCCCCATCGACGCCGCCGGCAGCAAGCTCCTGCGCAAGCGGTTGCTCGGGGTCATCGCCTTCCTGCGCGACTGCTTGAACGGCGCGTCCCCCCGCAAGCAGGTCGGCGACCGGACCGAGGCGATGGAGATTTACGACTTCGACCGCCTCCGGCACAAGCTCGGCGCGGAGAAGCAGACCGCCGGCGACGCCCCGGCCATGACCGTCCCCGAGACGCCCATCGAGGTCGGCGCGCCGAAGCCGGTCGCCGCCGCGAAGATCGACTTCGCCGCCATGAGCGCCGCCGACCTGGCCGGGGTCAACCTGGAGCCGCTGACGATCGCCGAGATCGAGGAGGGGATGCGGGCCGCGCTCAAGCTCGACGCCAAGGAGTTGGCGGTCAAGTACGCCCGCGCCGGCACGACGAAGCCGTTCGACCCGACCCGCCCGGACCGGTACCCGATCTACGCCGTGGCCGTGACCGGGGCCGTCGCCGAGGGGGACTTCGACGCGGCGATCAAGACCGTGACCGACGGCATGACCGACGACGGCTACCGCAACCAGGGCAAGCGGATGGGCGAGTACGCCGTGCAAAAGGCCCGCCTGCTAGCCCGCAGCGGCAAGCCGGAACAGGCCGCCGCCGAGTTCGACGCCCTGCTGGCCAAGCACCCCGACGAGCCGAAGTTCTACATCACCGCGACCGAGACGATGCTGAGCGCGAAGCAGCCGCAACTCGCGCTCGGGTTCGCCGCGAAGGGCCTGACCGCCGCCCGCAGCCTGAACAACCGGGACCTCGACGGCGCGTGCCGCGAACTGACCGAAGCCGCGGAGCGGATGCTGAAGTGACGAGGCTCCGCCGCAGGCGAATTCCCGGCGAGCGGCCCACGTGAGTGGGCTGTTCCAACCCGGAATGGGAAGATGCAATCTACCGGCGTAAAGTGCCACAGACTCAGTTATCGGTACGCGTCAGTTTTGGCTTCACCAGGACATCGGGGCCGCACTTCCAACCACACCTCAGCACGATTACAGCCATTGGGAACACGCGTTCTTCTGCTGCGTCAGCCGACCAATCGAACGCCGGCTGTTGGTGTTCTTGCACCGTAAACTCATCACCCGACTGGTGGATCGGCTGGACTCCAAAGGTGCGAATGAGTTGCGACACGGCGAGATGGGCGTAGCGCTCGACGCCGCTCAGGGAAGGCGGCAGTTCGTTTGGGGGGATGGCCTCCAGCGCGGCGGCCAGGGTTTGGAGGTCGTGGAGGACGCCGGCCTCGGCAAGGGTGGTGAATCGCCGACGCCGCTCCCGCACGGCCTCAGTTGCCAGCAACTCTGAGAGGCATTCGCCTAGGATATCCAGATTGCCGCGGAGTTTCTCAACCGCCGCGTCATACTTCCGGGATAGCTGATCGAGTTTCCGCGCCGCCTGCTTCGACCCGGGGACCACGGGCTTCGGTAAAGTGACCGGCTTCTTCGCCGCCCGCTTGCCCTTCAACTTCAGGGGCACTTTCTTGCTCCGAGCGACTCGCGCGCGTGACATACGAAACCTCGAAAGGAGGGGATACGGAAGGTTCAGCCGTGATTTGGGCCTGAGAGCAAGTTGCGGTCGCGTTTCAAGTCGTCGATCTGCTCGTTAGCCATTTCGGCTTCGTCGTATCGGCCGAGTTGCGTTGCCGAAATTACAACTCTCTCCCACACCTTCACGTCATTGGGTAACCGAGCAGCCTCACGCTGAGTATGAAGATGCCAACACTCTAATTCCTTCTGCATCTCAACGGGGTTATTGTCGAGAGCGCGGAACGCTTCAGCTAAGTGGTAATGTAGGAAAGTCAATTTTGGGTCGCGCGACAGGGCATAACGCATGATGCCGATTGCTTCTCCGTGTTTCTTGATATGGTGCAGAGCGATACCGTATGACCCCCGGTAATGCACGTGATCCGGAGCAAGCTCGGTCGCCCTAGCGTAGCTTTTTACCATGTCCTCATCATCACCGCGGCAACTTTGGATCAGCCCTTTGTAATACCACCCGTGAGCGTAGTCTGGGTGCTCATCGAGTACGTCCTCGACTAGCCGTAACCCCTCCTCCTCGAAACCGGCGAGAGCCGCAGCGAAAGCTTCGTGCAACAGAACCTCTGATTTCGGCTTGGCCCCGTCCGATAGAGTAGCTCGAATTGCCGCGCGTTGAGTCTGAAGCTTCTCGACCTCTTCAGTGAGTTCCTGTCCGATCCAAGGGTTGGCCACGTCGAACGCCTCGCACCAGTCAAACTTGGCTGGTCGGCACCTCCACTTGGAGATTTTGTCCGCGTCGATAGTCAACTCGACTTCAACGGGGTGACTCTTCGCCAATCTCGGCTGTTTGATGGGGATGGTCAGTGTAGACGCTCGGCGACGGAGGTCGCCGTAGCCGATGTGGATGGGAAGCGTGACCTCGCGCTGCCCGTCTTCGGACAGGTAGAACTGGTTTTTGCCGCTGAAAGACTTTGTGACAGGCAGTTCTGTGCCAGCGTAGACCAGCACCTCACACGTACCGCCCTCGGTCATGATCGAGAGGTCTTCCGGCACGATCGGCGCGATGTAGGGCTTGCCGTGTTTAGCCGAGAGGCACCCGTACAGGGCCGCACCCCGCGCCACGGACGTGATCAGGTCGGGGGTGCGGGCCAGCTTGCAGGCTGCCTTGAGAACGCCCTTCTCCCGCATTTCTTCAAAGAGACGCGGAAGGAACGGCGAGTGGCAACTGCCGCCGTGAAGGACGACTAAGTCGAGGTCCGAGGATGTCATCCCCGCTCGCTCCAGGGTCTGCTCGACGAGTGTGGCAAACGGGTAACAGTCGGGCGACTCGCCCACCCGGAACGGGTCGGCTTCGGTGTCCAGGTCCAGGAACGGTGCCATCACGTCACTCAACTCTTGCGCAGTCAACTTGGCGGTGCCCTTCAAGAGCTTGCCCCTCACCTTGCAAAGGTCGTTCATGGAGACTTCATCCGATATCTTGGCCCATTTTGCTTCCCGGAAATCGTCAGCCGACAACCGCTCAAGCTTCTCGTTCACCAGGATTTTCACCTGCCGGCACACCCGGTAGCGGAGCGCGTCTTCGATCTGCTTGCGCTCCACCGCGGTCAGTTCTTCCCGAGTGAGTTTGATCTGTTTGCAGACTTGCGGCCAAACGATTTCGTCCATGATGGCCAGGTCAACGGTGTCACCGCCGATTTGCTGATACGGAGAGATGGACTGGGGTAGTACGTCCAACCCGCCCGGCTTCTTCGCGTCGTACTTCACCTTCAAGGCGACCAGGTCACAAGTACCGCCGCCGAAGTCGAACACGAGCACGTTGTTCGACCCCTCCGGATCGATGTTGAGCTCTGTGTCGGGGTGGTTCAAAGCGTCGATCAGTGCCGCGACAGGTTCGTCGATGAGTTGCACCCGCCCGGGCGTGTCGGTCTCGAACCCCGCCAGCTTGGCCGCAGCCAGGGTGTCGTCCCGTTGTGTCCGCCCGAACGAAGCCGGCACGGTCAGGACGGTCGGGTGCTTCCGTGGGTCGAAGTCGGCCCCCTTCTCGGCCACCGTCATCTCACACAGCTGCCGGATCAGAGACCCCCAGACCTTAACCGGACTGTTAAGCGACGGGTCGGCGCGCACGAATGACTGCCCAGTACCGAGGGTGGACTTCACCGACCGGAAGGTGGTGTGGTAGTTCCGCCCTTGCACCTTTTGTTTCGTCAACGCCTCTTCCGCCTCGAAACCGAATTGAGTCATCACTGCTTTGCCAGTCCCCACGCGTGCGACCACTGAAGGGACCGCCGGCGATTTCGTTCCCAGTTGGAGGTTGACGCGGAACTCCACCACTGCCGGCTGAGGAACGAAATTCGGGCGGGAACTATTGACGGCGTAGCTGACCGAGCAAGAACTGGTGCCGAGGTCGATCCCGAAATAACGCATAGGATTTGATTCCGACAGGCAAGTCCGTCTGAGCGTACAGTCAACATACGGAAACGGACGCTCCTCAGTTGCGGCGGAGCCGTTACCAGTCGTCGCCGGGCTGGTCGCCGGCGTTCTTCGTGACCAGGGCCGCGAACGTCCGCGGGGCGATCGTTTCGCGCAAGAAGCGGACGCCGCCGTCGGCGAAGGCGACGTTCGCGCCGCCGGGGTGGAACGAGTACATTTCGTTGTCGTTCGTGCAGTTCATGACGCACGGACCGAACCCCTGGCCCTGGCCGGTGGTCAGCGCGTCCGACCCGTCCAGCGCGACCTCGACGTTCGGGTCCGACCAGCCGCCGTGCCCGCCCACCCCGGCGATCCGCCGGCCCACCCGCCACAGGTCGGGCCGCCCGCCGTCCTCGGCCACGAGTACCGTTTGCGCCGTGCCGTCGGTGATCTCGGTGATGCGGCAGGCGACGCGGGTCATCGCGCCGTTCTCGGACACGGGGCTGTAGTACGGCCAGCCGGACAGGTCGCAGTACCCGGGGTTGATGCCGTGGTAGACGGCGTAGTCGCTGACCGCCGCGCGGAACGGCGCGTCCGGGGACGTGCGGCCTGTGTCCCCCGGGACCGACGGGCAGAACAACAGTTTGATCGGCGTCTCGCCGGCGGGGAAGTTGACCGGGTCGTCCCAGTTGCGGCCGGCGTCGTACCGCAGGTTCGGCTGCTCGATGTACGCCAACAGCGGCGGCACGAACGACCGCGTCGGCGGGTCGAACCGATACCCTTCCGGGAAGCGGCCGTTCGCCGACTCGAAGTGGTGCAGGGCGAGCGCGAGTTGCTTCAAATTATTCGCGCAGCTCACGCGGGCGGTGGCCGCGCGGACCTTCTGGACCGCGGGCAGCAACAGCCCGATGAGCACCGCGATAATGGCGATCACCACGAGCAGTTCGATCAAGGTGAAGCCGCGGCGGAAGTTTCGCATGGGCCGATGTTACCGCGCCCCACCGGCCGCGCCAACAGGTCGGTTCGGTCTCACCGGGACCACGCGAAGCGCTCGCGGCACTTCATCCCCGGCCGCTCGACGCCCTGGTACAGCACTTCGGACGCGGCCAGACTGAGGACCAAGATCGCCGCGACGGCGGCGACGGGGTCGGCACCGGGCCAGGCTCGGACCACGCCGTCCATGACGAACTGGTGGGTCAGGTAGAGCGCGTACGACCGGGTGGAGACGTACTTCGCCAGGCCGCCACACCTCAAAGCCCCGAGCCACGGCGTCCGCACGGCGACGACGACCAGGAGGCCCGACAGGCCGGCAAAGCCGACGGTGTCCAGCCCGAGACTGTCGAGCCGGTAGCGGCACCAGCACTCCAGCGCTAGCCCCGCGAGCACCACCCCGAACCAAAGCCCGCTCAACCGGCCGAAGGCGGCCCACACGTGCGGGCGGTAGACGGCCAGCGCCGCCAGGCCCACGCCGATCGTACAGCCGTCGAAGCGGACGTGGGTTTCGGCCTTCTCGCCGTACCACCCGAGGGCGCGGAAGAGCGTCGGGGCGGCGGCGACGGCGGCGAACACCAAGACGCCCCAGCGCCGGCGCGCGATTAACAGGAGCGGACCGACGGCCAGGTAGAAGTGTTCCTCGACGCAGAGCGACCAACTTGCCGGAAAGTACGGCATGCCCTCGAAGTCGTAGTTTTGCACGAAGACGAGGAATCGCCAGTCGAGATTCGGTTCGGAGGTTGTGAGTACCTGCCAACCGAACACCAGCCCGAGGACGGCAAAGTAGGCCGGCAGCGTGCGGAGCCAGCGGCGGGACAAGAACCGGCGGACGTTGAGAGTTCCGGTCGCCCGGAGTTCGGTGAGCAGTTGGCGACCCAGTAGCCAGCCGCTCAGCACGAAAAAAGATCGACCCCGTAGGTGCCGATCCCGAAGAACGGTTTGGCCCAATCGGCGGCGTAGCCGGTCGAGAGGTGCGTGGCGAGAACCCCGCCGATGGTCGCCGCCCGGAGGACATCGAGGCCGGGGTTGCGCTCGGCCTGCGGATTCGTGACGACGGCCATCGGGAGGTGATTCCGGGGCCGGGTTACTTGTTCTTCGTGCCCTTGACTTCGATCTCGAACACGAGGGTGCTGTTCGGGGGGATGTCCGCGCCGGCCCCTGCCTTGCCGTAGGCGAACTCGGGGGGCAGTTCCATCAGCCGGACGCCGCCGACCTTCATGCCGGGGACGTACTCCTGCCAGCCCTTGATGAGGCTCGCCAGGGGGAACTCGACCGGCTTGCCGCTGTCCGACCGCGAGCTGTCGAACACCTTGCCGTTGAGCGTCCAGCCGGTGTAGTGGATGGTCACCGTCGCGCCCCTGGCGACCACGTCCCCGGTGCCTTCTTTTACGTCCCAGAGGCGGACGCCGTTGGCTTCCTTCTTCCATTCCTTGGCGTCGAGTGCGGGCAGTTTCATGGGGTCCCTAAAAAGTTCGATTTCAAACACGAGAGTCGCCTTGGCCGGGATGCTCGGCGGCCGGCCGGCCTCGCCGTAGGCCAGGCCGTAGGGGATTTTCAGCCGGCGGACGCCGCCGGCCTTCATGCCGGGGATGCCCTCCTGCCAGCCCGGGATGAGGTTCGGCAGGGGGAAGGTCGCGGGGGTGCCGCGCTTGACGCTGCTGTCGAAGATTTTGCCGTCCACGGTCCAGCCGGTGTAGTGGATGGTCACGGTCGCGCCCTTCACGGCCGCGTCCCCGGTGCCCTCCTTCACGTCCCAGATTTCGAGTCCGCTGGCTTGCTTCTTCCACTCTTTGGCGTCGAGGATGGGGAGGGTCGGGTCGGCCACTTTAACTTCCTTCTTGGCGGCGGGGTCCTGGGCGACCCCCGGGTTCAGGGCGGTGAGTGTCGTTAGGCCCGCCGCCAGGAGCAGCGTGCGCAGGGTGCGAGTCGGCATCGTCGGAGTCCTTCCAGGGAGTGAAAACGGGTCAGTTGAAGCCGAGCAACTTGATCTCGAACACGAGCGTCGCGTTGGGGCCGATCTTCGGCGGGCTGCCCGACGGGCCGTAGGCGAGCGGGCCGGGGATGAGGAGCCGGCGGACGCCGCCGGGCTTCATGCCGGGGATGCCAATCTGCCAGCCCTTGATGAGATTCCCGAGCGGGAACACCGCCGCTTTGCCGCCGCTGCGACTGCTGTCGAAGACGGACCCGTTGAGGTTCCAGCCGGTGTAGTGGATCGTGACGGTGGCCCCGGGCGGGCACTCGGTCTCGCCGCCGCCGACTTTCACGTCCCACATCTTCAAGCCGCTGCCGATGTCCTTCCAGTCCGGGGCGTCCACCGGCGGCAGGGAGTCGGACATGCCCGAGTCGTTGACCTCGTCCTTGCCGACCGCGGCCGACGTGCCCCCGCCCGTCGGATTCGGCGCGGCGGGCGGGCCGGGCCGGCCGGCCGTCGGGTCGGTCCACTCGCTGGACACGACGAGCAGGCCGATGAACAAGACGACGGCCGCCGCCGCCAGGCCCGGCCCCAGCACTCGCAAGATGCCCTTTTTGTCCACGACGACGCTCCGCCAGAATGAGTGCCACGGCCGACGATTCAGCGATTATAGTAAGCCGCACGGCGCGGGCCGGGAAATGCGAGACGGGTGCCCCGAGAGGAACGGCTATGGCGCGAACGAACTGGCTGGTGGTCGCGGTGTTGACGCTGAGCACGGCGGCCCTCGCGCCGCGGACGGGCCTGGCCCAGGGCGACCCACTCCGGCTGGCCGAGGAGGCGTACCGCAAGGACGACTTCAAGACCGCCGTCGAGCAGGCCAAACTCGCCGCCGTGGCGGACCCGAAGCGGGTCGAGCCGCGGATTCTCCTGGGCCTCGCCTGCGGCCAGACCCGCGACCAGGCGGGGGCCATTGAGGCGTTCACGGCGGCGCTCGCCCTCGAACCCAAGAACGCGTTCGCCCTCGACCGCCGGGGGGACGCGCGGCTCAAGTCGGGCAAGTACGCCGACGCCGTCGCCGACTTCGACGCGGTCCTCGCCCTCAAGCCCGAACTCGCCCCCGAGCACTGGCGGCGCGGCATTGCCCTGTACTACGCCGGCAAGTACGCGGACGGGGTGGCCCAGTTCGAGACGCACAAAAAGGCCAACCCCGAGGACGTGGAGAACGCCGCCTGGCACTACCTGTGCAACGCCAAAGTCGCCGGCCCGGCCACGGCCCGCGCGCAGCTCATCGCCGTCACCCGCGACCCCCGCGTGCCGATGGCCGAGGTGCAAAAGCTGTACGCCGGCCGGCTCAAGCCGGCCGACGTGCTGGCCGCCGCCGACGCGCTCAAGGCCGACACGGACGCCGGCAAGGAGGCCCGCTTCTACGCCAACCTGTACGTCGGGCTGTACTACGAGTCGGCCGGCGACCCCGCGAAGCGGACCGAGCACCTGACCGCGGCCGTCGAGAAGTTCAAGATCGGCCACTACATGTGGGACGTAGCGAACGCCCACTTGGCCGCACTCAAAGCGGCCGAAAAGCCCCCGGCGAAGTGACCCCGGTCGGGCAGTCTTACCGGACCAGGCCGCGGGACCGCAGGTAGCCCAGGACGAGCTTCTCGAACGGCACCTGGTTGCTCGTGAACAGGTACGACATGCCGCGCTTGGTGCAGAAGGTGTTCAGCGCGCCGCGGTACGCCGCCAGCGTCCGCTGGTAGCGCTCCAGCAGCGGGGCGCTGATCGTCACCTCGGCCTCGTCGCCGTCTTCGAGGTCGGTCAGCTTCAAGTCCCCGGTGTACGGCGGGTTGATCTCCTCGTCGGCGAGGATTTGGATCGCGTAAACGTCCAGGTTGCGGGTGGCGAGGTACTTCAACCCCTCCTCGTAGCCGTCCTTGTCGAGGAAGTCGCTGAGCACCAGTGCGACGCCCTGCCCCTTGGCCCGGCTGCTGAAGCCGCGCAACGCCTTGTTCAAGTCGCCCGTCTCGACCGTCGGCAGCGCCTCGATGTGCCGCATCATCCGCCACAAACTCGGCCGGCCGCGGAACGCCGGCACCCGCGGGGATTCGCCGGGGCCGCCGACCCCCTCGACGACGACGCGGTCCATGTTCGCCAGCCCCAGGAACCCCAGCGCCGCGGCCACCTGCTTGGCGTACCGCAGCTTCGACGGCGTGCCGAAGGCCATCGACTTCGAGTTGTCGATGAGCAGGTAGACGTGCAGGTCCTCTTCCTCGCGGTACAGCCGCAGGAAGAGCTTTTCGACGCGGCCGAAGACGTTCCAGTCGAGGAAGCGCAGGTCGTCGCCGGCGGTGTACGGCCGGTAGTCGGCGAACTCCGACCCGCGGCCCTTGCGCTTGCTGAGGCGGTCCCCCTTCATGCGCCCGGCCAGCACCTTCTTGGCCGACAACTCCAGTTGCTCCAGGCGCTTGAGGAAGTCACTCGACAACAGCGGCTCGGCGGCAGTTTCGTTCATGGGGGGAGTGTACCGGCGATCGGGCGGGGACGCCAGTGGCGGAGAGCCGTCACCGCCGCTCCCGCGCCATCAGCCACGCCGTCGGGCCGAGGACCATGCCGGTGCCGAGGATCATCACCGGGGTCACGTTTTTCCAGCCGAGGGCCGCTTCGAGCACCATGACCATGACGACCTGCGACAGGCCGACGACGGCCACCCGGGTCGCCCGGCCGCGGCTGAACGCCAGCGTCAGAAAGACCTGGCCGACGGTCGCGGTCAGGCCGACGCCGAGGATTTCGACCCAGACGCCGAACTGCCGATACCAGTGCGGGTCGCCGGCCGCGTCCAGGTCGAAGCCGAGGCCGTCGGACAGGAACCACGCCACCCCGCCGAAGACCGCGGACACGGCCGAGAAGTGCGTCACAATGGCGAACGGGGCGATGCCGCGCAGGCGGTTCAGCCCGAGCATCGCCACGGCCGTGAAGAAGGCGGCGAACAGCGCGCACAGGGCCGGCCAGGCGCGGAAGCCATCGCCGTGGGGCTGGACCGCGACCGCGACGCCGCACACCGAGAAGGCGATGGCGAGCGCGACGCCCCAGGTCGGCCGGTCCTGGCCGAGCGGCCACGCCAGCAGCGCCACCCAGATCGGCGAGGTGTTCGTCAGCGTCAACACGTCCGTAACGTGCAGGTGCGACAGGGCGTAAAAGGTCGCCACCATGCTCGTGCTGCCGGCCAGGCTGCGCACCCACAAGCTGCGCGACGAGAAGGCGACCAGCTTGGCCCCGGTGCCGAGCGCCAGCGACGCGGCGAAGACCGTCGCCACGACGCTACGGACGAAGCAAACGACCGTCCACGGGCACGACGGCGTGCCGGCGTCGTCGATCGGCCGGCCGAGGTCGTGGGTGAGGACGCCCATGACGGCAAACCACAGGCAGCCGCACAAACTCCAGACGTAAGGCTGCATCCCGCCGCGCGACCGGACGATCGGTTCGATCGCCGGCGTTTGGGCCGGTGCGAGGGTCGGGACGAGGATCGAATCGCTCATGGTGGCGTGATACGAAAACGTCCCCCGCGAGCCAGCACCGGCCGTATACTGAAGCACCCCTGACCCCGACCGCCGAGTAGCCCCGCGATGATGTACCCCTCCGGCACGTGGCGCGGCTTCTGGGACCAGCGCGCCCTCGGTCGCCAGGAGATGCACGCCTTCGAGCTGCACTTCCAGCCCGCCGGCCAGGCCCGCGGCCAGGGCATCGACCTCGTCGGCCCGTTCACCTTCACCGGCAGCGCGTACCCGGTCACCGGGCACGTCACGCTGGTCAAGCAGTACCTCGGCAAGCACGCCGTCAAGTACGTCGGCCAGCCGGACGGCGAAGGGTGCATCCTCGGGACGTGGACCATCGACCACCGCGTCAACGGCGTGACGTACCACGACACCGGCGCGTTCCTGATGAAGCCCGACCTCCCCCCGCCGACCGGCGACGAGCCGATCGTCCGCCTCGGCAAGTCGTGACGGGTTCGTAAAACGAAACCGATCCACCGCAGAGGGCACAGAAGGCACAAAGAAAGACCAAAGCCGAGACGGATCAAACCCGAGTGAGTTGTTCGATCGCTCACATTACCCCCGTGGCTCGGTATCGTTTAGGGCACGGAGAGTCTGTTCCATAAGCCCCGAAACGCCTTGTTTGGCAAAGATTTTGTCAGGCGGAACCGGCCTTGTGAGGCAAACTGTCACCACGCCGCCGACCGGCGGGTGATCGAGGAGGATTAACGCCGCGGTGGCGATGAAGCCGGGATGAGGGTTCCGGGCGGGCCGTCGCCGGTAACGTGCGAACCGAGTACTGTATCGATGTAAACCCCACACGTGATATTGGTGATGAAGCGATGGCTGGAAGCGTCCTCAACACCAAAAGCGCCGACAGCCCGGAGATTCGAGATGAAGCAACTGCTGTACGGGTTTGTGGCCAGCCTGTCGCTCGGGCTATTCGGCGTCAACCAGGCGGATGCCCAAGGCCCACCCGGCACTGGGGGCGTGCGGCCGCTCGCGCGTGAACGCCCGGCGGGGTTGAAAGTCGATCTGCCCGAGCTCCCCGCCGGTTTGGTCAAGAACCCGCGATTCTTCACGAAGAGTACGGACGCGAAAGTGCCCCTGCACTACTCTCTCGATGGCAATGCCAAGTGGGTGTGGTGCGGTCGGCCCGACGAAGACGCGGAATCGGGAATCGCCCTCGATTCTGGCAAGGGCGTGAGCACAGACGGCCGTCGGTCGGGTTCCGTTACCCAACACGTCACGGGCATGACAGGCGGTGCCGGTAAGTGGTTCCGCTTCACCTTTCGCGGCCTCGCCGAGCAAAACTTCGTAGTCGAGAAAGACGCACTCTTCATGCGGGCCGATTTCTTCGGCATGAAGGGCACGAACCCGCTCGACGGCGTGAGTCAAAACATCTACGGGGTTGTCGAACGCGATCGCACGCAACTGGCCAAGAACGGTCGATTCTTTAAGAACGGCGGGGCGGTGTGGAAAACCTACGCCCTCGATTTCCGCCTGCCGTTCGCGGAGATCGACACGCTCGCCCTGAGTGTCGGCTTCAAGAACGGCTCCGCGAAGGCGGAGAATGAGGCCGAGTTTTTCGTCACGGAGTTCGCCCTCACGCCGATCCCCGCCCCGTCGGACGCGCCGAAGGTGGTGAAGACAGAAAAAGGAGTAGCCCCCGATCTCGGGACGCTCATCCCCCTCGGCGGGCGGTGGTACTACGACCCCGAAGCGACGCTGAAGGAACGGCCCGCGACGCTCGTCGTCACCGCCAAGAACGCGAACCGCCTCTTCTACAGGGACGGCCGCCTGTCGAACCCGTTCGCCGAGAACATGACCGCGTGGCTGCGACCGGGGCACCTCGACCGGAAGGGCGACTGGGTCGAGACGGAGCGATTCCTGCCGGACAGCGTGGTCCTTGAATTCAAGGGCGGCAAGGAATTGGTCGTCCACTCCCGCAACATCCCGAATCACCCGACCGCCACGTTCCCCGGACGGGATGCCGGCCCGAACCCGATTCAGGAAGGGGACAGCACGTACTACCTTCCGCTGGAACCGGTGCGGAACCCGAAGGCGGTTGCGATGGACAAGACGAACTCGAACCGGGCGCTGCCGATGGGGCCGGTCGGCTTTGCCGTCAACGGCGTCGCGTTCTTCAACCCCTTCGACATGGGCCGAGTCGAGGCCGTCGATCTCGTGGACCGGTGCTGCGGCCACCCCGCCCCGAACAACCAGTACCACTACCACAAGTACCCGGTCTGCGTGAAGTCCCCGTTCGTGGACGACGGCGAGGGCCACTCGCCGTTGATCGGCTTCGCCCTCGACGGCTTCCCCCTCTACGGCCCTTACGTGGCCAAGGGGCTGATGGCGAAGGACGACAAGGAGAAGCCGCTCGACGCATTCAACATGCGGTTCGACGACGAACGCGGCTGGCACTATCACGTGACGCCGGGCCAGTACCCGTACATCATCGGCGGATTTGCCGGAACGCCTGACCCGCGGAACGGCCGGCGCGGTCCCCCGCGGTAATCAGCAACGCCATCACACGGCTGTTCCTGCGCACCTCGAAAAACTTGGACTTTGTCGCGAAGCCGACGAGTCCGTAAATGCCGAAGGCCATGCCCGACGAGACTTGAGGATCTAAGAGTCCGTTGCACAAAACGGTTTCGCCTCATGAAACCTCGGTCAAACAAGGTGCTTCGGAGCTTACGGAACAGACTCTCAACACTGATTGTTGTTTTTCCCCGCGCCCTCATGTGCCCTCTGCGGTAAGTTTCCAAGCCTTTCGCGTTTGAGGTTCCCGCATCACCATGTCCACAGCCGTCGTCGGGATTGACCTGGGCACCACGTTTAGCTTGGCCGCGCGCATGGTCAACGGCCGGCCGGAGGTCGTCCGCGACGCGGCGGGCGTGGCCCTCGTGCCGAGTTGCCTGAGCTTCCACGACGACGGCACCGTTCTCGTCGGCAGCGCGGCCCGGGCGCGGGCGCTGCTCGACCCGGAGCACACCATCTTCAGCGTCAAGCGGTTGATGGGCCGGACGCTGAACGACCTCGAAGCCGAGTTGAAACTGATCCCGCACCAGATCGTCGAGCGCGAGCAGGCCGACGGCCGCAAGGTGCTGCGCGTGCGGCTCAACGGCCGCGAACACACGCCCGAAGAACTGTCGGCGATGATCCTGCGCGAAGTCCGGCGGCGGGCCGGCGACCCGACGAAGGCGGTCATCACGGTCCCCGCGTACTTCGACGACGCCCAGCGCCAGGCGACCCGGGACGCCGGCCGCATCGCCGGGCTGGACGTGCTCCGCATCGTCAACGAGCCGACGGCCGCGGCCCTCGCCTACGGCCTCGACCGCCTGAACGCCGGGACGGTTGCCGTCTACGACCTCGGCGGCGGCACCTTCGACTGCTCCATCCTGACGCTGCAAGACGGCGTGTTCAAGGTCTTGAGTACCAACGGCGACACCCGCCTCGGTGGCGACGACTTCGACCAACTGCTCATGCACCACTACGCCGCGAAGGCCGGCCTCGACCTGTCGGCCCGCGACCCGCTGGTGCTCCAAACCCTGCGCGACGCGGCCGAGCGCTGCAAGGTCGCGCTGAGTACCGCCGACGCGGCAACAATGGCGCTGCCCGGCCGCGAGGCGTTGACCGTGACGCGGGCCGAGTTCGAGGCGCTAATTCTGCCGCTGGTGGTGCGCAGCATCAACAAGTGCCGGGCCGCCTGCCGGGACGCCGGGATCGACCCGAAGGCGGTGAGCGACACGGTCCTCGTCGGCGGGTCGAGCCGCGTGCCGCTGGTCCGCCGGCTGGTCGCGGACCTGTTCGGCAAGGAGCCGCAGACGCACCTCAACCCCGACGAAGTCGTGGCGATGGGGGCCGCCGTTCAGGCCGACATTTTGACGAGCGGCAAGCGGACGATGTTGCTCCTCGACGTGGTGCCGCTGTCCCTGGGCATCGAAACCCTCGGCGGCGTCGTCGATAAGCTGATTTACCGCAACACGACGGTGCCGTGCCGGGCGACGACGCGGTACACGACCTTCGTCGAGGGCCAGACGGCCGTGAAGTTGACGATCTTCCAGGGCGAGCGCGAACTGGCCCGCGACTGCCGGCGGCTCGGCGAGTTCACCCTCGGCGGCATCCCGCCGATGCCGGCGCAGTTACCCCAACTGGACGTGACATTTTTGGTCAACGCCGACGGCATCCTGACCGTGTCGGCGGTCGAACAGCGGAGCGGCCAAAAAGCGTCGGTCGAGGTCAAGGCGTCGCACGGCCTGTCGCAGGACGAGGTCGAGACGCTGGTGCTGGAGAGCGTCGAACACGCCCACGCCGACTTCCGGGCGCGGCAGTTCATCGAACTCACCAACAAGGCCGACGCCGACCTGCGGCACACGACCAAGGGCCTGGCCGCCGCCGGGGCCGCGCTCACGGCGGGGCAGTTGGCGACGATCGACGCGGCCGCCGCCGGCTTACGGCGGGCGATGGGCGGCCACGACGTGCCGGCGTTGCAGAAGGCTTCGGACGACTTCAACGCGGCGACGATTCCGTTGGCCGAGGCGTTGATGAACGCGGCGGCGAAGCAGCTTTTCGGCGGCCAGACGACCGACCGCCTCGACGCGGACACACTTTAAGGGACTACTAGCGATGGCACTCGGCTGGCGCGACGCGCGCGACCTCGGCGAACTTTTGCACGAGCGGTACGACACGCTCAACCCGCTCACCGTGCGGTTCACCGACCTGCACAAGTGGGTCATGGACCTCGAAGGCTTCACGGGGTCGGCCGCGGAGTCGAATGAGAAACTCCTCGAAGGCATCCAGATGGCCTGGTACGAGGAGTGGAAGGACGCCCAGGACGCCGACTGAGTTCCGGGGTCAGCCGGCCGCCGGCAGGTTGGCTTTGGCCCGGTTGAGCAGGGACGTGGGGTCGAGCAAGTCGCTGCGGCGCAAGAACGGGACGCCGTCGGCCCGCTTCTTGGACTCGCCCGCGCCGACCGTGAGTGCCCCGCCGGCTGCCTTGCTGTACAACTCGAAGTGGAGCATGTCGCTGGGCACGGAGATGCCGACGAGGTGCCCGACCTTGGCGATTTTTTGGCCCGCCACGACCGTGTCGCCTTCCTTGACCAGGGTGTGCGACTGGACTTCGCCGTAGCGGACGAGGAACGTCCCGTGATCGACTTCGAGGGCGTAGGTCGAGGCGTAGAAGGCGTAGGGGCCGCGGACGACCCGGCCGGCCTTGACGGCGTGAATGAACGTGCCCTTGGGGTAGTACAAGTCGCACCCGGCGTGCGCCCGCTTGCCGCCGCTGCGGTTGCTGGCGAAGGCCCGGAACGAGGTCATCCAACTGTACCCTGTCACGGTGGCGAACGGGAACGAGACGGCGTCGCCGGCGGGGGCTTCGGCGGACACGGCCGCTTTGCCGCCGGACAGTGCCCGCCAGGTCGCCCCGTCGGGGTCCACGCGGGAGTCCGGCCGGGCCATCTTGACGACCCGCTTCTGGAACTCCCCGATGGCCGTCGTCGTCTCCGGCCCTTCCAGGCCGTCCTCGGCGATCTTGGGTAGCGGGGGCGAGCGGTTCTTGTTCAGGAGCTTTTGGACCGCCATCACCTCGGCGCGGACGAGGTTCGGAACGGGCCCGCCGACGGGTTTCGTGATCGTGGACACAAATCTCTCCACGGGTGACGCGAAGATGGTCAAATTATCTCGTCAATCCGCCTAGTTTCAGCACTTTCTACGCGGATAAAGATCGTCGATCCCGGCCCCGACGGCAAGTGAAAAGCCGGTGGTTTTCTCCCGCCCCGGCCCGCGAACGGTCGCGGCACAATGCTCCGGGTTCTTTTCAAGTCGTCGCCGGCAGCGGAGTCGGGCTACGGGCGAGGTCCCAGCGCCACACCGGGCCGTCTTCGGGGTCGGTGACTACGCCGGCGTGCGCGAACCCGCACTTGGTGAGAACCCGCGTCGAGGCGTTCGGCATCGGCATCGTGTGCGCCCGGACGAGGCGGACGCCGTCCCGGCCGGAGGCGAACGCGACGACGGCCCGGGCGGCTTCCGTGGCGTACCCGCGGCCCTGGAATCCGGGCACAATACAGTAAGCGATTTCGACGACCCCGTCGCCGTCGGGCGGCCCCTTGAACCCCAGGTTCCCGATCGCGGACCGACTCTCCGGGTGGACGACGGCGAACCCGTGGAGCCACGGGTCGGCCTCGGTCGAGGCCCGGAGGCGCGCGAGCCAGGCGGGCGAAACGTCGGCCGAGACCATGAACCCCCGCAGCCCGTCCGCGGCCGGCAGCCCGAAGCATTCCGCGAACCGCTCTTCCCCCTCGATCAACGCGAGCAAGTGCGCGGGCGCGTACGGGACCAGTCGAAGACGGGCCGTTTCAATTGTCATGCGACACCCGTGCGAGGAGCGGCGACCAGAAGCTAGAGACGGGTCAGTTTCCCACACCCCGGCCCGCCACAACGTCAGGATACCACCGTCGGCCCACGACTGCTTCGACGAAGTCGTCGAGTCACCGCCCACTCGACTGGCTCGCACGATGGCGGTGAGCTTCGCCGGGAAAACGTCCTCCGGCTGCCGCGAAGAGTTCGACGCGAAGCCGAAGAAGTACGGCGATCTCTTCGAGACGAGTGAGAATTAGCGGGAGGCCGATGGCCGACAGCCATAATCGACGAGTCGTTGGCGAAGCTGTTGTGCGACAACGTCGTCGTGCTGGTTCACGAGCCGGTCGAACTCGGCATCACGGCGCAGTTCGAGTCAGGGAAGAGTGACGAGCCCGAAGACGAGATGCCGGCGGTGATTCGGTTACCTGGGGGCAGGGTAATGTAGACTAAGCGAGCGAAGCGTGTCGTCGGGTTAGACAGGCGACGATGGCAGATGTGAGTGCCAAACCAGTTTCGCTGAGGTAGGGCACTACCCACCCAGGTCGCAGCCCCTATACTTAATCAATAATCATGGACAGCGCTACTACTCTACGGCCCGTTTTTACGACCCCGCCTGTCGTCGAGACACTTCTGGGAGTCCAGTTCGATCCGTTAAAGCACTTCCGTTCGCACCACTACGGTTGGCTCCTGCGAGAGTTCTTGTCACCGTCGGACTGGAAATTCCTCGCCGACGAGCGTCCGCTTCACACCTATACCGAGAATTTCGGCAGCGATTACCTCCAATTCAAGCCTCACATGGCCACAGCCGATAATTCGCCGACAGTGCGAATGAAGGTGTCCATCCCGAACACAGGGAAAACGGCTCAGGTACAGCCGGACAAGTTGTACTACAGCCGAAAGCGCGATGCGGACTTTTCCGTGCGCTACGACCAGGCCCGCGACGAATTTGCGACTCTTTTCGAGACTTTCACGAGCTTCTCCGAATCGGCAGGGATAACTCCTGTCTCGCCCAATCTCTGGGAAGTGAGCTATATCAACCGCATTCCCGCTGGCACCCTTTGGAAAGACTTGTCAGACTGGCACCGCGTCCTCCCATCATTCTTTCCGTCGTTTACAATCGATGGCGATAATGCGAAACCTTCAACGTTCGACGGAACTTGGCACTTTGACCTCGCCGATAAGATGGGAAGAGTACATGTGCGGGTAGCCAAGATGATCATGAACCAGGCCCCGCCGCCGGTCCTCTTTGTAATGCTGACGGCGCGTGGGCGAATCGGCGAGGGCGGAGTCGCCGACTGGCGGAGTGGGCTTGATCTGGGTCACCGAGAGTGTATCCGGCTGTTTCTCGAAATTACCTCTACCGAAGCACAGAAAGAGTGGGGGCTAACATCATGATGCGCGAGTCGCCGAACCTGGAATCAGCGGTTTGCACCCCCTTAGCAGCCGACGCATGGGATTTGGCCGAGGCCGAAGTACGCATGCTTAGCACTTATGAAAGAAACTGGGATGGTGATGGTGCAGACCCCGTCCGAGACGAACTGATTGACTCGACACTGGAGTGGTTCCAAGAACTTCGCCTCTACAGTGTGGCACCGATCGCTGCTTCGCCGTTGGCCGGCGGTACCATTATGTTAGAATGGCACTACCCGAATGGCTCAGTAACGTCCGTCGAGATTCGAGAACCTGGCCGAGGCGAAGTCCTTGTGTGGTCGCCAAACCTACCTAAAGACTTCTACGTAACTCGCTGGGGCACCAGTCTGACCGCAGACACAAGTCCCACGCAAATCCGGGATAGCTTGGACGGGGCTAGCGAAGGTTGGTTCGCGGTAGCAGCATGACCGAACTCACGCTTTCTGATTTTCCGCGAGCGGATCAGGAACGAGCTATCGCTCCTGATCCGCTCATGGTTTCGTGCGACGAATTACTAATGCGCCGCATATTAGATGATCCCAAGCAGTATCGGCACGGCAAGGTTCTTCACGCGGCGTTTATGCCGCGCAAGCATGGCAAAGACAAGGATGGTATTTCACTTCATAGACGAGTCTTTGCCGATGCCATACATTTTAAACTAAGTTGTACTGACGAAAAGATCAGGTTGACGTGTGGTGTTGTTGACCTGCCCGTATCGGTTTTTGTCCACCTAGCTCTTACCGTCGTTCCAGACACACAACCGCCCACACCTCCGGAATTGCCAGGCCATGTGGCCGTAAAAGAGATTAACTCGGATTATCACAACGACACCTTTGCTGAAGAACAGCGAATAAAAGTTCGTGGTTATGCTGCCGAGTTGGCCAGCCAGTGCAAGACTCCGCTGATCGTGCCTGGCAAGCCGGCCTGAGTTGGCAACGCCTCATCCCGCCTCCTGCCTCACAACTCCCTGTTCCCAGCCTCATTTCCCCCGCCTAGCATCGTCGCGCCGCACGCCGGGTCGTGTGGCTTTGCCCCACAACGCTTCTAGCCGGGGCAATTCTGGGGCAGGATCGGGAATTGTGAGGCAGACGGGGGGGGGTTAGAAATTAAAAGTGACAAGACGAAGAGGCAAGCTGATTCAATTTACCGGCAAATGATATCGAGGGTACATTCGCCTATGAGAGAGTTGGGGCACGGAGGGCAGTGGAGGAATCCCCTACCTAATTCTGCGCACAGACTTTTTAGGTAGGAAGCCACGCCTTGAAGTGCGGGGACAGAATCATGCAACGGGCCGGGAGGGAACAGGCATCGAAGCGTTTTGTGGTTTGACACGCATGACAGCGCGGCAGCCGTGCTCTCGTACCCGTCTGCTTCGATTAGCCGGTAGATTACGGCTTCCAGGCAAATCGTTCGCGAAGCTACGGCCCCGCGGACATCAGAAAGATCAGAATTATTGCAAAGTGACTTCATGCAGCGGTTATCACCAGATGCCATCCATATAATAGGCTGCTCTACCATCATCGCGAATATGGTTGCCTCTCCGGGGTCAATGCCGTGTGTGGTAGCCAACTTTTGGTGAATTTTTTGTCTAGCGGTGAGTCAACAAAAGGCAGCACCTTTTCAGCGGCAGTACGTATCGTCGATTTTTGCATTTGGTCGAACTGCGAAAAAGAGTGCGCGTTACCTAACATGCTTGTGAGCGACGGAAGCCGTCGCAGTGAAGTGGGTGGGAATTCAAGAAGTTCAGCCGCGCGACCCAAACGATTCGCAACAGCTAGGACGGCAAAGATATCACTGTCGATGCAGAGTAAGCGGGTGTTCATGCTAGCTTGCGTACCACGCCACCGCACGTTGCATCCAGAAATCGCAATTCGGAATCGGAACACATTTCCGTGTCGAGGTGGTTTCTCATATGTGATGCGACGATTTCCTGCCCCCCGGCTTCCTGCTCCAACTCTTCGAGTGCTTGCTGTGCGATGCCCCATCGCTTGGCAGTGCTACAGTAGAAAAGACAGAGAACCCCCGCATCGATCACCGAATCGGCTGCTGCCACGTAATGCAAAGCGGCGCGAGCCAATCCGGCACCCTTCAAACCGTATGTCGGCTCAAACTGCAAACCTTTTCTGTCTCCAGTGAGCAGCTCGCATGCGAATTGATCCGCCTCGCGCTCGAGTTCGTCTTCTGCCTCGACGTTAAGTTTGGCGTCCACAATTGTATCGTTCGCCGCACTAACATGGCCAAGCATTACATGGCCCAATTCGTGAGCCAAATAAAATGCTAGCCAGGGAGCCCCATCCCGACCAGACGTGAGGGCGATGATAGGCCGACCCCGTCGGCACATCGCCACGCCATCAAATTTACCGGATAATGCTGGTAACTTTGAAACATGAATTACCGCCACACCTGCCGACCAGCAGAATTCCACGAGCGAGTTTAAGTTCACGCTCTGGCCTTGGCTTAATATATTCTTACGGACATCTGCCGCAGATGGCCTGTTTGTGATGGCCAGCGGAGGCATATTGGGCAGTGAATATATCACAAGATCAGCGGCCCGTCGCACCACTTGGAGTGATGCGAGAATCTTTTCGATGCCGACATTTCGGTTTCGCTTAAACTGGACTCCGGCCGGAGACGCGAGAGGCAGCGGGGCGACAGGGTCGCTGAGTAGTTCGATCTGAAATCCCAAGTGGCTGGCGAGAGCCGCCTCGGCAAAAGATCGATTGAACGGAATCTCGGCGAGTGAATCGTCCCACCACTCGGGTAATACTGTCTGTTGTACGAACTTGCTGTCAAAGCTAACGCTCTTGAGCCGTAAATACAAGTCTAGCATCGGCTTCGGGATGAACGTGCTCCGTGATTGCCACACTACCCATACTACCGAAATAGGACAGGCGCAGCAGTGATCGCGGGCCTTTCCGGCGATCAGTCGTCGGAAGTAGGGGTATTATCAGAAAATCAGGTTCCAGTGTACTGCGCGTGCGTACACCATGATATGCTCGTCGCCCCTCGTGGCAACTTTTTCTGCGCGGAACTAAGCTCCAGGGAACCGGATGATCGCTGGCGTGTCGTCGTCTGGCTCCGCCACGCCGAACTGAGCGGCGATGCCGAGTTCGTGCATCTCGTGCACCAGCACGACGACGTTGTGACACAGGAGCTTCGCCAGCGACTCGTTGACGAGGGCGGTCGGCGTCTTGCTCCGCAGCGAGTCCCCGAACTTCCGCTTCACCATGCTGAACGTGCTTTCGACGTTCGACCGCTGGTGGTAGTGCGTTAGGAACTCGTCCCGGTTCAGCTCGAAGAAGTGGAACAGCCGCCGCCACGTCTCGCCGTTCTTGTCCGGCCGCTGCTTCGCCTTGAACGGGATGAACGGCACCCCGCCCATCTTCTCGATCAGCTCGTAAGCCGCCCGGCCGTTGTACGCCTTGTCGGCCGTCACGTCGCCCAGCGTGAACCGCTCCGCCGTGCCTTCGAGCAGCTTCTTGAGCATGGTGCTGTCGTGCCCGTCGCCGATCTCCACGGCGGTGACGACGTTCGTCTTCGCCCCGACGCAGACGTGGACCTTGACCCACTCCGCCTTCTTGCGCTCCAGCCCGTACTTGGCGTCGAACCACTTCACGAACCGGCTGGTGCCGAACCCGGACGAGTCCACGGCGAACGACGTTTCTACCGCCGCCAGCGGTGCCGCGCTCTGGGCGACGAGCGACCGCAGCAGCGGCGTCACGTCCGGGTCTTCAAAGACGCGGAAGACGGAGTTGTAGTGCGGGGCGGTGGCGACGTAGCCGCGCTCCTGGGCGTCCTTCAGGTCGCAGGTGAACCGCCGCCCGGACACGGTGCTGTACACCTTGTAGGCGGCGGCGAACAGGGCGTCGGCCAGCGGGACGGGCTTGCGGCCCCGGCACGTCCGGGCCGGCTCTTCGACCGTGCCGCAGAGGTCGGACAGCAGGCTCAGGAAGGACCACTTCTCGCCCGTCTGCGCGGCGTTGTACGCGGGCCACTTCTGCTTGTAGGTGGCTCTCTTCGGGCGGATCGTCTCGACCTCTTCCGGGGTCTTCGGGAACGGGACGGGGGTGATGTTGCGGCCCTTGACGTGGCGGACGGCGAGGATGTGCTTGCACGGCAGGGCGCGCAGCTCGAAGTCCTCGCAACTGCACTTCGTGGCGTCGTAGTCCACCCGGTGGCTGCCCTTGCTCGCCAGCGACGGGACGAGGTAGAACGCGCCGGTGCGCGTGATCTTCGATCGTGCCGCCAGTTCGAGTGCTTGGAATTCCCGCGTGTCCATACGGGATACTGTAATCTATTTGTGGCTACACTTAATCTCAGTATCTTGCTTTTTGCGGCTTTTTGTCGCTACACTATTGCCATGAGTGGACGACCCAAGAAGCCGCCGGGGGAGGCCCGGCAAGTCACCTTCCGCATCCGCCTCACGGCGGAAGAACGTGAACTCATTGAACAAGCGGCAGTGGCGAAAAGCCTGGACGCTTCAGCTTGGGCGCGGAGCGAACTTCTGGCACTCGCCCGGAAGGCCTCTCGGCAGCCCAAGGAGCCTTGAGTAGCCAAGGTGAATCCGGATAATACTCACATAGGCTCTTGACAGATACGGGTGGTGTGTGGTAGAAAGGGAGTGGAAAGTTACCCGCACGGGCTTCAGTCCCGTGCGGGTAACCGCTCCGCCGCTAGACTACGTTACCGTAGCCCAGCGCCCCGACCGATCCACGCGGCGTAACGCCGGCGCGGGAGGTCGGAGAGGAAGCGTCTTGCGGTACTCACGCAAGACCCCCTTCCGTCAGCGAGCGGGAAAGAGACTTTTACCGGATTCGCCTGAGAAACTAACCCGGTTTGCGTCTCTGACTCGGCGCTCATCAACCGAATGCATCGGTCACACCACCCCCTGATGGGGGTGGTGTCATTTTGTCTTGGCCGTCCTCGTTAAGTCACACTTCCTCCCGCAACTGCCACAAGCCGTGAGCGCTCGACTCGAACTCGGCATCGGCTAGCAACGCCGAAAGCGTCCCCGCAGGGATGCCGGTGTCGGTCAGTATTTGGGCGCGTGTTGTAGGGCCATGCGTTCGTAAGTAGACCCGTAAAAGTTCGCGACGTTGGGTCAGCGGGACGCGGGCCGGCTTCGCGCGAAGCGCGTCGTCGATGAGACGGATTTGCACTTCAATCGCTTCGAGTTCCCGCAAGGCGTCCTGTGGCAACTGGTGAAGAATCGCGTTCCGTCGCACCTTGAGAAGCCGGACCTTTTCAAAAGCGTCCATCCTGTGACCCAATCAGATAGTAGCAATTTACCCAGCTAACTACGGTGGGTCAAGGCGCTAATGAAATTACGCGCGTGCCACCGGTAATATGGGCAATTTGGATTGGATAGGGTATTTGGACTGATTGGCGTGAGTTCATAGCGTCTGGAGCGTCACCGACCAATTCTGGGGCAAGTCGTCGAATTGTGGGGCAGACGGGGGGTCTAGAAGAGTTCTGGGGCAAAGCCGGGTCGTGTCTAGTTTTGTCTACTTAGACCCCGTCGAGGTGCTCATTTCGCCGAAAAAGTGCCGGAAAATCTCCGTTTCCGTGCCGAAAGTGGTT
>JAYTSV010000144.1:0-4918 GCA_043745465.1 Fimbriiglobus sp.
GGCGGTCGCGACGATCTCGGCCGCGGTGCGGTCGAGCACCTCGTGATCGTAGCCTTCCATGCGGATGCGGATGCGTTCGTTCGCTTGACCTGCCACGGCGTCTCCCCGACTTGACAACTTCGCAAGCTACCACACTAAAGCCACCGCCCGCACGGTCAAGGCGACTTCAGCGATTTTGCCCCCGCCGGGCAATCGGTTTTCCGTCGCGCGACTTGAGGAAATCGCCTTCATTCCGCGCCGCGATCTGGTCGATGAGTGCTACAACCGCCCCGATCCGTCCCCATGCCCGGGAGTGCCCTTATGAGCCGTCGAATCAACCAGTCGAAGCCGCAAGTCGTGCCGCTGGAGGACCGGTCGGTCCCGGCGTCGCTCAGTGGGTCCGTGTTCGCAGACATCAACGGGAATGCGTCCCGGGATGTCGGCGAGCCGGGGTTGGGAGGCGTCGCGGTCATCCTGTCTGCGGGGTCCGGCGAGTTCGCCACGCAGAACGCGACCACGGCCGCCGACGGGACTTACAGCTTCGCCAACGTCCCCGTCGGCAAAAGCAACGTGACCGTGCTACCGGCTCAGGGCACGTCGGCCGTCGGCGCGACGATGAACGTCGTCACCGTCGCGGCGGGCGACGCGAGCGTCGTCGCCCCGGCCATCGGCTTGCGGACCAGCGGGCGGGCGTCGGGCGTCGTCTTTACCGACTTGAACGGCAACGGCAAGCAGGACGCCACCGAGCCGGGGTACGCCGGGGCGACGGTGTCGCTCGACCTGAACGTTGACGGGACCAGCGAGTTCACCACGACCTCGACGGACGGCACCGGGGCGTTCGCCTTCAACAACCTGCCCGACGGCGTCCACAAGCTGACCGTGGCCACGCCCTTGAACAGCAAGGTCACGACGGTCGCGTCGTCGCTAATCAGCATCACGAACGGCAGCGTCGCCACCCCGTTCCTGATCGGCATTCAGCCGACCTCGGCGGTCACCGGCCGGGTCATCCTCGGCGGCTCGACTTCCGGCCTGGCGAACATTGCCGTCGGCCTCGACACGAACGGTGACGGCCACGCCGACCAGACGGCCACGACCGACGACCAGGGCCAGTACGTCTTCACCAACGTGCCCGTCGGCACGCTGCAAGTCCTGATTACGGCCCCGGCCGGGACGCGCTTCTCGACGCCGGACGGGACGAACAAGCTGGCCGTGAGCGTCGCCAGTCCGGCCCCCGGCGGCGCGGCCCTGACCACCGCCCCGGACGTGGCCGTGACGTACTCCGGCGCGGTCGTCGGGTCGCTGTTCGTGGACGCCAACGGCAACGGCGTCCGCGACCTGAACGAGCGGAACGTCAACCCCGGCACCGTCCAGGTCGACCTCAACGGGACCGGCAAGCTCATCACCGTGGCCACGGTCGTGCAGGCCGACGGCAGCTTCCGCTTCGACGGCCTGCCGGACGGCAGCCACTTCCTCGTGGTGCAACCGACCGGGGGCCTGACGACCACCGCTCAAACCCGCGTCCCGGTGACGATTGCGAACGGCTCGACGGTCACCCTCGCGCCGATCGCCGTCCGGGGCGGCGGGGTCGGCTCGTCGCTCACCATCGGCGGGGGCAACACGTCCGGCACCCAGGCGTACAACTTCACCGCGAACCCCGACGGCAGCCTGACTGCGACCCCGGGCCAGAGCCTGATCCCGCCGACGAACAGTAAATCCGGCAGCCGCGTGATCATGGCCGACTTCAACGGCGACGGCACGGCCGACACCATCGTGGCCACGTCCGGCGGCGAGGTGGCGCGGATTTACGTGTACGACGGCAAAACCGGGGCGGACCTCGTCCCCGGGGGCATCCTGGCCTTCGACGCCAACTTCAAGGGCGGCGTCAATCTCGCCGCCGGGGACTTCAACGGCGACGGCAAGGTCGATATCGTCGCCGCGGCGGATGTCGGCGGCGGGCCGCGCGTCCGCATTTTCAACAGCGCCCAGTTCCTGGCCGGGGCCGACCCCGCCCAGGGGAAAATCCTCGCCGACTTCTTCGCCATCGACGACCCCAAGTTCCGCGGCGGTGTCCGCGTCGCGGCCGGGGACTTGAACGGCGACGGCCGCGTCGATCTGGTCGTCGCGGCCGGCATCGGCGGCGGCCCGCGCATCGCCATTTTCGACGGCCAGTCGCTACTGCCGGGGAACGCGCCCAAGAAGCTCGTCGCGGACTTCTTCGCCTACGAGTCGAGCCTGCGGAACGGGGCCACGGTCAGCCTGGGCGACGTGAACGGCGACGGCAAGGTCGATCTCATCACCGGGGCCGGGCCGGGCGGCGCGCCGCGGGTCACCGTCTTCAGCGGCGCGGACATCCTGGCCAACCGGGGCGCGACCTCGACCCGCATCGCCGACTTCTTCGTGGACGGCAACACGGCCGGCCGGCAGGGCACGAACATCACCGTCAAGGACGTGGACCACGACGGCCGGGCCGACCTGATCGCCACGAACGCCGGCAAGGCCTACGTGTACACGAGCGCCGGCATCAGCGCGAACTACGTGAACCCCAAGCCGACCGGCCCGACCGCCGCCGTCGTCGTGGACGCCTTCGGCGACGGCAGCGGCATCAGCGTGGGCTAACCGTCCCGCTGCCTGCGGCTCCACCGCAGGCGCATTCCCGGCGAGTGACCGTTGCTTGCGCCCGAACACTTGCACAGGGTTGTGACTTCCCATTCCGGGTTGGACCAGCGAGTTGACGCACCGCCGCTCGCCGGGATCGGGGTGGATTGATTCCGGCTTGTCGGGGGTAGGGGCGGGTGATACCCTGCACCTATTCTGCCAAACCCGGAGCTTCCCGATGATCGAGCGCCAGACCGAACTGAAACGCCGCTACCACCGCAAAAAGAAGATGGCGAAGCTCAAGGCCAAGCTGACGACCGGCGGGGCCGTCGGCGACGCCCGGACCGCGATCCTCGCCCGCATCAAGAAGCTCAGCCCGACCTGGACCGAGGCCAGCCTGGCCGCCGCCGTCCCGCCGACCGACGCCCAAAAGGCGGAGAAAGCCGAGAAGGCCGACAAGCCCGAGACCAAGCGGAAGGCCCCGGCCAAGCCGAAGGCTGAGAAGAAGTAACGATCACGTCCCGAACGCCAACCCCCCGGCCGTCGTCGGCGGGGGGACGGTCTGCTCGCCCATCGGCGAGCCTTCCACTTTCACCTTCCGCAATAGCTTGTCGATCGCCTCGCGGTCGATCTCTTCGTGTTCCAGCAGGGCGTTGGCCAGCAAGTCGAGGTCGGGCCGGTTCTGCTCCAGCAGCCGCGTCGCGCTGCGCTCGGCGTCGCCGAGGATGCGCTGCACTTCTTCGTCGATGATGCGGGCCGTCCCCTCGCTGAAGTCCCGGCTCTCGGAAATCTCTTTGCCCAGGAAGACGTGCTCGTCGCCGACGCGGTACGACACCGGCCCGAGGCGCTCGCTCATGCCGAACTGCGTGACCATCTGGCGGGCGATCCGCGTCGATTGCTTGAGGTCCATGATGGCCCCGGACATCGGCTCGCCGAAGACCATGCGGTCGGCCGCGCGGCCGCCGAGGAGCACGACCAGGCGGGCCAGGCACTCGCTCTGGGAGATATCGACGCGGTCCTCGTTCGGGGCGAACATCGTCACCCCGGCGGCCCGGCCGCGCGGGATGATGCTGACCCGGGTCAGCGGGTCGGCCTTCGGTTCGAGCCAGGCGCACAGGGCGTGCCCGGCCTCGTGGTAGGCGGTGCGGCGCTTCTCCTCGTCCGAGTAAATCTCTTCGCGGCGGGCACCGAGTTGCACCCGGTCCATCGCCGCGGAGAAGTCCTCCTGCTCGATGGCGCTCTTGCCCGACCGGGTGGCGTGCAGGGCGGCCTCGTTGCACAGGTTGCGCAGGTCGGCCCCGCTCATGCCGATGGCGCTGCGGGCGACCTTCTCCAAATCGACGGCGTCCGACAGCGGCTTGTTGCGCGTGTGGACCTTCAAAATGGCGATCCGGCCCTGCCAGGTCGGCCGGTCGATGGTCACGTGCCGGTCGAACCGGCCCGGCCGCAGGAGCGCGGCGTCGAGCACGTCCGGGCGGTTGGTCGCGGCCAGGACGATGACCGTCTCGTTCGCCTGGAAGCCGTCCATCTCGGACAGGATTTGGTTCAGCGTCTGCTCGCGCTCGTCCGACCCGCCGCCGACGCCCGCGCCGCGCATCCGGCCGACCGCGTCGATCTCGTCGATGAAGATGACGCACGGGGCGGCTTCCTTGGCCGTCTTGAACAGGTCGCGGACGCGGCTCGCCCCGACGCCGACGAACATCTGAATGAACTCGGACCCGTTGATGTTGAAGAACGGCACGTTGGCTTCCCCGGCCACCGCCTTCGCCATCAGCGTTTTGCCGGTGCCGGGCGGCCCGACTAACAGGACGCCTTTCGGCACCTGGGCACCGAGGCGGGTGAACTTGTCCGGGTTGCGCAGGAAGTCCACGATCTCTTGCAACTCTCGCTTCGCGGATTCCATCCCCGCGACATCTTCAAACGCGATCCGGCCCCGCGTTTTTTCGTACCGCCGGGCCGGGCTACGGATGTAGTTGTTCAGGAAGCCCGGACCGCCGTTGTCCTTCAACTTCGGCAGGATGAAGTAGACGAAAAACGCCGTGAACGCGATCAGTGGCAGAATGAACAACAACAATGCCGGTGCCATCACGGACAGCGGCTCGTCCTGCGGGTCGATCACCACTTCTTCAGTCGCGTCGTCGGGATTGAGTTTCTTGAGCTTCGTCCGGTACGCCCGGTCGTTGTCTTCGACGAACTTGATAATCTCGTTGTGGTTCTCCGAGTAAGGCAGTTTGGTGCTGAATTTGGCACCAGACATTTTCAGCGCTTTGACCACCTCCGTGTTGGTGTCCCGGACCTCGCCCGACGCACGCTCTTTGCCGTACAGTGTGAGCTTTTTAATCTG
>JAYTSV010000145.1:0-18518 GCA_043745465.1 Fimbriiglobus sp.
GTTATTTTCTACTCTCCCCCCCCCCCCCCCGCTGGCATTTCCACTCTCGGCCCGGTTACTTCGGAGTTGCGGCGGGTAATGCGGAGATTCTAACATTGGGCATCATACGTCCTTAAGCTCAAGTGCCGTCGGTGACGATAGGGTTGTTGTTGCCGTCCACCAGAAAAAACCCGTTACCGTCAACAAGGGTGGATGCGGGGGGCAAAGGCCCATTGTTGTACGCGGCGTAGAAGTCGCGGGCGTGGGCCAGGATTTGCGCCTCGGTCGTGTGGTGCGGGTCGATGACCACCGTGCCAATCACCTTCGCGGCCACGTCCGCGTAGTGGGCCTTCAAGTCGGCGACGAGCTGGTCCATCGCGCTCGCCTTGCCGGTGCCGCTGCCGAAGAGCAACACTTGCTCGGCCCCGCGCAGGGTCTTCGCCACGGCCTCGTAGTAGCTCTTCCGCTCGGGGACGGTCTTGCCGTCCGTCCACTCGTGCGCGGAGTGCAGGTGCCGGCCGTAGCCGTGGGGGTCGTAGGGGGCGATCGTCTCGGGCACGCTGCCGCGGACTTCCGCGCTGTAGACCTTCGCCTCGTGGTGGTCGATCACGACCAGCAGGTGCTTGCCCGTGGCCGTGGACTCAGTCGTCGCCATGACGCGTCTCCTTCGCGGGTGAATTTCGACAGAAGTGTAGCATACGCTGCGCCCGAAGTGCTGGCGAGTCTTGTTAGCCCGACGCGCTAGCGAGGGTCGAACGGTCGAGGGCAGTGTTCGGTGTCGGTGACACTACGGTCGTTGCCCCTCAACATCGCCTCCGATCCATCGACCCTCGCTAGCGCGTCGGGCTAACAAGAGCCATCAAGCGTTGTCCGCGCCGGTGTCGGTTGCGCCGGGCTTCGCCTCGTGGCCGGCCCAGCGCCAGTCGAGGATTTCCGGCAGGTCGATGCCGTGCTCCTCGATGTACGCGCGGTGTTCGGCCAACTTCGCTTCCAGGTAGCGGCTCGTGTCGGCGGCCGTCGCGGCGAGGCCGGGGACGCGGTGGATCACGTCGCGGACCAGGTTGAAGCGGTCGAGTTGGTTCACGACGCACATGTCGAAGGGCGTCGTCGTCGTGCCCTCCTCCTTGTAGCCGCGGACGTGCAGGTTGCGGTGGTTCGTCCGGCGGTACGCCAGGCGGTGGATCAGCGTCGGGTAGCCGTGGAAGGCGAAGATGACCGGCTTGTCGGCCGTGAACAGGGCGTCGAACTCGGCGTCCGGCAGGCCGTGCGGGTGTTCGCTCGGCGGCTGCAACTTCATCAAATCGACGACGTTGACCAGCCGGACTTTGAGCGCCGGCAGCCGCTCGCGCAGAATGGCCACGGCGGCCAAGGCTTCGAGCGTCGGCACGTCGCCGCAACAGCCCAGCACCACGTCCGGCTCGCCCTCGCACGACGCCCACGGCCAGACGCCGACGCCGGCGGCGCAGTGCGCGACCGCCTCGGGCATCGTCAGCCACTGCGGCGCGGCCTGCTTGCCGGCGACGACCACGTTGACGTAGCCGCGGCTGCGCAGGCAGTGGTCGGTGACGCTCAGCAGCGTGTTCGCGTCGGGCGGCAGGTAAACGCGGACCACGTCGGCTTTCTTGTTGATGACGTGGTCGAGGAAGCCGGGGTCCTGGTGGCTGAACCCGTTGTGGTCCTGCCGCCAGACGTGCGAACTGAGCAGGTAGTTGAGGCTCGCCACCGGCCGCCGCCACGGCACCTCGCGGCTGATCTTGAGCCACTTGGCGTGCTGGTTGAACATCGACCCGACGATGGCGATGAACGCCTCGTAGCTGCTGAAAAACCCGTGCCGGCCGGTCAGCAAGTAGCCTTCGAGCCAGCCCTGGCACTGGTGCTCGCTCAAGACTTCCATCGCCCGGCCGTCGATCGATTCGCGGGTGCCGTCGGCCGGGTCGAGTTCGCCGGTGAAGCAGCGGCCTGTGGCGTCGAGCACGTCTTGCCAGCGGTTCGACGCCAACTCGTCGGGGCTAAACACGCGGAAGTTCTTCGCCTCGGCGTTGAGCGTCATCACGTCACGCAGGAACGTCCCCATGACCCGCGTCGCCTCGCCATCGACGGCACCCGGCGTCGGCACGGCCACGGCGAACGCGCGGTAGTCGGGCATGACCAGGTCGCGGAGGAGTTGCCCGCCGTTACCGTGGGGGTTCGCGCCCATGCGACGGACCCCGACGGGGGCCAGTTTGGCAAACTGAGGACGCAGTTTGCCGACGGAGTCGAACAGTTCGCCGGGGCGGTAGCCCTGCATCCACGCTTCGAGTTGCTTCAAGTGCGTGTCGCTCTTGGTGTCGGAGAGCGGCACCTGGTGGCTGCGCCACGAGCCGACGACGGTCTTGCCGTCCACGGTCGCCGGCCCCGTCCAGCCCTTGGGCGTGCGCAACACGATCATCGGCCACGCCGGGCGGGCCGTGACGCCGTGAACGCGGGCGTCGGCCTGGATGCGTCGAATGTCCGCAATCACAGCGTCGAGGGTGTCGGCGAGGAGGCGGTGGACGGTCATCGGGTCGTCGCCGGTGACGAAGTGCGGCGCGTAGCCGTAGCCCTCGAAGAGTTGGCGCAGTTCGCTTTCGGGGATGCGGGCGAGTAGCGTCGGGTTGGCGATTTTGTAGCCGTTGAGGTGCAGGATCGGCAGGACCGCCCCGTCGCGGGCGGGGTTGAGGAACTTGTTCGAGTGCCACGCCGTGGCGAGCGGCCCCGTCTCGGCTTCGCCGTCGCCGACGACGCAGGCGACGATCAGGTCGGGGTTGTCGAAGGCGGCCCCGTAGGCGTGCGACAGCGAGTAGCCGAGTTCGCCGCCCTCGTGGATCGAGCCGGGCGTCTCGGGGGTGCAGTGGCTGCCGATGCCGCCGGGGAAGCTGAATTGCCGGAACAGCCGCCGGATGCCCGCCTCGTCCTCGGTGACCTTGGGGTAGACCTCGGTGTAGGTGCCTTCGAGGTAGACGTTGGCCACGACGCCCGGCCCGCCGTGGCCGGGGCCGGCGACGAACAGCACGTCGAGGTCGTACTGCCGGATGACGCGGTTGAGGTGGACGTAGAGCAGGTTCAGCCCCGGCGTCGTGCCCCAGTGGCCGAGCAGCCGCGGCTTGACGTGGGCGTGCGTCAGCGGCAGTTTCAGCAGCGGGTTGTCGAGCAGGTAGATTTGCCCCACCGACAGGAAGTTCGCCGCGCGCCAGTAGCCGTCCATGTCGGCGAGCAGTTCGTCCGACACGCCCGTCGCAACGCAGGTGATCGGCGTCGCCGGTTGGCCGCTCAGCACCCCGTACACGTGGCGGGCGATGGTGACGCCCTCGTCGGTGGGGATGACGCGGACGGTGACCGGGAAGTCCGCACAGGCCGTGAGCAGTGGCGCGTTCGTGGCGTTCTCGTGGAGGCCGTAGTCGATCCCGAGGTGGCCCAGCCCGTCGCAAATCGCGGCGCGGACTTCGGGGGAGTTCTCGCCGATGCCACCCGAGAAGACGAGCGTGTCGAGGCCGCCCAACGCCGCCGCCATCGCGCCGACGCCCTTGCGGACGGAGTAGCAGAACAGCTCGAACGCTTCTCGCGCGCGGAGGTCGGTTGCCATCCGGGCCACGATCTCGCGCAGGTCGGACGTGGTGCCGGAGACGCCGAGCAACCCGGAGCGGCGGTTCACCAACTCGTCGAGTTGGTCGGCCGTGAAGCCTTCGGTACGCATCAGGTGGACGAGCACGCCGGGGTCGAGGTCGCCGCTGCGGCTGCCCATGACGAGGCCGCCGGCGGGGGTGAAGCCCATCGTCGTGTCAACACACTTGCCGCCGCTCACCGCCGCGAGGCTCGCCCCGTTGCCGAGGTGCGCGAGGATCACGCGGCCGTTGGCGACCTCCGGGCCGGCCTGCCGGGCGAGTTCGCCCAACAGGTACTCGTAGGACAGCCCGTGGAACCCGTAGCGATGCACGCCAGCGTCGGCGTAATGCCGCGGGATTGGCAGCCGCTTCGCCACGGCCCGCAGGTCGCGGTGGAAGGCGGTGTCGAAGCAAACCACCTGCGGCACGCCAGGCAGCCGCTGCGTGATTGCGTCGATCAGCGCGAGTTCGCCCGGCAAGTGCGCCGGGTCGAGCGGCGTGGCTTGCCGCAAGTCGGCGAGCAGTTCGGGCGTCACGAGTTGCGGGGCGAAGTGCTTCGCCCCGCCGTGGACGACGCGGTGCCCCACGGCCGCCAGCCCCGTCAAGTGCCCGTCGCGCTCCAGCGCGTCGAACCAGTCGGTGCCGTCGGCCCGTTCGACGCTGCCACGGTGGATAAGCCGCGGCGGGTCGCCGGCGTCGTAGAGCGCGAACTTGACGCTCGACGAACCGCCGTTGACGGTCAGGACGCGGCCGGCCGGCGGGGTGTCGTTCACAAGCACTCACTCCGCGCGGGGTTCCGGGGCGGTCGTCCAGGGTGATTGTACGACGGCCGGAAAATTCCACCCGGTCGCCGTCACTGGCTCGGGTAAAGCCGGCGGAACTCGCCCTGCAAGTGGGCGATCGCAGCCGACTGTTCGGACGCGGGCATTCGTTGACAGCGGACGTAATCGATGACGTTTAGCGCGGCCCGAACCTCGTCCGCTCGGCCGGGGTACTTAGCCCGTAAGACGTTCGAAGCGACCTCGTCCTCGGCGATCACGTGGGCGAATTCCCGGGCGACTTCGTCGAGTTGGTAGCGCCGCTCGACCAGCCCGGCCACGAGTTGTTCCTTGTACGCGATCCGCCGCCCGATCGTCGCCAGGCGGATTTGCAAGTCGGCCTGCCGGGCACTCTCGGCGACATCCGCGTCGCAGAACGTGGACAGGAAGTCGGCCCCGGTGAGTTGGTGCTCGGGCATCCCGAAGTAGACGGTCGAACCCGCGATGGCAGCGACCGCGACGGCCAACCGACGGAACCAGGTGAAACGAATCATGACTTTCGACCTCAGAATACGCAGGCGGTCCCGGGGCGTGCCACGCAGCGCGTCGCACACCGGAAATATCGCCACGCAAGGTGGGGTCGGACCCAGGGAGCAAACACCGGCCACGAGGCCGATCGGGTCCGCAACACACGTTCGCTCGCCGGCCATTGATGGCCGACTCGCAACGGACAAACGATGTCGGGAGGTCCGAGAGGGCGCTCGGTTCCCGACCGGGAGGGAGGGCAAATCGTCAGCCTACGGACCATAGACAGTGCAAAGCCGGAACCAGTTCCCGTAAATCGGAGGCTTCGGTCGTAAGTGCCGATGGTGCCTGGAGAAGAAACCACGAGTGGCCGGCTTCACGGCACCTTCACGTGCACACTTTGCGGGCAGTCGCCGGCCCGGTTGCCCGGTTCCAATGCGGGCCGGCTTTGCGAAGCTTTTCCGGCAGCCGGATTCTCACTCCCCAGACGAACCGACTCGCCGCCACAGCCGATCTCAAACCCTCGCCGTCGCACACGCGGACGCGGCCAATAGGATGAGGGTGATCCCGTCCATCGCGCGAACCCGTACTCAAGGAGCGACCATGCCCAAGTTGACCGTCGAGGGCGTCGGCGAGTTTGAAATCCCGGCCGGCAAGCGGCTCGTGAACGCACTGAGCGACGAGGCGGGCGTCGATCAACTCCACGCCTGCGGCGGCGCGGCCCGGTGTACGACGTGCCGGGTCGAGTTCGTCGCCGGCGAACCGGCCAAGGCGACCGAGGCCGAGAAGGCCGTACTCGCGGCCAAGGGCGTGACCGGCGTCCGGCTGAGCTGCCAGATCGAGTGCGACGCGGACATGACCGTCCGCGCCGTCAGCCGCCTGGCCGGCAGCGGCCGCGCCGACGCCGGCAAGCGGCCGACCGACGCCATCGCCCCGCCCCCGGTCTGGGTCTCCTGACCGGGAGACTGCGGAGTGTCGGCGTCGCCGGATGACCTCGGCGGCTCGGACTATGCACCCTGCACTTTAAGTTTTGCACTCCTAAAATTCGGCACAACCCGGAATCCTGACCTAAGTTCGTTCGCCTGCCATTGGGAAGGCGGACCGTAGGTCAGGGTTGCGTCGTGCCCACGAATTGCCCCCATTGCCGTGCGCGAATCGCGTCCCCCCCGGCCAAGATCGGCCGGGGTCCGGGCTGCCCGGTGTGCGGCACGCCGTTCGCCGGCGTCCCCCCGACGCCCTGGCCGTCGGGCAAGCCCGACCCCGACCCCCTGCGCACCCGCGTCGGCCTCCAGTCGCTCGACGCCGTCGAAAACCTGACCGTCATCACCGTCGAAGCCCCGTCGTCGTTCGCCGTCGGCCCGGACGTGGAGACGCCCGAACCGCACGCCCGTCTGGCGATGCCGGGTCCGCGGTCCAGCGTCCACCGGTACGCCGTCCGCGCGGCCGCCGGGTCGGTCCCCGAAGTGGAGGCGGAGGCGGACGCCCCGCACGCCCCGCCGTCGCACGTCCCCGGGTACCGCGTCGAATCGACCCTCGGGTTCGGCGGCATGGGCACCGTTTACCTGGCCCGGCAACTGTCGCTCGACCGGCCGGTCGCCCTGAAGGTCATGAGCCGCCGCTGGTCCGGCGACCCGGTCTTCGCCGCCCGGTTCACCCGCGAGGCGTTCGCGGCGGCCCGGATGAACCACCCCAACGTCGTGCAAATCTTCGACATCGGTGAGGCCGAGGGGCAGCGGTTCTTCAGCATGGAGTACGTGCCCGGGCGGTCGCTCGCCGACCACGTCAAGTTCGACGGCAAGCTCGACCCCGAGACGGCCGTCGGGTACGTGTTGCAGGCCGCCCGGGGCCTGAAGCACGCCCACGACCTCGGCCTGATCCACCGCGACGTGAAGCCGGACAACCTGCTCCTGAACGACCAGGGCGTCGTCAAGGTCGCCGACATGGGCCTCGTCAAAACGCGGCACTCGACGCCCGAAGCCGACGCGCTCGACCCCGGGGCCGAGTCCCCCGTCGGGCCGACGATGACCGGCGCGCGGATGGCCCTCGGCACCCCGGCGTACATGTCCCCCGAGCAGTGCCGGGACGCGGCCAACGTCGATCACCGGGCCGACATCTACTCCCTGGGCTGCACCCTGTACGTCCTCGTCACCGGGCGGACGCCGTTCGAGGGGTCCACGGCCGTGGCGCTCATGACGAAGCACGCCTACGAGCCGATCATGCCCCCGGAACTGCTCGTCAACCGCGTGCCCAAGGAACTGTCGGCGGTCATCCTGCGGATGATGGCCAAGTGCGTGGACGACCGGTTCGCCACGATGGCCGAGGTCATCCGCACGCTGGAACAGTGGCTCGGCATCCACCACACCCGGACGTTCTCGCCGCGGGACGAGCAGATCGACGCGGTCGAGAAGAACGCCCACACGTTCAACGCCGCGCCGACGGCGGTCCTCCGCGGCCGGCTCTTGACCGGGGCCGTCTCGACGCTCCTCCTCGGGGCGGTGCTGCTGTCGTTCTTCGGCAAACTCGGCTGGGCGTTCGGGGTGGCCGGCACGGTGCTGCAGGCGGCCGTCGCGTACTTCCTGATCGACGGGGTGGCCAACCAGACGTACCTGTTCCGCCGCGCCCGCCGGTTCGCCCTCGGGCTGGCCGCGTGGGACTGGGCCATCGTCGTCGCGGCCGTCGGCATGTTCGCGCTCCTGCTCGGGATGCTCGGCCTGTTCTGGCTCTGGATCGGGTTCAGTTTCTTGAGCGCGGCTGCGGCGTTCGGCCTGCGCTTGGGCCTCGACCGGGCCGTCGAAGCGGAGCGCGCCGACTGCCTGGACGCCACCGAAAAGCTCCTCCGGCGGATGCGCCTGGGCGGCCTCGACGAGGAAGAGTTGCGGCTGTTCGTCGCCAAGTACGCCGGCCGCGACTGGGAGGAGTTCTTCGAAGCGCTCTTCGGCTACGAAGCCAAGGTCGCCCTCCGCGGCCTGCTGTTGCGCGGCGGGAGTGCCGGCCTGCGCGAGAAGTACGCCGCCTGGCGCGAACCCCTCATCAACCTGATGACCCGCGTCGAGCGCGCCCGCAAGGAGGCCCGCGCCCGCCTGCTGCTGCAGGAGGTGGAGCGCGCCGCCGGGATCGACCCGACATCCTCCGCCGGGCCGGTCGATGCCTCTGCGGACACCGTCATCACCCAGGCCGAAGGTCTCCGGCGGGCCAACGCCCGGCACGAGGCGGGCAACTACCCGGGCGTGAACACGCCCATGATGCTGCCCAACCTCGGGCAAATCCTCGCCGCGCACCAGGCCCAAAACCTCGCCGACTTCGCCGCGATGGGGGCGAAGCGGGACTGGCCGGACCGCGTCGCCAACCTGTTCGTCGGCCCGCAGGTCCGCGTCGTCGCGGCGACGGTGCTGATGGTCGCGTGCGTGCTGTGGGTCGTGCAGAACCGGCAACTGTTCCCGTTCGACGTGCCCGGCCAGTCGGCCGAACGGCCGACGGAAGCGACCGCCGAGCAAGCCGGGACGCTGGGGGCGTGGACCGAACCGCTCCGCCTCGACTGGCTGCCCGAAGACGCGACCGCCTGGTGCGACACGGCCAACGCCGGTTGGGCGGGCGTCCTGCTCCTCGCCTCGCTCTTCTTCCGCGGCAACCGCATGGGCGCGATGGTCCTGGTCGGGGCGGCGATCTGCGCCTTTGGCCACCGGTACGGCATCCGCACCGTCGAGCCGATCCGCGACTACCACGTCGCCCTGCTCCTAGGCAGCGTCTTCACGCTCCTCGGCTTCCGCCTGGCCCGCCGGTAGCGGCGCAGGGTTTCGGCCCCACCGCAGGCGAATCCCGGCGAGCGGCCCACGTGTGTGGGCTGTTCCAACCTGCATCGGCGAAACGCACCCCGGGCGAAGTTTCCTGCGCTCGCCGGCACGGGGGCAGATGCGACGAAACGCCCGGGGGAGGCCCCGGGCGTTCTCGCGGTGCGTCAGAGTTTACTTACTCGTCCGAGCAGCAGGTCTTCTTCGCCGTGGACTTGTCGCAGCAGGCCGACTTGGCCGGAGTGGTCGCGGCGGACATCGTGCCGCCGGCGCACGCGCCGAGGGCCTCTTCGGTGGCGGGGGCGAGGGCCGCGTCGGCGGTCTCGTCCGAGCAGGTGGTGGACATCATCGCGCTGAGCGGGCAGCCCGACTGCTTGCTGCACGGCGACGCGCTGTCCGAGTCGAACAGCGACGACACCGACCCGCCGTTGGCGGCGAACACGCCGACGGTGGTGACGACGAGCGCGGCGGCGAAGCCGGCCAAAATCTTCATCGACATCTTGAAACTCCTTGTCGTGTCCTTGGCGAACCAAACCACCTGAAGGCGTTCATCGACGCGCTCTGAGCGACGGCCTTGAAACTCCTTGTCGTGTCCTTGGCGAACCAAACCCCTACACCTGTAGTCTAGTACAACGCCGCGGTCGTTTCCTATCCCAATCCGGTGAGAATTCTGTTGCCGCCGAAACCGCCGAATCTCCGCGCCGCGATGGGCCTGTCGATTGCCGCCGCGCTCGGCACCCTGGCACTCAAAGGGGCCGGGGCCGCAGTCACCGGGTCGGTCGGCCTGCTCGCCGACGCGCTCGAGTCCACCGTCAACCTCGTCGCCGCCCTGACCGCTTACCTTTCGCTCCGCTACGCCGCCCGCCCGGCGGACGCGACGCACACTTTCGGGCACGAGAAGATCGAGTACTTTTCCAGCGGCGTCGAGGGCGTCCTGGTCGTCCTCGCCGGGGTGAGCACGGTGGCTTTTTCCGGCGCGCGACTGGCGGCCGGCGGGGAGTTGCACCGGCTCGACGTGGGCGTCGCGCTCACCTTCGCGGCCACGGCCATCAACCTGGGCGTCGGCCTGCACCTGGTCCGCCTCGGCCGGCGGGCGAACTCCCTGCTCGTCGAGGCCGACGGCCAGCACCTGCTCTCGGACGTTTGGACCTCGGTCGTCGTCGTCGTCGGGCTGGCCCTTGCCGCGCTGACCGGGTGGTCGGAACTGGACGCGGTCGCCGGCATCGTCGGCGGCGGGCAGATTACGCTCATCGGCCTGCGGCTGATGCGCCGCTCGTTCGACGGCCTGATGGACCGCGCCCTGGAACCGGCCGCGCAGGCCGAGTTGCGGGAGCGGATCGAGGCCGCGCTGCCGGCCGGGGCGAAGTTCCACATGCTCCGCACCCGCCAGGCCGGCCGCCGGGTCTTCGCCGAGTTCCACCTGTTGCTCGACGGCAAGCTGACCGTAACCGAGTCCCACCGGCAGGCGCACGAAGTCGAACTGCGACTGCTCGCCTGGCGGCCCGAACTGGCGGTCACCGTCCACATCGAGCCGATCGACGACCAGACCGCCTGGGAGACGCAAGAGTTGGAGCAACTCGGCGAGACACCGTGACCGGAAAGGCGACCTCACCCCCCGGCCCCCTCTCCGAAACGGAGAGGGGGAGCAAGAAAGTTCCAGCCCACGACCGAGACCCGCTTGCTCCCCTCTCCGCGTCGGAGAGGGGCCGGGGGTGAGGTCGCTTCGCTTGCTCCCCTTCCGCGTCGGAGAGGGGCCGGGCGTGAGGTCTCTTCGCTCGCTCCCCTCTCCGCGTCGGAGAGGGGCCGGGGGTGAGGTCGCTTCGCCTACAGCGTCACCACCGTGCGGGTTCGGATCGACTCTTCGGCGGCTTCGATTAGCCGCTGGGCGGTGACGGCGTCGGCGAGGGTCGAGAGGGGCGGGACGCCGAGGCGAAGGCTGTCCACGAGGAAGTGCTTGACCTCGTTCATCACCGACCCCTGGTAGGCCGTGTACGTCTGGCTGTGGACGAGGCCCGGCTTGATCTCGACGTGGTCGCGGTAGCTGTACCGCGTGCTCCCGGCCGTGCCGATCACCTTGACCATCACCGTCCACGGGTCGGCGGCGTGGTCGTCGGCGGCGAAACTGGCGCAGAAGTGGGCGAGCGCCCCGGACTTCAAGCGCATCTGCACCATCGCGATGTCCTCCTCGGGGTACTCGGCGTAGTGCAGGGTCGCCTTCATCGCGCACAGTTCGACCGGGGCACCGACGAGGTAGAGCAGGATGTACGAGTGGTGCGTCAGGATTTGCCGGACGACGCCGGGGTAGCGCTTGGCCACCTCTTCGGGGTGGTGGATGTTGTACAGGACGTAGGCGGAGACGATGGTGCCGAGGTCGCCGCCGTCCACGAGTTCGCGGGTGCGGGTCATCCCCGACTCGTAGACGTAGTTGTGCCCCGGCATGCAGACCAAGTCTTTCGCGGTGGCCAGCCGACCCATCTCTTCGATCTCGGCGATGCTCTGGCCGACCGGCTTCTCGACGAGGACGTGCTTGCCGGCGTTGAGGGCTAGCTTCGCGTATTCGAGGTGGCTTTCGAGGTTGGTGAGCACGAACACGGCGTCGATGGCGGGGTCGTTGACGAGGTCTTCGGGCGTCGCGTAGTTCTTGCAGCCGAACTCCGCGGCGCGGGCGGTGGCGCGGTCCTGGGAGCGGTTCCACAGGCCGACGAGCTTCGCCCCCGGCACCCGGCCGACGGCCTTGGCGTGCAGAATGGAGATGTCGCCGGCCCCGAGGAAGCCGACGCCGATGGTGTCTTTCGTAATCTTGGGCATGAGTCGTGGCTCGCGGCCGAGGGGAAGAGGAGTGCGGTAGGTGTATCGGCCGGCGGGCCGGGCGCAAAGGTGCCGGGCCGGGGTCGTCCGCCGGCGGCACTTACGCCGGGGGTGCGCCCGCCGCGTCGTAGTGCGCGCTGGCGGGGTCGTCGGGGTCGAGGGACGCGGCGGCGGTCGCCGCCTGGCGCATCACGATCGAGAAGATCGTCGGCAGGATCGCCAGCGTGGCGACGGTCGAAAGGACGACGCCGCCGAGGACCGCGCGGCCGAGCGGGGCGGACTGTTCGCCGCCCTCGCCGAGGCCCAGCGCCATCGGCACCATGCCGGCCGCCATCGCGCAACTCGTCATCAGGATCGGCCGCAACCGGCTCACCCCGCCGTCGAGCGCCGCCCGGCCCGAGTCGCCGTGCTTCAAGCGGCTGCGCTCGGCGAAAGTGACGAGCAGGATCGCGTTCGCCACAGCCACGCCGACGGCCATGATCGCGCCCATGAACGATTGCAAGTTCAGCGTCGTCCCGGTGACGAACAGCGCGACGGCGACGCCGCACAGGGTCGCCGGCACGGCCGACACGGACACGGCGGCCAACCGGAACGACTGGAAGTAGGCGGTGAGCATCAGCGCGACGGCGACGACGGCCATGACCAGGCCGACGACCAGGTTGGCGAAGATGTTGTCGAGCGTTTCGACCTGGCCGCGGACATCGACGGTGACGCCGCGCGGCGGGTCCCCGGCCTCGCGCAGGGCGGCCCGCACCTCCCGGCCGACGCGGCCGAGGTCGGTCGTCGCCGTGTTGGCCGTGATGCTCACGACGCGGCGCATGTTGTACCGGTCGATCTCGGCCGGCCCGGTCGTTTCGCGGACGGCGGCCACGTCCCGCAGCAGTACCGTACCGGCGTTGGCCCCGCCGGAGGTCTCGGGGGCGAAGCCGTTGCCGTCGCGCGGGACGACCCCGGCGTGCCCGCCGCGGATGGGGATGAGGCCGAGTTCCGTCGCGGCCGACATCCGCGGCGGCGGCACCTGGACCTGGACGATGTACCCCTGGCCGCTGGCCGGGTCGCGCCAGTAGATGGGGTTCATGTACCGGCTCGACGCCGTCGCCGGGATCAGCGCGGTGCCGACGGCGCGGGCGGTCAGGCCCATCGTCGCCGCCTTCTCGCGGTCGATGGCGACATCGACGACCGGGTAGTCCTGGGCCTGCGTCACCTGCAAGTCGCGCAGGCTCGGCACGGCCCGCAGCGCTTCGAGTAACTTCTTCGCGTGGGCCAGGTTGTCCGCCATTTTGGGGCTGGTGATCTGCACCTCGACCGGGGCGGGTGCCCCGAAGCTCATGACCTCGCTAATGAGGTCGCCCGGCTCCAGCGACAGCCGCAAGCCCTGCGCGCGGCCGGCCAACTCCGCCTCGGGCACGCCCTCTTCGCGCCACCGGGCCGTCAGCCAGTCGCGCAACTGCACGCCCAGCACGTCGCGGAGCTTGGCCTTGAGCGCGGGCACGTCGATCCCGGCCTTCGGGTCGAGGGCGACCTTTAAGATCGCCTCCTCGGGGCCGCTCGTCCACTGGTGGACGGCCTGGATGGGGTAGTTGGTCGGGAACATGCCGACGTACCCGACGGTCGCCTTCACCGCGTCCGGGCCGGCCTCGTGCTGGACGATCTTGGTGGCGAGTTGCGCCAGTTCCTCGGTCCGCTCGACGCGGGTGCCGGTCGGGGCGCGCAGCCGCAGGGTGAACATGCCCTGGTCCGACGGCGGGAAGATGGCCGTGCCGATGACCCGCGACGCCGCGAGGATCAGCAGCAGACTCCCGGCGAAGTAAGCCGGGGCGACCAGCCAGCGGACCCGCAAGACGCCGGTCAGCGTGCGCTGGTAAGCCCGCTGGACGCGGCCGAAAAAGCCGCCGTGGTGGGCGTCGTCTTCGAGCTTGTGGTGGGCGAGCGGCTTCAAGAGTTTGACGCAGACGATCGGCACGAACGTGCTCGACAGCAGGTACGACGCGATCATGGCGAAGCCGACGGCGAGCGAGAGCGGCACGAAGAGTTCGTGGGCCGCGCCCTCCATGAAGAACGCCGGGATGAACACCGCCAGGATGCACAGCATCGCCAACAAGCGCGGCACGGCCGTCTCGGCGTTGCCCCGCCGGACGGCCCGGGCCAGACTGTCCGTGTGGGCCATTTGCGAGTGGATGTTCTCGACCTCGACGGTCGCCTCGTCCACCAGGATGCCGACCGACAGGGCCAGCCCGCCGAGGGACATCAGGTTGACCGTCACCCCCGCGACCCACAGGCCGAACACGGCCGCCAACAGGGCCAGCGGGATGTTCAAGACCACGACCACGACCGACCGCCAGTCCTTCAAGAAAACGAACACCATCAGCCCGGTGAGGGCCGCGCCGATCAGCCCTTCGAGGCCGACGCCGAGCATGGCGTTCTTCACGATGGGCGACTGGTCGAGCGTAAACTCGATGCTCAAGTCGGGGGACGCATCCCGCATCTTCGGCAGGGCTTTTTGCAACTCGTTGACGACCGAGATCGTCGAGGCGTCCGATTTCTTCATCACCAGGATGTACACCGACCGCCGGCCGTTCACCAGCGAGTACCCGGCGGTGATGTCCGAGGCGTCGTCGATGGTCGCCACGTCCCGCAAGAAGACCGGCTGCTCGCCGAACTTGATCGGGATGCGGCCGAGTTCCTCGCGCGGGTTGGTGCCGACCATCGCGTTCGTCTGGACGAGGAAGTTGCGGTCGCCGAGGCGCAAGTTCCCGGACGGGATGACGCTGTTGCCCTGCGTCACCATCTCCGAGATGTGGTCGAGGGTGATCTGTTGTGCCCGCAGTTTCTCGGGGTCCACGGAGACGACGACGGCCCGCTGATTGCCCCCGAACGCCGGCGGGCTGGTGATGCCGGGGATGCTGGCGAACATCGGCCGAATCTTCAGACTCGCCTGGTCCTGTACGTCCTTGATGGCCAGCTTGTCGCTGCTCAAAATCAGGTAGCCGACCGACGCACTGCCGGCGTCGAGCCGGGTGACGAACGGCGGCACCGTGCCCGGCGGCATCATGAACCGCGACCTGTTGACCGCGGCCACCGTCTCGGCCATCGCCTGGGCCATGTCGGTGCCCGGGTGGAAGTACAGCTTGACCAGGGCCATGCTCTGGATGTTCTTGCTCTCGACGTGGTGGATGCCGTTCACGTACAGGAAGTGGAACTCGTAGTACGTGGTCAGCAGCCCCTCCATCTGCTGCGGACTCATGCCGCCGTAGGGCTGGCAGACGTAGATCACCGGCTGGTTCAAGTTGGGGAAGATATCGACCTTGGCGCGGGACATCGCCAGGCCGGAGCCGATGAGCACGGCGGCCACCCCGACGAGGACGGTGAGCGGCCGGCGGAGCGCGAAAACGATGGGGTTCATGGAGAAATCTTAGAGCAGACTTCGATTTTGTGTAGCAGGGGACCCGGGGTGGAGGATGTCGGGCCGGCATCCGTCGGGCCGGCGGAACCCGCACGGCGGCCCGGCCCCACTCTCCCGTCATGTCACCGCCGACCAGCCGCCAGCGCACTCACCGGGCGTCGTGGCCCCCGCCCCTGGTGGGCTTGAGCAGGCCCAGGCCGAAGTGACTCGCGTAGCCGAAGGCTTGCGGCCGCGCGACCGATTCGTCGAACGTCACGAGCAGGTCGCCGAACGCGCGGCTGGCGTCGGCGCGGCCGGGGCGGGCGCGGCGGCGGCGGAACTCGAACGCCTTCAACTGGCCCTCCGTGTGGGGGCGAACCGTCACCGTGACCGCCACGCCGGGGTGCGTGCGTTCCAAGCACTCGCCGGCGGTGAGGACGACGAAGTCGGGGCCGCCGGCGACCGCGTCGCGCTTGGTCCCGCGCCGCTTCAAGTGCCGGTGGGCCACGAACGGCGTCACCGTCTCCCAGACCGCGGCCGGCTTGAACAGCCAGTGGTTGAACTCGTCTGGCTGGCCGAGGCCGACGAGTTGGACGCGGATTTTCGGCGAGTCGGCGCGGTCGCCGAGGTCGAACTGCCGCACGGCGTTGAGCGCCGCCACCTCGTCCGTCTCAAACCCCATCTCGGCGATCACCGTGAGGTGCGTCAGCCGGCGTGGGTCGTCGCCGTCGGCCGTCGGCAGGTAGTAGGCGTGGCGGTGGTGCGCCACCGGCCGGCCCTCCGCGTCCTTGCCCGACAACACTTCCGAGTTGAAGAACGCGCCTGTGTTGTCCGGGTCTTTCGCCTTCTTGAAGTGCGACAGCAACCTCCGGCGGAAGCGCTCGGCGACCGTCAGGGTGTCGGTGACGAGTGGCAGCACGGGGCCGTCGAGCAGGAAGCGCGCGACCGTCGGCAGCGCTTTCGTCGGGCGGGCGGGCGGCGTGGCCACGAGTTGGCGCTCCTGGGGGCGGGCGTAGTTGACCCACTTCGAGCCGGGGGCGCTCGGCCAGCGGTTCTTGTGCAGCGTCTCGGTATCGAGACAGAGGTGCCAGCGCGGGCAGTCGAACAGGAAGTCTTCGAGCTTCACGTCCCCCTTCGCCAGCTTCTTCTTGTCGTGCGCCGGGTAGTGATCGTCGCCGAACGCCGTCGCCGGGTCCGCGCACAGCAGCGGCAGCGGGTTCGCGGCGTCCGTCGTCGGCTGGCAGTTGATGACCGGCGGCGTCCCGGACGGGAACGTCACGAGTTCGGCTTCGACCCAACTCTCGGCGCGGCCCAGGCTCGTGAGGTTCTTGACGATCTGCCCCAGGCACGACGCCTCGGGAATAGTCAGGTCGGCGTCCGGCCACACCACCGACACGGTCGCGGTGCGGGCGACGTTGACGAAGGTGTCGAAGACCAGGACGCGGTCGTCGGGGTTCAGGGCGTTGACGTGCAGGTAGTGCCGCGTGTGCGCGACCGTCGTCGGCGGCAGCGCGAACTCCGGCGGCGGCGCGAGCTTTTGCAGCACGCCCTGGACGCGCTCGTCGGTCAACTCGGGGCAGGTCCGCTTCCAGACGGCGACGAGGGCGCGCAGCAGCCGCCACGGCGACGGCGGCCACTCGGCGACCCCCTCGTTGACGTGCCGCCCCCACGGCGTCGCGTGGTAGCGGCCGGCGGGGAACCTCAACTGGATGGCGACGGGCATGACTACTCCTTGCCCTTCTTCGCGGGCTTCTCGGCCTTCGGCTTCTTCGCCGCCTTGTCGCCCGTCCACGTCAGCACCGTCTGCGCCGGCGTGGCGAACTTCGGCTTGCACTTCCCGATCAGCCCCTTTAACTCGGCCGCCAACTCCGCGGCAGTGCCGAGGATAAACGTCTCGCCCTTGGGTGGCGTGGGGCGCGTTGCCTTGAAGTCATAGTCGCCGACGACTTCGAGTTCGCACGCGGTGCGCAGCCGCATCGTCGAGTCGAGGAAGCTGCGAATCTTCCACAGCGACAGTGCGATGAGCAGCCGCGTGGCGTCCTCGCCGAGGCCGTAGCCGCGGAGCTGCGCGAGGTCGATCGAGAAGTAGGCGGTGATCGCCTGGGCCGTGAACTCGGTGCGGTGGAACGGCACGTTGCCGTAGCCGCCCTTGGCGTCCACGCCGGCGGCGCTCGGCTTCGGCAAGGCGCGGTCGAACTTGACGCCGCCGGAGTCGGCCCGGCCGACGCCCGTCGCCTCGATGAACGACGACAGGGCACGCGGGTGGCGCAGCCGGCCGGCGATCTTTTCGAGGAACACGCCGTGGACGAGCGAGTTGGGGTCGTACTTGAAGCAGACCGCCGCCAGCCGCCGCAGGTTGACCACGCCGGCCACGTCGCCCGCCTCCTTGCCCGTGTCGTCGGACTTGGCGCTCGACAGGTTCAGCTCCTTCGACAGAACCGCGTGGAAGGTCCGGCCGTCGTCCACCGTCCCGCTCATGATGTACGGCGAGTTGAGCCGGTGGAATTCGAGCAGGCTGTTGGTCGTGTCGTCGCCGAGGCTCTTGAGCAGCACCTGGACGTTGGGCAGCCCGTCGAGTTCCGGGGCGACGGCCCCGGCGGCCTCGTCCCAGCAGACCGCTTCGAGGCGGTTGGCCATCGACTGCGCCGACTCGACCAGCAGCGTCGGGACGGTGCCGTCCTTGCCGTCGGGGGCGTCGTAGGTGGCGGGGCCGAGGTCCGGGAAGCCGGTCGGCTGAATGCGCGACCCCATCACGGGTTTCAGAGGCACCTCGAACAGGATGCGCGGCTGACTCTTCAAGGCGTCAAAATCGATGGGCACGGTCATTCCTCCGATTCAGGGGGCGAGAGAACGGCGTTGGCGATCCGAACCAGGTCGCGGTTCGGCAGCGGGAACAGCATCGCGGCGAGCAGCCGCGTCGGGTCGAAACACTGCGGGATGTCGAGGCCCTTGCCGGCGCGGCCGCGGTTGCGGTAGCCGCCGACGAGCAGCCCGCCCGACTTCAGCCGGCCGGCGGCGTGCGTCACGCAGTCGGCGACGGCATCGGGTCGCCCGGCCGCGAGCCGGTCGAAGGCCCCCGCGTCGGCCTTGACCCCGGCTTCGGCATCGCGGTCGATCGTCCAGGCGCAGCGCTCCGAGTCCGGCACTCGCCGGCCGCGGTACGCCAGTGGCTTGACGACCAGCCGCGGCACGCCGAAGGCGTAGGGGACCGGCCCCACGCCGCGCACGGTCTGGGTGCGCTCGGCCTTCCGCCAATCGACGGCGATCAGGCCCCAGAGTAGGTCGCTGAGCTTGTCGTCGTCGGTGTCGCCCGCCAGGAACGCCAGCACGTCGTCGAGGCGGGCGGGCCGCTTGTGCTTCGCAGGCGTATCGTGCCCCCCGGCGCGGAACGCCTCCATCTGTCGGCGACGGAAGACCGCGGCGAGGTTGTCCGCGAGCGGCCGGTTCGACCAGACCGCCGACGTGCTCCCCGGCGACCAGTTGACGAACTTCGCGGCCTCGACCTCTTCGAGGAACGCTCGCATCGGCCCGACCTTGCCCTCGCCCCGGACGCCCGCCAGACTGGCGGCCAGTCCGAAAACGTCGCTGCCGTCATCGGCCAGTTTCAGCCAGTCTGCCGACAGCCCGCTCAGCGGTCGGATGAACTTGTCCGCGCAGA
>JAYTSV010000146.1:0-18384 GCA_043745465.1 Fimbriiglobus sp.
ACCGCACCCCCGACAAGTCCGGCGGCAAACTCGTCAACGCGAGCAGCCCGGACGTGATCGAGATTTGGAACAACGTCTTCATCCAGTTCAACCGCAACGAGGACCGCTCGCTGACGCCGTTGCCGGCCAAACACGTCGATACCGGCATGGGCTTCGAGCGGATTTGCGCGGTCATCAACGGCCTCGACAGCAACTACGACACCGACGTGTTCACGCCGATCTTCGACGCCATCCGCGCGGCGACCGGAGCACGGCCCTACGGCGGCAAGCTCGACGACGCGACCGATACGGCCTACCGCGTCATCGGCGACCACGTCCGCACACTGACCTTCGCTTTGACCGATGGCGCTGTACCCGGCAGCAAGGGACGCGGGGCCGTTGTGCGCTCGGTGTTGCGCCGCGCGTCGCGCTACGGCTGGCAAGTCCTCGGCATAAAGGAGCCGTTCCTCTACAAGTTGGTGCCCGCAGTCGTGAGCCAACTCGGGGATGTCTTCCCCGAACTGAAGCGCAACCCTGAGAAGGTGCGCGCGATCGTCAACGACGAAGAAAAGAGCTTCCTTCGCACGCTGGAGCGTGGCTTGAAACTTTTTGATGAAGCTGTCAAAGCGGCAACAATTGATGCGACGGATGGATGGGTCAATTCATACCAGCCTGGCACTGGTGTCATACATGGGATGGTGGCATTCAATCTCCACACTACGTACGGGTTTGACATTGGGCTGACAAAACAGATTGCTTACGAATTAGGCTATACTGTCGATATGGACGATTACGAACGACGTTTCGCCGAGTTCACGAAGATCAGCGACGGAAAGAAATCCAAGCTTGTCGTCACCGCGATTCAGGGCAGCCTCCCCGAGACCAACGATTCCGACAAATACTCCGCGTCGGAGAACACCGCTAAGGTCCTCGGCTGGGTCGCGGACAACACCGTCATCACGTCGGGTACCCTTACGATTCGGCAGTACGCCGCGCTGCTACTAGATCGCACCTGTTTCTATGCCGAACAAGGCGGGCAGGTCGGCGATGTCGGAGTGCTCAGCAACTTAAAGGGGGCAGATTTCTTAGTCGAAGACACCCAGCGTCTCGGCCAATCAGTCCTTCACATTGGCACGGTCGATCAGGGAACAATCCATGTCGGCGACGAAGTAACGTTAATGCCGACGGCCACCCGGCGGGCCGACGTGGTCCGCAACCACACGGCGACGCACTTACTCAACCTCGCCCTGCGGCGGACCCTCGGCGACCACGTCGAGCAAAAGGGTTCGCTCGTGGACGACGAAAAAACCCGCTTCGACTTCGCCCACGACAAGCCGCTGACGGCCGAGCAAGTGCGCGACATCGAGGACGCAGTGAATCGCGCGATTCAGGGGGACTTGCCCGTGACCGCGGTGACGATGCCGCTGGACGAGGCGAAGAATATCGCGGGCGTGCGGGCCGTCTTCGGCGAGAAGTACCCCGACCCCGTCCGCGTCGTGACCGTCGGCGAGTCGGCCGAGTTCTGCGGCGGCGTCCACGTCGCGCGCAGCAGCACGATCGGCCTGTTCAAGATCGTCGGCCAGGACGCCGTGGCGAAGGGCGTCCGCCGCATCACCGCCGTCACCGGCCGGGTGGCCGTCGATCAGGTGAACGCGATGTCCGGCGTGCTCGACGAGTTGACGGGCAAGTTGCAGTGCAAGCCGGAGGAACTCGCTGGCCGGGTCGAGGCACTGCTAGACGAGTTGAAGAAGTCGCAAGTCGCGCTGAAGAAGTTGCAGGCCGCAAACCTCGCCGGCCTGGTCGATGAGTTGCTCGCGGTCGCCCCGGTGACCAACGGCACGATCGTGATCGTCGGGCAACTCGCCGGCGGCAGTGTCGAGGGCGTGCGGCAACAGGTCGATCGCATTCGCCAGAAGTGCAAGTCGGCGTTCGTGGTTCTGGCGTGGGAGGAAGACGGCGGCAAAGTGCCGGTCGTCGTCGCGCTCACGAATGACTTGACGGCGAAGGGGCTGAAAGCGGGCGACCTCATCAAACCCATCGCCACGGCCCTCGGCGGCAGCGGCGGCGGCAAGCCGGACATGGCCCAGGCCGCCGGCAAGGATGCGATGCAAATCCCGGCGGCACTCGAAGTCGCCCGGAGGCTGGCCGCCGAAAAGTTGGCGTGAGATGTTATGTTCGGCAATTGGCGTTCGAGGCTCCGCCGCAGGCGACTCTTGTTAGCCCGACGCGATAGCGAGGGTCGAACGGTCGTCGATTATGCTGGTGGCCTTTGGCAGTACGCCCGTTGACCGCCAACAATGTCATCGACACTTTGACCATCGCTAGCGCGTCTGGCTAACAAGAGTCGCCTGCGGCGGAGCCTCGGACCGCCCAGATTTCACCGAGGCTTCAGCCCCGCTGCTTTCGTCATGGCGACCCCCGGCCGGCGCGGAACGCTGAGCGGCTTGGCGACCTCCGTATGCACGGCGTCGAGCCGCACCCGTACGGCTTCGGCGTAGTCTTCGGAAAGCTCGATGCCGAGGTAGCGGCGCTTCAAGCGCTTGGCGACCGCTAGGGTCGTACCGCTGCCGGCGAACGGGTCGAACACCAGATCGCCCTCGTTCGACGCGACCTTGACGATCCGCTCTAGGACGCCCTCGGGCATCTGGCACGGGTGCCCGGTCCGCTCCTTGAACGTGCCGCAGACGCGCGACACCGACCACGTGTCCGACTCGGCCGCGTAGTGCTCGCCGTCCTCTTGCGGTCGGAGTACCCACGTGTCGTCCGGCAGCTTGCCGACGGGGTTGGCCCGGCGGTCGGCGTAGGTCGTCATGCGGGCCGACGGCACGCGGACCCGGTCGGACTCGAACGTAAAGCGCTTGGGGTCGGCGACGTAATACAGGATGTGGGCGTGCGAGCGATTGAACTTCTTCGAGCAGTTCACCCCGAAGGTGTAGTGCCAGATGATCCAGTTCCGCATCGTGAAGCCCAGCGCGTCGAGGCGGATCTTCATCTCCGCGGCGTACTCGTCGCCGATGGCCAGGAAAAAGCTGCCGGTCGGCTTGAGGACGCGGGCCACCCCTTTCATCCACTGCTCGGTCCACTCGAGGTACTCGGCTTTGGCCCGGCGGTCCTGGTAAACGTCGTACTCGTAGCCGATGTTGAAGGGCGGGTCGGCGAAGGCCAGATCGACGCAGCCGCCCGGCAGCTTGTCCATCACGTCGATGCAGTCACCAACTCGGACATCGTTCCACGGCATAACCCGACTCCCCGGCACAACGCAGACATTCGGTACGACATCCCGAATCTACAGTTTATGCCGGGGCCGCGCAAGCGCAACTGCCGTTAAATCGGGATTATTCCTCGCATTAGGCGGGCCGCAAAATCCGCACTTCCCGCTTGACCGCACCGGGCGGTCCGGGCATAGCGTGCGGTCGGGGCTGTGGCGCGGTCGGGGGGCGAGCGATGCGGAGGCTGATCCATCTCGGCTGGTTGGCGTCCGTCGGCGCGGGTGCGGTGGGTCTGGCCGGCTGCGCGGCGGTGCCCCCGGTCGAGAACCCGGTCCTCGTGCGGCCCCACTTGAACAGCGGCAGCGAAGAGAACCCGATCCTCGTCGTCCCCGGCAAGCCGACGCCCGAAGGGTACGCCCACGTTTACGAGCGCGTGTTGGAGGCGGTCAACGACTACTTTGAAATCCTGCCCGGGCCGCGGTACGCCGGCCAGATCGAGACCAAACCGAAGACCGCGTCCGGGTACGAGCAGCCCTGGAAGTACAGCAGCCCCGACCCGCGCGAGCGACTGTTGGCGACGCTCCAGTCGCTGCGGCACTACGCCGTCGTGCGCATCATGCCGGGCGAGCGCGGCGGATTTAAAGTGTACGTCGAGGTGTATAAGGAACTGGAAGAAGTCGCCCTGCCGCCCGGGTCGCCGCGTGGCTCGGCGACGTTCCGGGACTTGCCGACGGTGGACCGGCGGATCGAAGTCACCGCCCTGACGACTCCGACCAACCGCACGTGGATTCCAGCCGGCCGAGACCCGGCCTACGAGCAAGTCCTGCTGCGCAAGATTCAGGAACGGCTCTGCCGCTAGCCGACGAAAACCCCGTCCGTCGAGGCCACGTTCAACTCGGCTAGTGCGGCGGCCGCGCCCGCCAGGGGCAGCGATTTGCCGGCGAAGGTGCGGACCGTCGTCGTCGTGCCGGTCGGCCCGATTCCGGCGACGATGTCGGCGCGGTAGTCCCCGTCGAGGTCTTTCGCGGCGACTCGCACCCCGTCCCGGTTGGCCGTGTCCCCGGCGAAGAAGTTGGCCAGGGGCGTCAGCGTACTCGTCGCCGCGAGCAAGTCTTTCCCGCTCAGCACCAGGACGCGCGGCGCGCCGCCCGGCCCGCCGCCGGCGATCACGTCCGCGAGGCCGTCGCCGTCGATGTCCCCGCCGGCGACGTAGGCCCCGTTCCGCAGGGTATTCTCGAAGGCGAAGAAGTCCGGGAAGAGACGGCCCGGCGAACCGCCCGGCAACAGACTCAGGCCGTTGAACACCGCGACGCGCGGCCCGCCCCCGTAGCCGGCCGCGACGATCAAGTCGGGCGTGCCGTCGCCGTTCACGTCGGCGAAGGCCGGTCGCGCGCCGCCGCGGAAGCTCGTGTCGGCGATGCCGAAGAAGTCGGGGATGAGCGGGGCGAAGGTTTTCCCGCTCAAAATCTGCACGCGCGGCCCGCCGCCTTGATCGGGCGAGATCACGATGTCGGCATACCCGTCGTTGTTGAGGTCCGCGACGGCGACGAAAAGCCCGCCGGTGAAGGCGGTCTCGAAGGGCGTGAGCGACTTCAGTACGGCCCCCGTCGCGCCGTCGTAGATGAAGACCTGGTCGATGCCGGCGAGCGAGTGTTGCGCGTCCGTGCCGCCGGGGCCGACGGCCACGATCAGGTCCGCGACGCCGTCGGCGTTCACGTCCCCGACGGCGACCCGTTCGGAGTTGAGCCGGGGCTGGTTAGCCGCCGTCGGCGGGAGCGTCACCGTAATGCCGGGCGTGCCGTCGAAGTTGAAGAGGGTCGCGGTGCCGTTGCCGCCGACGGCGTACTTCGTTTGGCCGAAGGGCGTCGCGCGCGTCAGGACCGTGCCGAAGCCCTTGCCGTCCACGGTGACGAGGGCCAGCGGCGGGTCGGTGGGGAACTTCGCCGCCGCGAACCCGCTGAGGATGAGCGCCCGGGCCGTGCCGCCGGCACTCGTCAAATCGAGGTTGAAGGAGCCGACCGGCGTGATCCCGTCGCCGCGGGTGACATCGACGACGTACTTGCCCGGCGGCACCGAGGTGTACCCGGAGCCGTAGTTCGAGAACGGGATGTCGTTGGCGACGGTGCCCGTGCCGCGAATCTTGACGTCGATCGTCGGCGAGTCGGGCGAGGCTTGCAGCACGGTGAAGTCGGCCGTGGCCGCTTTCGAGGCCGCCGCCCGCGCGACCGTAGTAACGGCCAGCCCCAACTTGCTCGCCGTCGTCGAATCGCCCGGGTTGCCCACGACTGCAGCGATTGCGTCGGTGTTCGGGGCCAGGGTCAGGGTTCGCGTGAACAGTGGAGTCTTGTTGTCGGCCGCCGCCCCGGCGACGATGTCGATCTTGAGCGGCACGGAGTCCGGGACGCTCAGGAACGCCGTGGCTTGCCGGAAGGGAACGTCGTTCAGGGTTTTGGTGTCGTTGATATAAACGTCAATCGAGGCGACGGCGGCATACGGCGACTGGTGCAGGAATTGAAGATTGGCGGCGGGCACCGTTCGGGCTTCCAGGGCAGAAAGACTCGGCCGCGTCGTGAGGGGGGCTGGCATCGGGGCATCTCGGCAGGTGGGATCGAACCGTACCGGCCCTTTGTAACAATTTCCGACGGCCCCCGGAACCCCACCCCTGCGAACAACTGACGATCCGCCGGGCGATCAATGCTCGGCGCGCAAAGGAACACTCGCCGGGTGATCGGTCACCGGGCGAGTGCGAAGAGCAAGTGCGATCTGCGCGGGACGTTAGCCGACGATCGACTCGACTTTGACCCGGATGTGCGGTTGGGTGTGGCCGCGGAGCCGCTTCGAGGCCTTGCGGCGGCGGAACTTTTGCGTCATCGTCTTGACGGTCGGGAAGCCGACGACCGTGGCGAGAACCTTCGCCCCGACGACGTGCGGCAAGCCGATGGTCGCACCGCTGTCCTTACCCACGAGCAGGACGCGGGAGAGTTCGATCGTGTCGCCCTCTTTCACGTCGGCCCGGTAGTCGAGGACAATGAGCTTGCCGGCTTCGGCGCGGTATTGTCGGGAGCCGTCTTCAAAAATCGCGTACATGAGCCACCCTGAGCAGAGTTCGTCAAGAAGCTAACAGAATAGCCCGGGCGTCACGATTGCCAAGGCCGATTCCCCGGCAAAGCCCGAGCCGTCGAACGCCGTCGCACGACCGAGGTGTTGATACGGGTTGAGGTTACTCCTCCTTCGAGGTCACCACCCGCAGGACTTCCTGTTCCCGCGCGGCGAGCAGTCGGCCCTCCCAGGTCAGGACTCGCCGGTAGAGCGCCGCGACGACCGCCAACACCAGTACGGACAGGACGAGGGCAACCGGCAGCCCGCCCCACCCGACGCCTTCGGCCAGAGCGACTTCGATGCCGAGCGGCAGGAAGGTCGGTGCCGCAACGACCGGCAAGAGCGACCCGATCAGCATCTGCCCGAAGACCTGGGCGAACCGCACCCCACTCGCCTGGACCGCCCCCGCGGCAATCGGCAGCGGGAAGAAGACCGACGCGGCGTTGCCCAACCCGCACAAAATCAAGTACATCGTCGCGGCCTGAAAGAGCGTTGCCAGCAAGTGGTCGAACCGCATCGGGTAGACGACGCCGACCGCGAAAACGGTCGTCCAGGCCATCCCGAGGGCGAGCGGGGCGGCGGCTAGGTTTTTCCCGAGAAGGATATCGCGGCGGGAGACCGGCGCGAGGACGTAAGCCCGGAACCCGGCCCGGTCGTAGCCGAATTGATTGCACACCAAGGCAGTCGCGGCAAACAAGACCATCCCGGCCCCGCCCGCGGCGATCACCGGTCGCAGGTAAGCGGGCGGTGACGCGGCCATCGTCGCGGCGATCGACCCGAAGACGATGAGAAACAGCGCCGGACCGAGAAAGACCATTTTCGCTTCCGGGGCGCGGAGGAGCGAACGCAACCCGGCCGCCGCGACGCCAGCCGCCGGCTCGCTCACCCACGGGAGCCGCCACTCGGCCATCGAAAGTCGCCGCGGGCCGACGGGCTTGGAGCCGAGGCCCGGACGACCTTCGCCGCCCGTGTCCCGGCCGGTGGACATCCGCACGGTCGTCCGGTACGCCCGCCACAGCCCGCCCGCCCCGATCACGGTCAGGCCGAGGGTGCCGAGCAGGGCCGGGAGCGGATTGCCGTCGGCCAAACACGCCGCCCCGAGCGCCAGCCACCCGGGCGGGAAGACCGCGTTGACAACCCACGCCCAGCGTTCGAGCCGTTCGGTTCGTGCTTTCGCTTGCGTCGCAATCACGGTTTGGCTGTGCTGCTCCTGGCGAGCGAAAGACTCGGCGCTGATCCGCTCCAATCGGGCCTTATAGTCCTGTACGAGCCGGTCGAGACGGGCCTGATGGTCTCGCACGTTCTGGTCGAGTCGTGCCCCGTACTGGTCCGATGTCAATTTGCCGGCTTTGAGTGCGGCCGTGGCCGCACCGGTCGCAGCAACCGCGTCTTCGCCGGCCGCCGCTGAAGCCGCACTGTGCTCTTCACCGGCCGATTTCAAAGCCGCATTGCGCTCTTCACCGGCCTCCGCCAGGGCCGCGTTCTGAGCCGTGCCGTCGTCCGACCGGCCCGACATCCGGGCGATGTTCATGGCTTGCGGGGCTTGAGCCACCAGGACGAAGCCGAGGGTCATGAGGACGACGATCGTCCGCCGCCGTCGGGGGTTCGACATCAGCGCGGCCAACCAGCCCTGGAACTGGTACGTCAGGGCCGTCACGGCGAACAAGAACGCGGCCAACAGTGACAGGACGAGGAGCATCAGCGGGCCGCGCGACCCGGCCAGACCGAGGGCGAAGCCGACGAATCCCGGTAGGAATAAGCCGAGACTGAGGCTGAACAACGAGCTGAGGTAGTTGACCGCGAACGCCCCGGCCGGCGAGACCGGCAGGTGCAGCACCCGCTCGACCGACACGGCTTCCGACTTCTGGAGGTCCGCCATCAGCGCGATCATCCAAACGAACAAGAACACCCCGACGACCGCGTCCCAGGCCAAAAGCACGACCGCGGGGTATGCGTCTCCGAGGGCGAGCAGGCCGACGAGGAACCCGCCGACGCCCGCCCCGACGGCCGTGACGGCCAGGGCGATCGCGACCACCCCGAGGACGATGACGTTCGCCGCCCCGCCCCGGCGGAGTTGGTTCATCCGCAGGCGGTAGCGGAGCCAGACGAAGGCGAAGAAGTGTTCGCGGGTCACGATTCCTGGGCCTCCAGCCACTTCACCCGCGCGGTGGGGGCCGCGTCGGCCCCGGCGACTTTGAGGAACCGGTCTTCGAGCGACCCGGCCGCGCGGATCGATTCCATCGAGTCCTGCTCGACCAACTTGCCGCGGACGATCACGCCGACGTGGGTGCAGAGTTTCTCGACGACTTCGAGCACGTGGGACGTGAGGAACACGGTCGAGCCGCGGGCCACGTACCGGGCCAGGATGTCCCGGACGACCCGGGACGTGACCGCGTCGAGGCCCTCGAACGGCTCGTCCAGGAAGAGCAAGTCGGGGTTGGCTAGCAGGGCCGCGGCCAGGGCGAGTTTCTTGCGCATGCCGTGGGAGTATTCGAGGGCGAGTTTGCCGTCCTCCGCGTCGAGGCCGAGCACGCCGAGCAGTTCGTCGGACCGGGACCGCACGTCGTCGCGGGGCAGGAGGTGCATCCGGCCGACGAACGTGAGGTACTCCCGCGCCGTCAAGTTGTCGAACAGCGCGAGGTTCTCCGGGATGACGCCGACGTGCCGCTTGGCGTCGAGCGCCTCGGCGGAGTCAAGCACGTTGCGGCCGAGGACGTGAATTTCCCCGGCGGAGGGGGCCAGGAGGCCGGTCAGCATCTTAATCGTCGTCGATTTGCCCGCGCCGTTCGGGCCGAGAAACCCGTAGAAGGTTCCCCGCTCGACGCGGAGGTCGAGGGCGTCCACGGCCCGAACGCCGGCGAACGATCGGGACAGGCCGCGGGTTTCGATCGCCAGGGTCATGGGAACGTTCCGCGCGGGCGAGATCACGAACGAGGTGCGACTTGCAGGCTGCGTTCGACGCACTTCAACACGCCCCGGTAGCGGACCGCGACGACCAGCGCGAACGCGGTCAAGAGTGCGAACAGCCCGGCGACTATGATCCAGCCTTCCGTGGGGACGGCCGCGAAGTTCAGGCGGACGCCCTGGAGCGGGGTCGCGGCCGGGGCGACGCGGCGGAGCAGGATGATGAGGGTCATGGCGGTCAGGCTGACGCACGCCGACGCGGTCAGGACGAGGCCGGCCGTCCAGGCGACGAAGCGGGCGACGGGAGCGGCTGAACTGGCGTCGCCGAGTTCCGTGAGGAGGCGGTGCCAGACGACTAAGATGCCGAACTCGCCGAGCAGCCCGGCCATCCAGGTGACGTGGCCGATCTGCACGAACGCCTTGACCAGTGGAGACGTGGCGTCCGGCGTACTGGCCATGAGCCACGGGGCACACGCCATCAAGTAACCGAGGCCCCGCAAGAGTACGGCGAAGCGGGCGAGCGTCACCCACCCGACCGACTCGACGACAAATGCTGCGGCCTCGCACTTCTGGTAGCCGAGCCACTTCACGCCGGACTGTACTGCGAGCAGAATCAAATCCGTGGCCCAGATGGCCAGGAACAGGTTCCGCCACGGCCCGGGGTCGCGGTCCAGGACTTGCGGCAAGCCTTCCAGCGCGGCCCACAAGACGTAAGCCGCGACGATCAACGTGCCCTGAACGACGACGAGGGAGTGCCCGAGAGACAGGAGCCGTAACCCCTCGCGGCCGCCGGCCTGGGCCTGGGGCGAAACGGCCGGCGAGTCGGGGAGGTCGCACTCGAAGGGGTGCTGCCGGCCGGGGACGCGGATCGCCTCACCACAGCGGCGGCAGGTTTGAACGCTACCGCCGTCCGCGCGGCTGCCCTTCATGCCCGCGCCGCAGTTCGGGCAGCAAAATCGCACCAGCACAGACAGTGCATCCAACATGGTCGCAGTCCCCCGACCTACAGACCGTAATCGCCCGCCGGCCGTCACCGTTAGCCGCGGTTCACGTCGAGCCAGCCGAGAATGGCACCCCGGGCCGCCCCCACCAGGCGGACGTAAACCAGCCACACGATCAGTCCGGCGGCGATGGCAATTCCGGGCACTACGAACGCTTGCTTGTCGCCCAGGGTCGTCAATTTGGGCTGAACCTGGTCGGCGAACATCTGGTTGATTTCGCTGTGGTAATAGCTGATGGCGTAAGTCACCAAGCCGGCAACGATGAAGAGCAACCCGGCGTACACGAGTGCCCGGGTGCCGCGGCCGGCGAGACGGTCGTCGTGCAACCCCGCACCCATCCGCCCGAGCGCGACGACGAACCAGAGTTCGGCCATCGGCGCGAGCACGGCGGCAACGGCAATCCCGACCCGCTGCACGATGCCCTGAACGTCTTCGGGCAGCAGCAACCCGGGGTACAACCCGATGGCAACCTGGGCGACGATGACGACGGTCAACGCGATCACCCCCAGGAGGCTGAACAGGGTGGCCAGTGAGGACGCCTGGAACAGCCCGCGGGCATAGGAGGCCCGCGGGGCACTCGCGGCCCCGACGCGGCCCAGGGTGAGCAGCAGGAACGCCAGTCCCGCCGGAATCAAGAAGGAGGCGTAGAGGATTTCGGTCGGCATACGGAGTTCCTCCAGCTTGAGCAGCCCCGGCTTGTCGGGCAGTTTCACGCCCGCCTTGACCGCGATCGTCAACGCAGCCGGGGCGACGACGGCGACGAGGGCGCAGAAGTAGCCGGCCTGCACGAACCAGAGGCCGCGACGGGTCCGCCGCCACGACCGGCTCGCGGCGTCCGCTTCGGCCGGCGACGGGCGCGGCCCGGACTTCGAGAACGGGTCCCCGGACTTGCGTGGCTCCTGGCCGCCGGCGGCGACGCGGTTCCCGATCGCGGGCCGACCGTCCGGCATCGGGGCGGAAACCGACGATCCGGGACCGATTAGCCCCGGGGCGAACGACCCGCGACGGTCGTCGGTCCCCGGCGACCCGAACGCGGTCGAGGCCTGGCGGGGCGGCGGGGCGGCGTTGAACGGCGTCTGCGCGAGCGGTTGGTCCGACTCGGGCGGGATCATCGACCCGCCGGACCCGCCGGGAATGGCGAGCACGTTGCCGCACGTCGGGCACTTGCCCCGCTTGCCGCCGGCATCGTCCGGGGCGTGGAGTACGCCCTGGCACTTGGAACAGGTCACTTTGATCGGCATATTCGCTCTCGACGGAGGTCAAGGGGGGTGATCGGGTCGCGCCGTGATCGGCCGCCGACACAGACGTTTCTATCGATTAGGTGAGATTGTCACCCGAACTGACGGGCAAATCAACGCGGTTCCGGAATCTTCCACCCGGAATCGTAGTCCAGCGAGAAAACCCGTTGCACGGCCTCGGCCCTGCCGCCCGGTTCGGCCAAAAGAATCTGCAAGGCCCGCGCGACCCGTTCCAACCTGGGATCGGTCGAGGTTTGCGTCGCACCTTCACCGCGCTGGACGCGGTCGAGGAATGCCGCCAGGTCGAGAATTTTACTGCGGGCTTCCAGGAAATACGCGGCGAGGGCCTGGTCGGCGGCGAGGGGGGTCATGACGCGGTCCCGGCGGGGGTCGGCGCGAAACGCCGCTTGACAGCGAGGGAAATCAGGCCGTTCAGGTTGCCACTGCGAAAGCCTTGCAAGTCGAGCGTGACGAACTGGAACCCCAGTTCGCGGAAGCGCGCCACGAGTTCGCCGGCCAACGGTTCCGCGGCGAACCGGGCGACTTCGCCGGCCGGCACTTCGACGCGGGCCAGGTCGCCCTCGTGGTAACGCACCCGGCACTCGCGCAAACCGTGCGCGTGCAGGAACGCCTCAGCCAGTTCGACCCGCAGGGTCCGCTCGGCCGTCACGGCGAGGCCGGGCGCGAGCCGGCTCGACAGGCACGGCGACGCCGGCTTGTCCCAGACCGGGAGGTGCCAGAAGCGGGCCAGTCGTCGCACGTCGGCCTTCGTGAAGCCGGCTTCCTGGAGCGGGTGTCGCACGGCGTGTTCGGCAGCGGCGGTCAGCCCGGGGCGGTAGTCGCCGCGGTCGTCGAGGTTCGCCCCGCTGCAAATCACCGGCACGTCCAGCGTCGGCAGAAGTGTCTCGATGCGGCCGTACAGTTCGCTCTTGCAGTGGTAGCAGCGGGTGCCGTCGTTCTTGAGGTAGTCGGCGTTGTCGAACTCCTCGGTCGTTACGACGACGTGGCGGATGCCGATGACTGCCGCGAGTTTCTTGGCGTCGGCGAGTTCGGACCGCGGCACACTCGCACTGTCCGCCGTCACCGCCAGTGCCTTCGGTCCGAGGGCGAGGGCCGCCGCCTTGGCGACGACGGCGCTATCGACGCCGCCACTGAACGCGACCGCGACGCCGGGCAGATCGGCCAGGACGGCGAGCAGTCGGTCGCGCTTGGCGACCATCTCGGGGGTGAGGTCTTCACTCATGGTGCCATTGTACGGCACGCCGGCGGATGTCGCGGGTCACCGGCCCGGCCGTCCCGTCGCCGACGGTTTGCCCGTCGAGCGCGACGATCGGTACGACCCCGGTCACGGTGCCGGCGAGGAACAGTTCGTCCGCCGCGCGGAGGTCGTCGGGCGTCACCCGCGTCACGTCCACCGCCCTGCCCCACTCGGCGAAGCGGTCGAGCAACCAGCGCGTGTAAACCGCGTCCGGGTTCGATGCGGGGTCCGGCGTGACGACGCGACCGCCGGTGACGAGGTAGACGGCCGCGTCGATCGTCCCGGTCGCGTCCTCGGCCGCGTTCAAGATCACGGCGTCGAGGCACCCGCGGGCCAGCGCCTCTTGCTTGGCCAGGACGGCCGTCAATCCGCTGAGTGTGAAGCCGCCGTCCTCGACGTTACCGGTACGGCGGACGGTCTTCGCGGTCACGACGTGCAGGCCGTGTTCGGTCACGTCGTCGGGGTACGGCAGCACGTCGTCGGCGATGATGATCACGGACGGCTCGCACTTGCGCGGGTCGTGGGCCAGCATCCCCGCGCCGCGCGTGAGCAGGATGCGGACGTAGCCGACTTGCCGGGCGTTGACGGCGACACTTTCGAGAACCGCCGCGGCAAGGGCATCGCGGTCGCCGCTGACGCGCAGGCCGAGGCGGGTGGCCGTGGCAAAGAGTTGGTCGAGGGAGGCGTCGAGCAGCGGCAGCTTGCCGGCGACGATGCGCAGGCCGACCGTCGCGCCGTCGCCGAAGAGCAGGCCGTGGTCGAAGACGCTCACCTTGGCGTCGAGCTTGTCCACGAACCGGCCGTCGAGGTAGACTTTTCCCATGCCGCTTTTGTACGCCTCAAACCGCGGCGAGTTTGGGCCGGGTGAACGCCGCGGGCGCGTCGGTGTTCAGCTTGCCGTGCGTCATCCGCAACACGCGGTCGGTCGTCGCCGCGATGTCGAGGTTGTGCGTGACCATCACGATGGTGATGCCGTCGTCGCGGTTCAACTCGCGGAGCAACCGCACGATGTCCGCGCCGATCTCGGCGTCCAGGTTGCCCGTCGGCTCGTCGGCCATGAGGATTTGCGGCCGGCACAGCAGCGCCCGCGCGACCGCCGCCCGTTGCATCTCGCCGCCGGACAGTTCGCGCGGCCGGTGCGTCAGCCGGTGCGACAGGCCGACGCGGTCCAGCATCGCCTCGGCCCGCTTGCGCCACTCCTTGCGCGTGGCGAACCACTTGAACAGCGAGTTCGAAATGTACGCCGGCATCAGCACGTTGTCGAGCGTGTTGAACTCGGGGAGCAGGTGGTAGAACTGGAAAATGTAGCCGAAGACGGTGTTCCGCAACTCGTCCCGCTCGCGTGAGGTGACGTTGTCGATGCGCCGGCCGTGGAGTGCGATCGTGCCCTCGTCCGGCACGTCGAGCGTCCCGAGCAGGTGCAGCAGCGTGCTCTTGCCGGACCCGGACGCGCCGACGACGCTGAGGAATTCCCCGGCGTGAACGTCGAGCGACAGCCCCTGGAGGACTTTCACCTGGTCGGCGTTGCGGCGGTACGTCTTGCGCAGATTCGTGGCGGCGAGCATCGCGATTCCCTTCGGCGAAGAAAGCACAAACCGACTCGGAGCCTACTCGAACCGCAGCGCGTTGACCGGGTGCAGGCGGGCGGCGCGGAAGGCCGGGAGCACGCTGAACAGCACGGACGTACTCAGCGCCCCGACGTTGACGAGGATCACCGTGGTCGATTCGATGTTGGTCGGGATTTTGTCGAAGTAGTAGACGCCGCGGTCGAAGATTTGCTGCTTCGTGACGAGCGTCAAGAAGCCCTCGATCTCGTTGATGTAGACCGTGATCCCCAGGCCCAACAGCGTGCCCAGGCCGCACCCGACGACGCCGAGCATCAGCCCGTAGCTGACGAAGATGCTCATCACCCCGCGGCTCGACGCCCCGAGGGACTTCAAGACGCCGATGTCGCGGTACTTCTCGGACACGATCATCGTGAAGATGGCGAGGATGCTGAAGCCCGAAACGCCGACGATCATGAACAGCAGCAGGTTCAGGATGCCGCGTTCGATGTCGATGGCTTCGAGCAGCGCCCCCTGGTGCTGTTGCCACGAGACGACGTTGGTGCCGACCTCCCGGCCGAACATCTTTTGCAGTTCGGGGATGATCGTCTTGTGGACGAGTTCGTGGTCGGCCGCGGCGGACGGGATGAGCTTGATCTGCACGGTGTTGACGCGGCCGCCCATGCCGCGCATCGACTGCAGTTCGTCGAGGGCGACGTAGACGAAGGTGTTGTCGTACTCGCTCATCTCGCAGCGGAAGTAGTCCGCGACGGCGAACGTACTCGCCACCGGCTTCATGCCGGTCGCCCCGACCGTCGCCAGGAAGACTTCGTCCCCTTCGCGCAGCAGGTTGATCGTTTCGGACACGCCGGTCTCCGGGTCTTTCCAGGTGTGGTGCGCGATGGCGTGGCCGATGAACAGGCCGGGCACCCGCGGCGGGCCGGCGACCGGGACGAGAGGCGGCGGCGCACTCACCCGGTCGGGCACGGGCAGCGCCGGCAGGAACATCCCCGGAGGCGCGTCCATTGGCGGGACTTGCGGGATGCGAACTGTGGGCATGTCCAGCAGCTTCGTCGCGGCGTTGGCGTCGCGCGGCTCCCAGTCGCCGAAGTTGCGGTTGAAATCGAACCGGCCGAGGGCGTCGGGGGTCAGCGCGAACGACGCCACGCCGCCGTCCTTTTGCCGCTGCAGGTATTCGAGGAACTTGCCGACCTTGGCGTGCCGGGCCGGCTCGACGCCGATCATGCGGACGTGCTTCGTGATCGGGATGCGCTCGCCGGTGTGCCGGTTGCGGACCTGGAACTGCAACAGGGCCATGACCTCGACCGTCGGCGAAGTCGCCTCGACGTACTTGCCGACCGACGACGCCATGACCCGCGCGACGATCGCGTCCGGCGGCTCGGGCAGGCCGTCGGCCCGGTCGGTCTCGATCATCACGTCCGAGAGGATGCCGTGCAGGCGGTTCTGCAGCTTGTGGCTGAACCCGCTCATGACGCTGTTGACGACGATGAGTGTGGCGACGCCGAGCATCACCGAGACGATGCAGACGAACGCCAGGTAGCGCGTCCGCAGGTACTTCGAGCAGAGCAGGAATTTGTACACGGGGGGTCCGTCCCGAGGAGGCGCGGCGGTCTTGGCGACGTGCTTGTACCAAAACGCCGGGGGGCGCGGAAGGCCACTCGGGTCCCGCCGGCTACACGACGATGTTCACCATGCGTCGCGGCACCACGATGACCTTCTTCGGCGTCCGGCCGGCCAGCGCGGCGCTCACGTCGGGGTGCGCCAGCGCGGCCGCTTCGAGGGCCGCATCGGTCACGTCCGCCGGGACTTTGAGGCGGGCCTTGACCTTGCCGGCGATTTGGACCGCGACTTCGATCTCGTCCTCGGCGACGAGCGCCGGGTCGAACGCCGGCCACGACTCGTAGGCCAGCGTCGGCCCGTGGCCCAAGGCACGCCACAGTTCCTCGGCCGCGTGCGGGGCGTAGGGCGCGAGCAGCAGCACGAGCGCTTCGAGCGTCGAGCGCGGGCGGGCTTCGAGGCCGGTCAGGTGGTTCGTCAACTCCATCATCGCGCTGATGGCGGTGTTGAACTGCATCCGCTCGGTGTCGAGCGTCACCTTCTGGACGACGCGGTGTTGCTCGCGCAGCGTCTCCGGTGACGGTGCGGTGTCAGTGACCTTCGGGTTGAGCATCAACGTCTCGGCACTGTCATCGACGACGAGCCGCCAGACGCGGGCGAGGAAGCGCGACACGCCCTCGACGCCCTTGGTGTTCCACGGCTTCGTCGCTTCGAGCGGCCCCAGGAACATCTCGTACAGCCGCAGCGAGTCGGCCCCGTATTCACGCACCACGTCGTCGGGGTTGACGACGTTGCCGCGCGACTTCGACATCTTTTCGGCACGGGAACTCAACTCGATTTCAGTGCCCTTCAAGTACGTCTTGCCCTTACGCTTCTCCGTCCGCTCCTCGCCGACATCCTTCAACACGATATCGTCCATGCTTTCCCCACGTTGCTCGGTCTCGATACCGAGTTCGTCAAGTTTCGCAACGTTGGTCAGAAGGCTCGCCGGGGTGATGTGGTACTCGGGTTCGCCGAGGATCATGCCCTGATTGACGAGCCGCTGGAACGGCTCCGCGCACGGCACGATGCCGCGGTCGAATAGGACCTTGTGCCAGAAGCGCGAATATAGCAGGTGTAAGACGGCGTGTTCGGCCCCGCCGATGTACAGGTCCACCGGCAGCCAATGTTTCAGCTTGGCGGGGTCGGCGAGCGCCCCGCTATTCTTAGGGTCAATGTAACGTAAATAATACCAGCACGAGCCGGCCCACTGCGGCATCGTGTTCGTCTCGCGCTTGTAGCGCTTGCCGTCAAGGGTCACGTTGACCCACTCAGTCGCCTTGGCCACGGGGCCTTCGACGTTGCCGTCGGGGTTGAAGTCCGCCAAGTCGGGAAGTTTCAACGGCAAATCCTCGACGCCGAGTCGTCGGACGACGCCGTTCGGCTTGCCGTCGTCGCCAAGTTCGTGCAGCAGCGGGAACGGCTCGCCCCAGTAGCGTTGCCGGCTAAAGAGCCAGTCGCGCAACTTGAAGTTGACCTTAAGTCTGCACTGGATCGAATCGAGCTTCGACGTGATCTTGTTCTTCGCGGCGTCAGTCGGGAGGCCGTCGAGGTCGCCCGAGTTGACAAGCGGTCCTTCATCGACGTATGCCTGAGTCAGCTTGTCGAGCGTGCTGCCGGTCTTCTTCAGCCACGCCTCGGGAGGCTGCACGACAGTTGTAATGGGCAGGCCGAATTTGGTGGCGAACTCGAAGTCCCTCTCGTCGTGTGCGGGCACGGCCATGATGGCACCGGTGCCGTAACTCGCCAGCACATAGTCGGCGATCCAGATCGGCACCTTCTCGCCGTTGACAGGGTTCAACGCATAGGCCCCTGTAAACTCGCCGGTTTTTGACTTGGCGAGTTCCGTGCGTTCGAGGTCACTCTTGAACTGCGCGGACCGCTTGTAAGCCTGCACCGCCGCGCAACGATCCGGTGTAGTGAGGAAATCGACCAGGGAATGCTCTGGCGACAGCACCATGTACGTCGCGCCGTAGAGCGTGTCGGCGCGTGTTGTGTACACGTAAATCGGAGGGGCATAGGTGCCCAGCCCTTCCGGGCCGTTGCCGCCATCAATGACCTCGAATAGAACCTCGGCCCCCTCGCTCTTGCCGATCCACTGGCGCTGCATCGCCTTGATCGAGTCCGGCCACTCGACCGTGTCGAGGTCGCTCAACAGGCGTTCGGCGTATCTCGTGATGCGCAGCAACCACTGGCGTAAGGCGCGGCGCTCGACGGGGTGGTTGCCCACGTCGCTCTTGCCATCGACGACTTCCTCGTTGGCGAGGACCGTGCCCATCGCCGGGCACCAGTTCACCATCGCCTCGCCCTGGTACGCCAAGCGATGCGCGTCCCGGTACTTCCGCACCGCGTCGGGGTCGATCATGCCGTCGGGGATCGGCAGTTCGCTGATGGGCCGTCCGCGGTTTTGCTCGTTGTCGTACCAGGTGTCGTGGATCGTCAGGAAGATGAACTGCGTCCAGCGGAAGTAGTCGGGGTCGGTCGTATCGACCTCGCGGTCCCAGTCGTAGCTGAAGCCCAGCGACTGGATTTGCC
>JAYTSV010000147.1:0-18335 GCA_043745465.1 Fimbriiglobus sp.
CGCTTGACCGCTTCAACACGGCCTGGCGCCAGCTCGGACCGGTGGAGCACACCGTGCCGGCCGCCGCACTGAAATCTTACGGCTCTGACACGTCCTCCCTCCCCACCGTCGGAGTCTTGTCGTCTCCGCAGTTGCAAGCCGTGGCGATCGGGTGGGAGTTGTTACTCGGCGTGTGGCTGATGAGTGGGACTATTCGTTGGTTGGGTTGGCTGGCTGCTGTCACGACGTTCGGACTCTTCTCGGCCATCAGCCTCACGCTCGGACTTCAAGGGGTCGCCGACTGCGGATGTTTCGGCGTGCTCAAGGCGTCACCTTGGTGGGCCTTCGGCGTCGATGTCCTGGCCCTCTTATGCCTCGGATGGGCCCGACCACCGTTCGCAATGCCCCCCGTCAACTCGCGCGGACTCGCACTCGCCACGAGCACAGCCGCCGGTATTGTCGCGGTCGTCTGCGGCGTCGGAATAGCGATTTTCGGTTTTCTGCCCGCAACGCTGGCCAACCTCCGCGGGGAGCAATTACACGCGCCATCCTATCTCGACTTCGGCACGGGTCAGACGGGGGAGTCGATTGAACGCACTGCAACGATCACTAACTACTCGGCCGGTTCGGTCCGACTCATCGGGGGCACGGCAGATTGCTCGTGCGTGACGACGGCCAGTTTGCCCCTGACGATCGAGGCTGGTCAATCGGTCAGCTTCCGCGTCGGGCTGCGAATCCCCGACACGACAACTCCTGGTCATTTAACCCGGACCGCAGAGATCTGGACTGACAGCGACAAACACCGCACGATCCGCCTGCTCATCGGCGTGAACGTGCGTCCTTGAGACTACCCCCAGGGGTGGTCCCTGGGGGCTGTGAGTGTGCGATCAGTTAAAGGAGTTGGAGTATGTCGAAGCTTTACTCGATGTTGTCCTCGTTGAGTGGGGGCGCGGCCATCGCGCTGCTGGTCTTCGCCGTCATGGCGTGCCCTGTCCAGAACCTCAGCGCCGCTGTCAACCTTGCGACTTGTGTCTCCAAAGCCGGTGCAGATGGCCAAACCTGCGCCGGATGTGTGGACCCAGGTCAACAATGCTACGTGGGTGACAAGCCAGGTACTTGTTCGGTCACTGAAAACAAGTGTTGCGCTTGTAGCGTAACTACCGTGATCATTGGGACAGGCATCAGCGAGTAAGTGTTAGGCCGGCGGCTTGATGCAAACGACTGCCCGTACCTGAGGAACTTCATGATTCGCCTCGTTTTCGTTGTAATGTCGGTTCTGGCCGTTTCACAATGTGCGACGGCACAGAATTTCCAACAGTTCATGACAGAATATGAGAAGTGTCAGAAGTCCCTGGCCAGCCGTTACGGTCGTCTCGATGTTGAATTTGACTTCATTCAGCCTGCGTCGAAAGGTTTGCGAAGAGTCGAAACACTTCGCATTAAATTCGACGGGGCGAAATATCTTCAGGAATCACTCCATGTCAAAACAGTCACGCCCACGGACCTAAAAGTCGTTGGGCAGGGTAGTGGGGGGAGGGTCACGGGCGGAAACTCGCAATATGGTTTTGTCGTCGATCAGCGTCCTGCCGGGAATGTGATCGTGTCGGTAACGCCCAATCCTCCCGAGTTGAGCAAATCCACGGAAGTCGAACGGAGCAAGTTTCGTTACCCCTACCGGTGCTACTCGCGGCAAAATAGCTACCTCAACGTATTCAAGTCTAGTCAGTTCTCTGTGACTTCTTCCGGGCCGATCAATCACCGGAATCTTGCCGTTTATCAAGTGACTGGGATCAACACCGAAAAAATGCCGCAAGGTGGAGATCGTGTCCTGTCGTACACTTTTTACTTCTTGCCATCCGCCGGATACGTATGTCTAGGTTATCGATTCGGCCTTGTTAGTTCGCCAGACGAGTCCGAGGAGGTTTATCTTTACAAGGATTACGGGTCGGTGATGCCGGACATTGCGGGCTACGAATTTGTGTCGCACGACGGCAAAAATCCACCCAAACCCGATATCTCGATTGCTGTGAAGTCGGTCAGCCCGGGCACGGCGTTGACCGACGCCGAGTGCTCCCTGTCGGCTTTCGGGCTGCCAGAGCCGGCCGGAATTTCGTTCGCCCCCCGAATCCCGTTGTCCGTCTGGTTGCTCCTCGCTGCGGGCGTCGCGGCCGCGATGGCCGTCGTGTTTCGGCACCTTCGACGGCGGGCCTCGTCCCGCGCGGCGTAACCCCCCAACCGGGAACGACCATGTGTAACTCCTCCCGACGACGCGGATTCACCTTGATCGAACTGCTCGTCGCAATTGCGATCATCGGCATCCTGACGGGGCTGGTCCTCGGGGCCGTGCAAAAGGTGCGCGCCGCGGCGGCCCGCGCCGACTGCCAGAACCGGCTCAAACAACTCGCCTTGGCCCTGCACCACCGCCACGACGCTTTCGGCGTCTTGCCGCCGGGCCACCGCTCCAAGACGAACCCGCAGAAGCAGCCCGACTCGGGCTGGACCCTGGACATTCTGCCGGAACTCGAGCAGAAGGCGGTTTACGACGCCGCAACCCTCGCCTACCGCCAGGTGCCCGTCCCGTTCCTCAGCCCCCCGCACACCCCACTCGCAACAGTGATCGCGGCCTTCGCGTGCCCCACCGACCCGCGGGTGCGGGAAAGTCAGTTCTCGATCTCGGAGCAGTTGCGCGTCGCCCTGACGAGTTACCTGGGGGTGTCGGGGACCGACTCCGTCAGCCGTCTGGGGGTTCTCTTCAGCGATTCGAAAGTGCGGCTGACGGACGTGACCGACGGGACCTCGAACACGCTAATGATTGGGGAGCGTCCGCCGAGCCACGACTTCCGCCTGGGCTGGTGGTACGCCGGCCACGGTCAGGACGGCAAAGGGTCGGCCGAGATGATCCTTGGGGTCCGGGAGTCGAAACTGTTGGCCACGCCGTTCGGTTCGCCGTGCGGACCCGGACCCTACAGGTTTACCCCGGCACCGCTCGGGTTCGCCGACCCGTGCGGTGCGTTCCACTTCTGGTCTCCGCACACGGGCGGGGCGAACTTCGCCTTCTGCGACGGCAGCGTGCGATTCCTCCGCTACGACGCCGACGCCGTCCTACCGGCACTCGCCACTCGCGCCGGCGGCGAAGTCGTTACCCTCGACTGATTTTGTTATCCCTGGTCGCCGATCGGCCGCGATCAGGCCGACCGCCAGGCCGACGCCCAGCACGAGCAACCGCCACCTCACCGGGGCACCGCGTTTAAGTGCTCCAAGGCGAGGAGTAGTGCCTGCGTGCCGAGGCGGCCGTGGCCTTGGGCGCGGGTCGCCTCGAAGAGTTGCTTGGCCAGTGCCAGTCCGGGGAGGCTCAGGCGCATCCGCTCGGCTTCGGCCAGGGCGATGCCCATGTCCTTGATGAAGTGCTCGACGTAGAAGCCGGGGTCGAAGTTGCGCGCCAACATGCGCGGCCCGAGGACCTCGAGCGCCTTACTGCCGGCCGCCCCGACGCTCACACTTTGTAGCACTTTGGTCATGTCGAGGCCGGCCTTGTGGCCGTACAGCAGGGCCTCGCAGACGGCTACCATCGTACTCGAAATCAGGATTTGGTTGACCATCTTGGCGTGGTGGCCCGCGCCGTCCGGGCCGTGGTGGACGATCGTCTTGCCCATCGCCTCGAACAGCGGCCGCACGGCCTCAGCGACCGCTTCGTCCCCGCCGACCATGATGCTCAGGGTGCCGGCTTTGGCCCCCACGTCGCCGCCGGTGACGGGCGCGTCGAGGGTGCGGACCTGCTTCGTCGCGGCGGCGGCGGCGATCTCGTGCGCCATGCCCGGCTCGTTGGTCGTCATGTCGATGACGATGGTGCCCGGCTTCGCCCCGGCCAGCACGCCGTCGGGGCCGAGGATCACCTCGCGCACGTCGCGCGGGAAGCCGACGATGGCGAACACCACGTCACTCGCCGCCGCAACCTCCTTGGGCGATTTGGCCAACGTCGCGCCGAGTTCGACGAGTGGTTGCGCCTTCTCGGGGGAGCGGTTGAAGACGGTCGCGGCGTAACCTTTGGCCATCGCGTGCTGGCACATCCAGCGGCCCATGACCCCCGTGCCGACCCAGCCGATGCGCGTGGTCCCGGGCTGAACTGCGGCGAGCGCCATGGAGAATTTCTCGTGAAGGTGCTTAGAGAAGGGCTGAAGACGGTCGCGGCCAATCGCACCCCGGCCCGCAGTTATCGTAGCGACCCGCTGGCCCCGGCCAAGCCTGCCGAACCCCGGCGAAGGATTCCCCCGGGGATCGATTCGACCGTCCCGCACCCGGTGGTTCTCGTCCACGGCCTGTGCGGGTTCGACCGCCTGCTCGCCCGCCGCCGCTCGGTCGAGGAATAATTTCCTGGGGGTGACCGCGCACCTCGCCGCCGCCGGCCACGAAGTGTTCGTGCCGCGCGTCAGCATGAGAATGCCGTCCGCGAGGGGTCATTGCCCCAGCAGAACATCCGTCACCGAGTGAACTTTCCAAACGGAAGATCCGGCCGAATGCATCCTTCGTTAGCCCGTTGGCGGCCGGCCCGCGCCGGCCGCCCCTTGGACGCCGTTAGATTTCGCCCGGGTCGATCACTCCGTTGCTGTTGTAGTCGTGCCAGGCCGACAGGCCGACCACCGAGATCGACAGGTTGTTGTTGATGCCGTCCAGCACGATCTTCATCGCCTCCTGCTTGGCCCGGAACGGGCTGTCGCTGAGCACCAACTTGTGACCGGTCGTGGCCAGATCGGCCTTGGCCGCAGCGATCAGAGTGTTCACCGTCACGAACCCGGCGGCGTTGGCCACCCCGAACGGGGTCAGGCTCGGGGCGTAGATCAGGGACGTGCCGCCGACCAACCCGCCGCGGACGTCCAGGGCGGTCGCCGCCAACTGGGCCGAGAGCATGTACGCCATGTTCGTCGCGGTGGCATTCAGCAGCCACGACCGGAACTGGGTGTAGGTGGCGAACGTCTGCACCGTCCCGGCGGCGTTCACCAGGCCCAGGGAGTTCAGGTAGCCCAGCGCGCCCGCCATCCCGACTCCGAAGGCGTCGGCCGGCATGACCTTCATGGCGTCCTCGCCGTTCTTGTTCGACCAGAACCCGAGGGTCTTCCCGCCGGTCGCCCCGAGCTTGACGTTGCCGAAATCGGTCACCGCGGCGGCACCGCTGGTCACGGTCGTCCCGACCGTCCCGGTGGCGCTGGTGGCGGTGGTGGCCACCCAGCCCGCCTGGCTCCCCTCGGCCACCGTGTACACCACCCCCGGCCCGAGGTCGGACCCGGTCAGCGGGTTGTTATCCCCGTCGGCGTTGTCCAGGTCTCCGAACGCGTACTGGCCGGACGCGTTGGTGACGACGGTGTACGTCCCGGCGAACGGCCCGTTGGCGACGGTCAGCGTGACCGGCCACGCGGAGACGTTCGGTTCCAGGTTATTCTTGACCCTGTCCATGTTGGCGTCGTAAAACTTGACCCCTCTCAGGGTGACGTTGTGGAAGTTGCCGAAGTCCAGCAAGCCCACGTTCTGACCGCTGACGGCGGTGACGCTGTACCCGGCGATCGCGTAGGTCTGGGTCCAGCCGCTCTGGTTCACCTCCAGAACCGTGTGCGGCCCGGGGCCGACGTCCGTCACGCTCCAGGTGCCGTCGGCGGCGGTGGTCGCTTTGTCCACCCCGTCCACCAGAATGTGCCACCCGACCAGCCCGGTGGTGTCCCCCGGGTCCTTCACCCCGTTCCCGTTCACGTCCTCGAACTTGATCCCACTCAGGGCGACGTTGTGGAAGTTGCCGAAGTCGTTCCCGCCGACGTCCACCCCGCTGACGGCGATGACGCTGTACCCGGCCGTCCCGTAGGTCTGGGTGAAGCTGGTCCACGGCTGGCCGGTCGCCGCCTCCTGGATGGCGTACTTGCCCGGGCCGACGGTGACCGACCACGTGCCGTCGGCGGCGGTGGTGGCCGTCTGGTTGCCGACGTTGATCGCCCACCCGGCCAGCCCCTTGTCGCCGGTGTCCCGCACCCCGTTCCCGTTCACGTCCTCGAACTTGATCCCACTCAGGGCGACGTTGTGGAAGTTGCCGAAGTCCAGGTGCTCGACCGACGGGCTGCCGAACGTCAGGCTGCCGGTGTAGTCGTTCGGGCTGCCCGGGAAGGTCTGCGTCCACCCGGACTTGTTCCCCTCGGCGACGGTGTAGGAAAGCGGCAGGTCGGAGCTTTTCACGGTCGTCGTGTACGAGTAGGTGCCGTCCACCGCCGTGGACAGATTGACCGAGGTGCCGTTGCCCAGGGTGATGGTAATCGGCCAGCTGACGATCCCAGGGTCGTCGCCGCTCTCGTCGTCCCCGTTCCCGTTCAGGTCATCGAACTTGCGGCCGGTCAGCGTCACATCGACCGTCGGCGCGACTTGCGGGCCGACCTTGAAATTGTCCGTCTTGCTGTCGCTGTTGCGGAAGGTGATGACCGCCCCGCTGACGGTCGTGTAGGCCGTTTGGGCGATCAGCCAGACCTTATATTCGCCACCGTTGTTGGTGGTGTCGTCGAACGGGATGAGCTGGACCGGGGTCGAGCCGTTGGCCGGGTTGAAGGTACCGTTCGCGTGGGGGACTAGGGGGCCGATGCCGTCCGGGTCGTACGCCCCGGCTACCACATTGCCGACCACTTGGATCTGCCGCAGGACGGCGTCGTCGGTGGACAGCAGGACCCCGGCCGGGGTGGTCACCTGGAAGTAGTAGCGGCCGTTCGTCAGCCCCTTGCTGGCGGTGTGCTGAGGGCCGCCGTTCAGGTAAACGTCCGACTTCACGTCGTACAAGTTTTGGTTGACCGCCCCGCCGTTGACCGACGACGTGAAGATGGCACCGGAGATCGACGGGACGGCCCGGTCTTCGAGCAGTTCGTATCCGAGGCGGGTGCGGATCGGCCGGCGGGTCGGTGGGCGGCGGAACCAGCGGGAGAGGGCGACTGGCATGACATTCTCCTGAGGAAAGAGTGGCACCGGAAAGGGGAGGTTAGAGCGGCGGGCGTGGCCGAACGAGTCGGTGGCCCCGTCGAGTAATTCTCCTCCTCCGAGCCGGGCCGCCGGGAGGATTGAGTTGCCGTCATTAATTATAATGTCATGGACCGAAAGAAATCTGTCACAAAGTGCTGATTTTTCATTTTTGAGCGATGGGACCGACTGTCCGGATTCGCCGCCCGGGAGAGATCGGCCCGGCAGAGTCGATTGGCGTGCGGGCGCTCGAACTGCCGCACGCGGTTCGGCGTACGGCCGGTTCACCTCATCGGGCACAGCCTCGGCGGCCTCGACGCCCGCTACCTGGCGACGCCGTCTTCGACCTGACCACCGAGGCGTGTGCCCGCTTCAACGAGGACACCCCGGACGTGCCCGGCGTGCGGACGGCGTCGGTCGCGGGCGAATGCCTGAAGCCGTGGCTCGGCGTCGAGTGGCAGTTCTCGTCGCGGCTTGTCGGCAAGACCGAAGGCCCGAACGACGGCGTCGTTTCCGTGGCGTCCGCGGCCTGGGGAGAGCGCCGGGAAGTCTGGCCCGGCGACCACCTCAACCTCGTCAACTGGCCGAACCGGCTCATGGTGCGGGCCGGCGACTGGCACGACCGCGGGCCCGGTTACGTCGGCCTGCTCCACCGCTTCAATCGTCAAATCGACCGCGACCGCTCGACTCTGCGCGTCGCGCGCCTCGCGCCCAGCCGCGCCCACCGCACTGGCTGAGTCGGGCTTCGGTCGGGCAGGCGTGGCTTTCGGCGAAGGCGGCCGGCGGGGCGTCCCGATGTTGGGTGAGTGGCTTCCGCCGCACTCGGTGAGGCCGCCACCGTCCCCCTCCGTGAAAGGATTCCCCCATGCGTCACCTGTTCCTCGCCGTCTGCGGCGTGGTCGCTTCCGCCAGCCTGGTCAGCGCTCAAGGCACCTGGTCGCCGTCGCCGCTGGCCCCGGCTGCTTTCCCGCGCCAGACGGTTTCCCCCGCGTCGATGACCGTCGCCGCCCCGGCCGGCGGGTGTTCGAGCTGCGGGGCCACCGCGGCCGCCCCGACCGCCGGCTGTTCGAGCTGCGGCAGCACAGCCGGCCCGGGCCTGCTCGCCAGCGTCCACTCGCGGATCGCCAGCAGCCCGCTGACCATCGGCCGCGGTTGCGCGAACAACCCCGGCTGCGGCTCGTTCGCGTCCGAGCGGACCTTCCTGTTCGGCGGCTGCAACCAATTCTTCAACGCCGGCAACAAGTGCGGCGGCGGCGGGTGCGGAACCGGCTACGGCCCCGGCGGCATGGGCGACGGCAGCGCGTGCAAATACGGCTCGTATTTGAACCGGTAAGTGGCGGGACGAGACCTCACCCCCGGCCCCTCTCCGATGCGGAGAGGGGAGCAAGCGGGTTTCAGTCAACGGCTTCGAGGGTCGTTCTCCCCCTCTCCGTTTCGGAGAGGGGTCGGGGGGGGTTCACTCACCGGCTTCGAGGGTCGTTCTCCCCCTCTCCGTTTCGGAGAGGGGGCCGGGGGGTGAGGTCGCTTACATCGCCTCGATCACCGCCCGCACGAGTCGGCGCAACTTCGGCTCCGCGGCGTTGGCCGTGTGGACGATCTCGGCCAGGCTGACCGGCTTCAGCGCGTCGGCCAGGCACAGGTCGGTGACGACCGAGAAGCCGAGGTTGCGTAGCTTCGCGTGGACGCCGACGATCACTTCCGGCACCGTGGACATGCCGACCACGTCCGCCCCGATCATTCGCAGGAAGCGGTATTCGGCGCGCGTCTCGAGGTTCGGCCCGGCGACGGCGACGAACACCCCCTGCTGCACTGCGATTTGCTCTTTCACCGCGACCGCCTTGGCCAACGCTAACAACTCGCGGTCGTAGGCGAAGCACATGTCCGGGAAGCGCTCGCCGAGCGCGTCGTCGTTCGGGCCGATCAGTGGGTTGTCGCCCAGCAAATTGATGTGGTCTTCGATGAGCATGATGTCGCCGGCGGCGTACTGCGGGTTCATGCCGCCGCAGGCGTTGCTGACGATGAGCGTGTCGCAGCCGAGCGCCTTCATGACGCGGACGGGGAAGGTAATTTGCTGGAGGGTGTAGCCTTCGTAGAAGTGGAAGCGGCCTTCCATCGCCACGACCCGCTTGCCGCCCAGCGTGCCGCAGACGAGTTGCCCCTTGTGCGACGGGGCCGTCGAACGCGGGAAGTGCGGCAGCGTTTCGTAGGGGAACACGGCTTCCGCCGCAATGTCCTCGGCCAGCTTGCCCAGCCCGGTGCCCAGGATGATGCCGACCCGCGGCGCGTGCGGCCACTTCGCCCGGATGACGGCGGCGGTCTCTTCGATTTGCGCGGCCAGCCCGGTCATGTCGCATCCTCGGTCAACTGAAATGGACGCCCCACGTCCGCCCGGGGTATCGTGGGGTGTGCGTTGTTCTACGAGGTGCCCCGATGCGCGGTGAGTTCCCCCGCCGGCTGACGCGACCGCTGACGCCGACGACCGGCGCGGCGCTGGCACGGAACCCGTCGTACCGCGCCCCCGACGTGTCCGAGTTGCTCCGCGCCACCGTGCCCGACTTGCCGGCCGGGCCGACGGCCCCCGAAGAACGCCGGCTCCTCGCCGCGGTCCTCGCCGCCCCGGACGACGACGGCCCGCGCCTCGCCTTTGCCGACTACTGCGACCGGCTCCGCGACCCGAGTGGCCCGTTCATTCGCGCCCAGCTCGCGGACCCCACGGCCGCAGTCCCGGTGGACATTGCGGCTGCCGCCCGAGAACTGTTCGCAGCGGTCAGTGCCGAAGACCTCGTCTGGCGGCGTGGCTTCGTCGAGGGCATGTCGCTCGCCGGCCGGGCCTTCATCGCGCTCGGCGATTGGGTGGCGAGGCAAACGCCGTTGAACGAAGTCCGCCTCGTCGCCGTGCAACCGTACCTCGGCGAACTCGCGGCGACGCCACACCTGGCACACCTCCGCACGTTGAACCTGCGCGGCAACCGCATCGGACCGGCGGGGCTGGCGACCCTGCTGGCATCGCCGCGCCTCACGGCCGACGCGCTGAACCTGGCGGTCAACAACCTCACGGCCGCCGACGTGCCGACGCTCCCCCCGGTGCGACGGCTCGACCTGTCCGGCAACGCCCTCGGCAGCGAAGTCGTCTGGCCGGCGCGGCACTTCGACGCGCTCAACCTCGACGGCGTCGGCCTCGGTTTTGACGGGGCATTGCGGCTCGCGGCGTCCGGTGTCACGGCGGTGTCACTCGACCTCGGCTTCAACGCGTTGACCGACGCCGGGGTCGCCGCCGTCGTCGATTCGCCGCTGGGGCGGGGGTGCCGGTGGCTCGGCTTGCGCGGCAACCGGCTCACGCCGGCGGTGCGGGAAATTCTCGCGGGGTTCGCCGGGGCGGTCGATCTTCGGGCGAACTTCCTGTAACACAGCGGGTGCGTTTCCACCCGCGCGGGACTCCCATGCTCGAAGTCGATGCGGCACTCCGAACGGTCCTCGACCACGCCCGGCCGCTCGCCGCGCTGTCGGACGCGCCCACGCTCGGCCGCGTCCTCGGCGAAGACCTCCGCGCCGACCTGGACTCGCCGCCGTTCGCCAAAGCGCTCATGGACGGTTACGCCGTCCGCTCCGCCGATCTGACCGCCGGCCACGGCACCTTAACGATCCTCGAAGAAGTCGCCGCCGGGTCGCTGCCGACACGCGCCGTCACCGCCGGGACTACGACGCGCATCTACACCGGGGCGAAGCTGCCCGACGGGGCGGACGCGGTCGTCAAGCAAGAACTCGCGGTCGCGTCGCCCGGCGGCCGCGTGACCCTGACCGACCCCACGGCCAAGCCGGGCCGCAACGTCATGGACCGCGGCCGCGAGATGCGGGCCGGCGAAGTCGTGCTGGCGAAGGGCACCGTCCTCACGCCGGCGGCGCTCGGAGTTTGCGCGACGATCGGCCGCGCGACGGCACTGCTGATCCCGCCGGCGATCGTGGCCATCGCGACGACGGGGGACGAACTCGTTGAAGCGAGTAAGACGCCGACGGGGGCGCAGATTCGCAACTCGAACGGGCCGATGCTCGCCGGCCTCGTCGCCCGCGCCGGCGGCGTGCCCCGCGACCTCGGCACGGCCCGCGACGACGAGGCGTCCCTGACGACCAAGTTGCGCGACGGGCTGGCAAACGCGAACGTGCTGGTGCTCGCCGGCGGGGTGTCGGTCGGCAAGTTCGACCTCGTGCCGGACATTTTGCACAGCCTCGGCGTAGCGGTCCACTTCCACAAGGTGCGCATGAAGCCGGGCAAGCCGCTGCTGTTCGGCACCCGCGGCGACACGCTCGTCTTCGGCCTCCCGGGCAACCCGGTGAGCGCGTTCGTCTGTTTCGAGTTGTTCGTGCGGCCGGCGTTGCGGGTGTTAGCAGGGCTGCCGGCCGCGTGGTGCCCGCCGATGGCCGGGACGCTGACGGAGGCGTTCGACGCCACCAACGACCGGCCGACGTTCCACCCGGTGCGCCTGTCCGGGAGCCGTGTGCAGCCGTTGCCGTGGTTCGGTAGCGCCGACTTGCGGGCGCTCCTTGCCGCCGACGCGCTGCTGCACCTTCCCGCCGGCGAAGTCCACTTCGCGGCCGGCGACGCCGTGACCGTGGTGCCGATTTGACGCCGCCCTCGAAAGGACTCGCCGTGAAGCCGCGCGTATTTCTGCCGTCGATCCTGTCGGGCGTCCTGCTCTGGACGGCCTTCTTCCCGCTCGACCTCGGCGTCACCGCGTTCGTGGCCCTCGCCCCGTTCCTGACGCTGGTCCGGGCCGAGGGCGTGACCCGCCGGCGGCGCTACCTCGCGGCCTTCGCCGGCGGCTTCACCTTCTTCGCGCTGGCGATCAACTGGGTCCGCGTCGCGCACCCGGCGATGATGTTCTTCACCTGGCCGGCCGGCAGCATTTACTGCGGCCTGTACTGGCCGATGGCCCTCGCGCTGTTGCGCGCCCTCGACCGGTCGAAGTTGCCGTTCAGCGTCACGCTGCCGGTCGTCTGGGTCGGCCTCGAATACGTGCGGGCGCACTTCCCGACCGGCTTCCCGTTCCTCGAACCGCTCGGGGTTTACCAGCTCATCGGCTTCCACTGGTACTCGCTGGGGTACGCCGCGCACCGGCTCACGCCGTTCATCCAGGCGGCCGATCTGGGCGGGGTGTACCTACTGTCGTTCGTGATCGCGTCGCTTAACGGCTCGGCCTACGGGTGGATGATGCGCTCGGTCTGGCTGCGGCAACTGTTCCGCTGGCCGGCGTTGCCGACGCGGCGGACGTTCATCTGGGAGGCTTACGACACGGCCTGGACGAGCATCCTGCCGGTGGTCGTGTTGTGCTACGGCGTCGTCCAACTCGGCCACCCGCCGTACCCGGCCGGCCCCCGTATCGCGGCGGTGCAGGGGAACGTCCCGCAGAACGAAAAGATGGACCGCGGCCAAACGGTGTCGCCGTTGAAACGCGAGTATTACCCGCTCGCGCAGGCGGCGGCCCGGCCGACCGACGGTGTGCCGAAGCCCGACCTCGTCGTCTGGCCGGAGACCTGCTTCCCGGAGGAATGGCTGCAAGTGTCGCCGCTCCTCTCCCCAGGCGCTGCTGAGACGGCCGCACTCTGTGCGGAAATCGTCACCTACGAGAAGCGGTTTGCCGAACACCTGCGGGACCACTTTGCCCCAACTCACGTCTTGCTTGGCCTGAACCGCCAGGAGATGCTCGGTCCACGAACTGACGGCGACAAGTTCAATGCTGCCATTCTGCTCGACTCGGACGGCCGCTTTCAAGCTAGCTACGACAAGATGCACCTCGTGCCGTTCGGCGAGTACGTCCCATTGGGTTCCGCTTTACTCCAGGCGTTCACGCCGTACAAGCACGCATACAGTTGCACCCCGGGCACGCGCTGGACGGTGTTCGAGGTGCCGGCCGCGGCGCAACCGGGGCGGACCTTCAAGTTCGGCGTGCTGATCTGCTACGAAGACGGCGACCCGTACCTGGCCCGGCAGTACAACTCCGGGTCCGGCCGCGGGCACGACGCCGACTTCCTGGTCAACATCTCGAACGACGGCTGGTTCACCGGCACTGAGGAGCACGAGCAGCACCTGGCGATCTGCCGCTTCCGCGCGATCGAGGCGCGGCGTAGTGTCGTGCGGTCGGTCAACACCGGCATCAGCGCGATCATCGACCCCGACGGCAAGCTGGTCGCGCTACCGGACCTGTCCGACTGGTCGAAGGGCAAGGCGACGACGGCCATCGTCCGCGGCGAAGTCCCCATCGAGACCCGCTCGACGGTCTACGCCGCGCTCGGCGACTGGGTGCCGACCGCGTGCTGGGTAGCGATCACGGCGGCGCTGATTTTCGGGCTACGGCGTAAGCCGGCGACTCTTGTTAGCCCGACGCGCTAGCGAGGGTCGAACGGTCTACGGCAAAGCAGGTCGTCATGGGCCGTACTGTCCTCGCTTACCTACACCGTCCACGACCGTTCGACCCTCGCTAGCGGGTCGGGCTAACAAGACGTTACCCGACCCGCCAGGTCGTGCCGCCGGGGCGGTCCTCCAACGTCACGTTCAACGCGGCGAGGCGCTGGCGGATCACGTCGGTTTGCGCGAACAGGTCCTGCTTCATGGCGTCGCCCTTGGGCAACGGCTTGGCCAGGAGGCGGAGGTTGCCGCGCAGGTCGAGGAGGAGTTGCATCAGCCCGGCGACGAGTTCGTCGCCGCCGGCGAGTTTGGCTTCCGGCACGGCGAACGTCAGCCCCAACACGCCGGCGATCTCCTTGACCAGGACCGCGCCTTCGAGGAACTCGGCCTGGGCGGCGCGGCCGTCGGTCGCCGGGTTTTCGAGCTTGGCCGTATCGACGAGCTTGTTCGACCGGGTCACCAACTCGAACAGCACGCCGAGTGCCGCAGCGGTGTTGAAGTCCTCGTCCATCGAGTCGCGGAAGCGGGCGTGGAACTCGGCGTGGTCGGGGGCGGCGAACGTCCGCGGGCCGGCAGTCGTCGGCGCGGCCAGGTCGGCGTACTTCGCCTTCGTCACCAGTTCGTAGCGCTCGACGAACCGCGGGAAGGTCTCGTAGGCGCGGTTCGAGTTCAGCAGGTTCTCGGGGATCGGCGTCGCGGGGTTCTGCCAGTCCCAGACGCCCAAGTCGATGGGGCTGCGGTAGTGCGTGCCGAGCGTGAAGAACCGCAGGGCGTCGCCGGTCATCCGCTTCAGGGCGTCCGCGACGTTGAGCACGTTGCCGATGCTGCCGGCCATCTTGGCGTCGTTGCCGTCCTTGTCCTTGAGCTTCAGCAGGCCGTTGTGCATCCAGATTTTGGCGAACGGCTGGCCGGTCCAACTCTCGGACTGGGCGAGTTCGTTCTCGTGGTGCGGGAAGCGCAGGTCGAGGCCGCCGCCGTGGATGTCGAGGGTGGTGCCGAGCATCTTGATCGCCATGCACGTACACTCGATGTGCCAGCCGGGCCGGCCGGGGCCGTAGGGCGACGGGTACTGCACCTCCGCCGGCTCGCCGGGCTTGGCCGCCTTCCAGAGAGCGAAGTCGCTCGGGCTACGCTTCTTGCCGCCTTTCTCGGTCCCCTGTTCGAGCGCGGTCGGGTCGAAGCCGCACAACTTGCCGTAGTCGGCGTCCTTGGCCACGTCGAAGTACACGTCCCCGTCCGCCGCGTAGGCGTGGCCCTTGGCGATCAACGAATCGATGACCTCGATCATGCCGGGGATGTGCTGGGTGGCGCGCGGGAAGTGATCGACGCCGGTGACGTTGAGGCTCGCCAGGCACGCCAGGTAGTCCTGCGTCATGCGCTCGGCGAGTTCGGGCACGGTCGTCTTCAACTGGCCGGCGCGCTCGATCAGCTTGTCGTCCACGTCGGTGATGTTGACGACCCAGGTGACCTTGTACCCGAGGTAGGTCAGGTAGCGTTTGACGGTGTCGAAGACGACTGGGCCGACCATGTGGCCGATGTGCGACGGCTTGTAGACGGTCGGCCCGCAGACGTACATCGTGACGGCCTCGCCCGGGGCCTTGGGGAACGGCTCCTTCTTGCGGGTGAGGGTCGAGTAGACGTGCAATTTCGCCATGAGTGTCTGCCTGCGCGCGGGACGGTGGAGTACCGTTTTACCGCGTCGGACAGGGGTTTGACAGGGCAAGCCGGCGGCTACCGGCCTTCTTTGAGGCGGTCGCCGAGGAAGTTTTCGAGGTCGGGCACGTCGTAAATCTTCTTCACCGTCTTGTCCACGTCGTACTCGACGCGGCGGTAGGTGATGATGTCGTCCTTCAACACGACGTAACACGCCCGCCAGTTGCCGTCGCGCGGCTGGCCGACGCTGCCGACGTTGCACAGGGTCTTGGTGCCGTCGAGCTTGTGGCTGCCGCCGAGGTCTTCGGGGGACAGGAACTGGAGGGTCTCGGTGAAGATGCCGGGGACGTGCGTGTGCCCCTGGAAGCAGTACTTCTCGACGAGCGCGTAGATGCGCTCCATCTTCCGCTGGTTGTAAATGTCCTCGGGAAAGACGTACTCGTTCAGCGGGTTGCGGGCGGACCCGTGGACGAACAGGTAGCCGTTCTCCCGGTGCGACCTGGGCCGCTCGGCCAGGAACTCCCAGCGCTTCTCGCGCGCCGCCTTCGGCTCGGGGCCGCTTTCGAGTTGGGCGCGGGTCCAGAAGATGGCGCGCTCGGCGGAGGCGTTGAAGCCGTCCGGGTCGAACATCGCCCCCTGATCGTGGTTGCCCATCAACACGAGTTTCGCGTCGGCGATGAGGTCCACGCACTCGCGCGGGTTCGGGCCGTAACCGACCACGTCTCCCAGGCAGTAGATTTCCGTGATCCCCTGGCCCTTGATGTCCGCCAGAACGGCCTGGAGGGCTTCGAGGTTGCTGTGGATGTCGCTGATGATGGCCTTCACGCCGAAACTCTCTCATGCAAAGGCCGGGACGACACACTGGGTTGTCTATCGGCGAGCCGGGTGTTGGGATTTCGGACAGTATAGCCTACGGACTGTGGGCGGTAAACTCGCAGTTGAGCGATTCGACCACCCGCAGGTCCGAGTCTCCGGCCCGGGAGCGTATCCGGAGGCTATCATAGCCGGTGCGGCCGGACTTCCTTCCCTTCCCCAAAAGTGTTGGCCCGCCCGATGTCCAGCCACGACCACCGCGACCAGGTCGAGCAGTTGCGCACCTCCGCGGCGCACCTGCCGTGGGGGTACGCGCGGGCCGAATTGCTCCAGGAGGCGGCGCAAATCGCCGACGGCCACCAGGACCTCGACCTCGCCTTTGAAATCCGCCGCGACCTCATCGACGCCGCCCGATACAGCCTGCGGTACGACCTGTTCGCCGCGTCGTTCGCCTGGTGCTTCGCCACCGCGCAACAGCACCCCGACCGGTTCCCGATCGGCCAGGTGTTGCGGTACTACCAGTACGTCATCGGCAACCTGGCCAACTTCGCCCACGTCAGCCGGGCGCAGTACGACGACCTGCACGCCGACGCCTGCCGGCACTTCACCGCCCACGGGTATTCCCTGCGGACGCTGATGATCGAGCGGCGATCCGCGGCGATCGACTACGCCGACCCGGTCATGGCCGAGGCCGCCGGGCGGGACGTGCCGCGGCACCGCCGGGACGACCTGCACATGGCCCCCGAGATGGAAGTGCTCCGGCAGGTCGAGTACGAACTGTACCGGGAGGACGACGCGGCCGCGGCCCGGGCGCTCGACGCCCACTTCGCCAACGACCGCCGAAGCCGTTGGGCCGACCCGTGGGCCGGTAATCTCGCCGTCCGCGTCTACGCCCGCCTCGGCCGGACCGCGGAAGCCGAACGGCTGCACGAGCGCCACCACCGCCAGTTCGAGGCCGGCGGCGGCTACGGTTGGTCGTGGGGCAACCACATCTCGTACTGTGCCGCGACCGGCCGACTGGCCCGCGGCGTCGAACTGTTCCGCCGGCAACTGCCCGTGGCGATGAGTCACGCCGACACGCTGACGCAGTTTTACTGCCTGTCGCACGCCGTGCCGCTGTTGGACGCGCTCGCCGCGGCCGGCGCGACGACCGTCCACCTGCCGCACGTCCCCGGGCTGCCCGCGGGCGACGACCTCGACGGAGTGCGCGGCTGGCTCGACGCCACCGTCGCGGCGATCACGGCCGACTTCGACCGCCGCAACGGCAACGGCTATTACTCCGACCTGGCCGGTCGCCGCCGGGCCGGACTCATTTGACCGGCGCGAGGATGCCGCGGACCGTCAACCACGCGGTGAGGTGCTTCGTCCACTCCGCGGTGTAGACGTTGCCCTTGGTCCACTTCGGGTCGGTGCCCAGGCCGACGCCGTGAACGCCGCGCTCGTAAATGTGCATCTCCGCCGGCACCTTCGCCACTTTCAACGCGAGGTAGTAGCGGGCCGCGTTCTCCGCCGGCACCGCCGCGTCCTCGTCGGTGTGGAAGAGGAACGTCGGCGGCGTTTGCGGGGTGACGTGCTTCTCGTTGCAAAACTCCTCCACGAGTTTGGCGTCCGGCTTGTCGCCGAGCAGGTTCTTCTTCGACCCGCCGTGCGTGACCCCGTCGGCCATGCTCACGACCGGGTACGAGAGGATGGCGAAATCCGGCCGGCTCGCGGCGTCGAAGTGCGTGGCCAGCGTACTCGCCAAATGCCCGCCGGCCGAGAAACCCCAGACGCCGACGCGATTGGCATCGACGTTCCATTCACTCGCCTTCGAGCGGACTACTTTCATCGCCTGTTGCGCGTCGAGCAGGGGGGCTTGGAGCAGTGGCCCCGGCCGGTCCTTGCCGGTGATGCGGTACTTCAGCACGAACGCCTGCACGCCGAGCGCGTTCAAGAACTCCGCCGCCTGCTTGCCCTCGTGGTCCATCGCCAGCCAGCCGTACCCACCGCCGGGGCAGATCACGACCGCCGCCCCGTTGGCCTTCTCCTTCGGCAGCAAGTACGGCGTGAGCGTCGGCGCGTCCTCGTCCGACGTGCCGACGGCGAGCGGCGGCTTGCCGTCGTACAGGGCCAACGGGGCGGGCACCGGTTGTGCCAACATGACGAGCGACAGCGCGAGCGGAACCATGAACGCAACTCCGACGGAGAAAGCGGGCAGACTGCCGTCAGAGTACGCCAAAATCGCCCCACCGGGTCCGGGAAACGACGGCGGTCAGCGCTCGGGTGGGCCGGCATCGTCACCGCGAACGGCTTGACCAACGAACACGCCCCCGGCGACATCGCGGAGGGCGTCGAAGGCAAACACTTGGTCACGCCGCCAGTTTCCGCCGCCGCCGCGCGACGACGACCAGCGCGACGGTCACCAGCCCCATCACGGTGGCACCGGCGTACAGCCACCGCCACGACCGGCCGCCGGACGAGGCCGCCATCGCCGACACCGTCGTGCCGGGCGGCAGCGGCTTGACGCCGAACTGCT
>JAYTSV010000148.1:0-18323 GCA_043745465.1 Fimbriiglobus sp.
GTCGGAGATCTCGTGGCGACGCATCCTGCTCCCCCCGGTTGCCCAGTGTCCGGCCGGGGCTTTACCAGAGTTCGCAGTTCCAATCAACACGGCCTAACAAAATCCGGTTTCATTTTCCGTTCGCCCGCTCCCACGGTTCCAATTCGCGGCGGCGGTAGGCGAGCGCGGACCGGGTCTCGCGGACCCAGTTCCAGCCGAACGCCAACAGGCCGACGGTCATCACCGTGCCGCCACCGACAGCGACCAACCGCGTCATCTTCTTTTCCGCCACATCTCGCGCGGCGACCGCCGCGGGGTCGGGTGTTGCACACCCGGTCGGGCGTCAGGTCGCGCCCAGCGCGGCGTCGGCCAGCGCGACCGACGCGATCAACGGCAGGGCGTAGGTGCGAAATCGCTTCAGCATGACTGGCAATCCTGTGCGGCAGTTGGGTCTTCAACCCTACCGCGGGAAATGCGACGATCTTAGCGGTCCGGGGTGAATCCACCGATTTCCGCCGGCCGGTTGTTTCAAACTTCGGCCGGGGTAGCATAGTCTCAGCAACAGTCCTCCGCGCGACGCTCAAATTTAAGGCTCCCATGACACTCACGTACCGCCCCTTTTACATCAACGGCCAGTGGGTCGATTCCCTGTCCGGCGAGCGCTACGCCGTCACGAATCCGGCCACCGAGGAGACGATCGCCGACATGGCGATTGGCACGCGGGCCGACGTGAAGCGGGCCATCGACGCCGCTGCGGCCGCCCTGCCCGCCTGGATGAAAACGACCGCTTACGAGCGGGCACGCATCTTGAAGAAAACCGCCGACCTGATGCGCGCCCGGGCCGACGACCTGGCGCGCACCCTGACGATGGAACAGGGCAAGCCGCTGGCCGAGGCGAAGGCGGAAGTCTTGCACTCGGCGGACACGTTCGAGTGGTTCGCCGAGGAGGGCAAGCGGGTCTACGGGCAGGTCATCCCGAACAGCGCCCCGAACAAGCGACACCTCACGATCAAGCACCCCGTCGGTGTGGTCGGGGCCATCGGGCCGTGGAACTTCCCGATCACGCTGCAAGCCCGCAAGCTGGCCCCCGCGCTCGCCGCCGGCTGCACCATCGTCGCCAAGCCGGCCGCGCAGACGCCGCTGTCGCTGGCCAACGTCTTCGACTGCTTGATCGAGGCGGGGTTGCCGGCGGGCGTGGCCAACTTCGTCATGGGGCCGGGGGCCGAAGTCGCGGCGGAGTTCCTGGAGAACGCCCACGTCCGCAAGATCAGCTTCACCGGCTCCACCGAAGTCGGTAAACAACTCATGCGCGGGGCGGCCGACCAGGTCAAACGGCTGAGCCTCGAACTCGGCGGCCACGCGCCGTTCATCGTCTTTCCGGACGCCGACCCCGAGGTCGTGGCCAAGGCCGCGGTGACGGGCAAGTTCCGCAACAACGGGCAGGTCTGCATCAGCCCGAGTCGCTTCTTCGTCCACGGGGACATCGCCAAGAAGTTCACGGACGCCTGCGTCGCCGAGGCCGAAAAGTTGAAGCTCGGCAACGGCCTCGACGCCGGGGTCGATGTCGGGCCGATGTTCGAGAAGAAGTCGCTGGACAACACCCTCGCCCTGATCGCCGACGCGACGAAAAAAGGGGCGAAGTGCCTGACCGGCGGCAAGCGATCGGACCGGTTTGATCGCGGCTACTTCTTCGAGCCGACCATCCTGCGGAACCTGTCCGCCGACGCCGCGATCCTGACCGACGAGCCGTTCGCCCCGGTCATGCCGATCCTCGACTTCACGAAGCTCGACGAGGTCATCCAGCAGGCCAACGCCACCAAGTACGGCCTCGCCGCCTACGTCTTCACCAACGACCTCACGACCGCGTTCCGCATGGCGGAGGGGCTAGAAGCCGGCATCATCGGCGTCAACGACCCGGTCCCGGCGACCCCGCAGTGCCCGTTCGGCGGCATGAAGGAGTCGGGGTTGGGCCGCGAACTCGGTCACGAGGGGATCGAAGCCTACGTCGAGACCAAGTTCATCAGCATCCTGTTGCGGGCGTGAAGAGACCTCACCCCCGGCCCCTCTCCGCGTCGGAGAGGGGAGCAAGCGAAGAGACCTCACCCCCGGCCCCTCTCCGAAACGGAGAGGGGAGCAAGCGGGTTGAAGCCGTTGACTGAAACCCTCTTACTCCCCCCCTCCGTTCCGGAGAGGGGGCCGGGGGGTGAGGTCGCCTTTTAGCAGGGAGCAACCCGAAGCCGTGCGCCGCGAACTCAGTCCGCCGCGGAACAACTGGCAAGCCAGGGTCGAGTCCCGGGGCTTTGGCTTCCACACCCTTGACGGCAAGCCGTACTGGGACGAGACGGCCTGTTACGTCTTTGCCCGCGCGGAAATCGACGCCATCGAGAAGGCGACCGACGCCTCGCACGCGATGTGCCTGACCCTGGTCCAGCGCGTCATCGACGAGCAACTGTACGGCCTGTTCCTAATCCCGCCGGCCTTCGAGTCGTTCGTCGAACGGAGTTGGAACGACGACGAGCGGTCGCTGTACGGCCGCTTCGACTTCGCCTACGACGGCACCGGCCCGCCGAAGTTGCTCGAATACAACGCCGACACGCCGACGGGGTTGCTGGAAGCGTCGGTCATTCAGTGGGACTGGCTGCAAGACACCGACCCCGCCGGCGACCAGTTCAACAGCATCGACGAGCGCCTCGTCGAGACCGCCTGGCCGGCGTTGCTCGAACAGCAGGAGGGGCCGATCACCTTCGTCGGGCTGACGGAACAGATCGAAGACTTGACCACACTGGAATACCTGCGCGACACGGCCATCCGGGCCGGGGCGACGACGGCCCTCCTCGACATTGCCGCCGTCGGCTGGGACGCCCGCCGTAAGACCTTCGTCGATGGGAACCGCCGGCCACTCGAGCGCGTCTTCAAACTCTACCCGTGGGAGTGGCTGCTCAAGGACGAGTTCGGTAAGAATCTGCTCACGGCGACGACCCGTTGGATCGAGCCGCCGTGGAAAATGGTGCTGTCGTCGAAGTCGATTTTGCCGCTCCTGTGGGAGATGTTCCCCGAGTCGCCGTACTTGTTGCCGGCGTCGTTTTCGCCGCTGCCCGGCGACCACGTCCGCAAGCCGGTCCACGCCCGCGAAGGGGCCAACATCCAGGCGGTCCGCGACGGCCAGATCATCGCCGAGACGGCCGGGCCTTACGACGAGCGCGCCGTCGTCTACCAGCAACTCGCCCCGATGAAAGCGTTCGACGGCCGATACCCGGTCGTCGGGAGCTGGGTCGTCCACGGCTGGGCCTGCGGCCTCGGCGTCCGCGAGGACGACACCATCATCACGCAGAACGGCAGCCGCTTCGTCCCGCACAAGATGGGATAAACCCGCGTCGGGTTTCGGGTGCCGGGTATTGCAGACCTACTGACGCCGACGCTTGATCTGCGACACCCCGAACCCGACACCCGACACCCGATTGGCTTACTCGACCGAGACGCCGGCGAGGATGTCGTACAGGGCGTGGGCACCGACCGCGACGCCGAACCCGCGGAGTACGTAGAGCAGCGTGAAGAACAGGCCGGCCGTGACGCGGAACAGGAAGCGGACGGTCACCATCGATTCGCCGTGCGGCCCGAGGTGGTGCGCGGCCGCGAACGCCAACGCTGCGAAGACGGCCGCCAGAGCCATCGCCACGACCGACGGCAACAGTGCAACGCGTAAGAGCAGGTAAAGCCCGGTGAACAGGCCGAGGCGGAAGAGGACTTCTTCGTAGATGCCCGCGCCAATGTAGCGGATCACTTCGCCGGCTGAGGCGTTGAACTGAATGCTCGCCGTCGGCACGCCCCACTCCTGGAGGAGCGGCACGAAGTTGCGGGCAATCGTCCACAGGGCCGCGGCGAAGATGACGCTTTCGAGCATCATGCCGAAGGCCACGGCGACCGGCTCGCGCGGCCGCTCCCGCCACTTCAAGATGCTCCAGCCCAACAGCACGCCGACCAGGATGAGCGGGGCGATCCAGACTTGCCCGAGACCGTACTGGGCCAGCCCGAGGCGCAACCACTCGTCCGCCCCGCCGCGCACGGACGACGCCTGCCCGGAGTTCATGACGAGCGCGCCGCCCTCGTACACGATGACCCACGGCAGCAGGAAGACCAGACTCGCCCACGGGTGCCGGGTCGCACTCAAGTAGCTCAGCATGGCGGGTCTCGGGGGGCACAACGGCGGGTCGATCTCTGCGTATTCGCCGCCGCCCGGCCGATCTTTAATCCGCGTACTCGGGGTAGTCCGCGCCGAGAGTCGCCGAGATTTCCGCGCGGGGCAGCGTGCGGGCAATGCTGCCGCGGTCGGTCGCCGCCAGGTCGAGGAAGTCGGGCCGCGGGGCGACCCGGCCGGCGAAGTCGGTCAGGACCGCCAGGACGGGCCGCGAGGCGGCGCGGAAGTTGGCCCGGTGCGGGTGGTTCGCGGCGACGACGGCGACCCGGCCGTCGGCCAGCTCGACCACCGTCCCGACCGGGTACACGCCCAACACCGTAAGCAGTTCCGCACACTCGCGGTCGTGGTGGCCGAGTTCCGCGGCGGCGAGTGTTTCCATCAACGCAGAGCGCGGGTCTTGGGCCGGCCGGTGCGGACGGGCACTGCACCGCGCGGCATAAGCGTCGCAGACGTTGAGCAGCTTGGCCAGCGTCGGCGTCCGCTCGTCGGTCAGACCGGCCGGGTAGCCGGTGCCGTCGGGCCGCTCGTGGTGCGCGGCGACGGCGTCGGCCGTCTCCTTGATGTCCGGGGCGAAGCCGGCGATTAGCCGCGCCCCGGTCGCCGGGTGGGCTTCGACGACGCGGCGGTCGGCGGCACTCGACTCCCCGGACTCGGAGAATAATTCCGCCGGCAGGCTCACCATGCCAACGTCCATCAATAATGCGGCGACGACCGGGGTCAGCGGCCGCGACGCCCACTCGAAATCGTGCGTCGCAACCCGGGCGACGACCGCCGCAACAGTGAGTGCGTGGGCCGCGACGGCGTGGACCACGGACGCCCCGGCGTCGGCCGCAAGGAAGCGGAGCGGTGCCCCCTGCCGGGCTTCGTCGAGGAGTTGTTCGGCGAGTTCGGCGAACCACTCGGAATCGACCACCCGCAGGGCGGCCAGGTCGGACAGGCGGCGGGCCAGGCCGTCGATGCGGGCCCCATCCCGGGACCGCCCGATAACGGCCACTTGCAGCGTACTCAAGCGGTCGCGGACGCCGCCGAGGATCGTTTCGAGGCCGTGGCAGACTCGCAGCTGCGCTTCGGCCGACGCCGGCAGCGCTTGTGCCATTTTCAACGCGGCATCGGTCATGGCAACCGTGGCCCTGTGGTACGCGGCCATTCCGTCGGGCATCGGGGCGTCGGCGAGCGCCCGTTGACGGGCCACCAGTTCCCGGGCGACTTCCAGCAACTTGCGAGCGCGGGCCGTCAAGGGCGTCGGGGCACGGGGCGGGGATTGGGGGGACTCGGCGAGGACGCGGAGGGTCCGGCTCAGCAGTTCCGGGTGCGACGCGAGTTGCCGGGCGACCCCGGCGGCGGGGAACTTGTTGCCTTCGATCGCCTGGCCCATCGGGACCAGGGACGACCCGCCGGCGGGTCCCCGTTCCAGCCGTTCGCGGAACGTCGAAATCCGGTGCAACAGCGTTTGCGCTTCGGTCATCTCAACACCCCCAAGTCCGCCGCGGGCGACGGCCGTGCCGAGCGCGACGGGCGGACATCGGTATTGATCGGCACGCCCGCCAAGGCGACTTGAGAAGTTTTCCCGGATGTAACGATTGGCCGGGTCGCCCGACACGTCAGGCACCGGGACTTCGGGGTCGGAGTCGAGTCGCGGCGGGAAAGAGGATTGCCCGGGGACTCAGGAACGACGTATGTTAGTGAGACACGTTGCCACGCCGTTCGAGTGATGCCGTCTCCCCGGAGCGTTTTGAGATGCCGGCCCCCGCGTCCGTGGAAGAGTTCCTCGACTTCGTACGCCGCAGCGGCGTCGCGGACGAGGTCAAACTGACGGCCCAGACGCAACGGTACGCCGCCGACGGGGAATCCCCGCCCACGCCGTTCGAGATGGCCCAACTGCTCATCCGCGATGGGCTGCTCACACACTTCCAGGCCGAGCAAATCCTCCAGGGCCGGTTCCGCCGCTTCTTCATCGGCAAGTATAAGGTGCTCGAACGCCTCGGGGCCGGCGGCATGGGCCAGGTGTTCCTGTGCGAGCACAAGTTGATGCGCCGGCGAGTCGCCATCAAGGTGCTCCCGGCGTCCCAGGCCAAGAACCCCGCGTCCCTGGAACGCTTCTACCGCGAGGCCCGCGCCGTAGCCGCCGTGGACCACCCGAACATCGTCCGCGCCTACGACATCGACCAGGACAACGACCTGCACTTCCTGGTCATGGAGCACGTGGACGGGGTCAACTTCCAGGACCTCGTCCGCAAGTCCGGGCCGCTCGACATCGTGCGGGCCTGTCACTACGTCTACGCCGCCTGCATCGGCTTGCAGCACTCGCTCGAAATGGGCCTGGTCCACCGGGACATCAAGCCGGGCAACGTCCTCGTGGACCGCACGGGGACGGTCAAAATCCTCGACATGGGTCTGGCGAAGTTCTTCGAGGACGACACCGACTCGCTGACGCAGAAGTACGACGAGAACATCCTGGGCACGGCCGACTACCTCGCCCCCGAACAGGCGATCGACAGCACCGGCGTGGACATCCGCGCGGACATCTACTCGCTGGGCGGCACCTTCTACTACCTGCTCACCGGCGGTGCCCCCTTTCCGACCGGCAGCATCGCGCAGAAACTGCTCTGGCACCAGCAGCGCGAACCGGCCCCGCTGAGCAACTTCCGCCAGGACGTGCCGGCGGAGTTGCAAGCGGTCGTCGCCAAGATGATGGCCAAGGACGTAGCCGTCCGCTACCAGCGGCCCGACGATGTGATGGGGGCGCTCGCACCGTGGGTGCAATCGCCCATCGCCGCGCCCGCGGCCGACGAGTTGCCGACGCTGTCGCGGGCCGCCAAGGGGACCGGCGGGCCGATCACGTCGCGCGTCGCCGCCCGGGTCCAGGCGATGGGCCAGGACACGCTCGTCTCGCGGCCGGGCCTGTCGGGGTCGAGCTACAGTCCCGTCCCGGCCGGGTCCACGCCGAAGTCGGGGCTAATCGTGCCCGACGAGATTGCGACCCCATCCCCCGCCGAGACCCCGGATGTGACGCCCGACGCGGCCTGGGAAAGTTTCACCTCGTCCGAGGCGATTCTAATTCGCCCCCCGTCCGGCCGGATCGCCAAGCCGGCCACGCCGCTCGTCCCGAAGCCGCCCCGAAACATCAAGCGCGTCCGCCTCCTGGCCGGTGTCGGCGTCCTCGCCGGGGCCTGTGTCGCAGCGCTCGCGCTTTCCTTCACCGTCTTCAGCAGCCGGCCGGACGCGTACTCCGCCGACGCGGCGCGGACCTGGTACGTCAAGAAATCCGGGCCGGGGCCGGACGCCGACCGCACCCTGGCGACCCTCGCCGGGGCCATCGACCGGGCGCGGCCGGACGACACCGTATTGATCCTGGACGCGGCCATCGACGACCCGCCGGTCCGGCTCACGGACGCCGGCAAGGGGGCGAAGCGCGGCCTGAAAATCCAGCCCGGACCGGGCGTTGGTCCGGTCCGCTGGACCCCACGGTACGCGGGCAAGGCGAACGGCCCGGCGCTCGAACTCAGCTACATCGAGGGCGCGACCGTCCGCGACCTGGTCATCGACCTGCGCGGCATCGGGGAAACGGGCGTCGCCGTGAACTTCAACTCGCCCGGCCTGACGATCGAGAACGTGACCGTCCTGAACCCGCGCGTCTCGGGCTTCCGCCTCCAGCAACTCGTCGCGGACGCGGCCCGCCCCGCCGTCGTCCGGGGCTGCCGCGTGGCGACGACCGGCCGCTACGAGGCCGGCCTGGTCCTGCTGTCCGGGGCGAGTTTCACCCGGCTCGTCGGCAACCGCTTTGAAGGCCCGGCGACCGCCGGCATCGACGTCCAGGGCCAGGCCGTCGAACTGGAGGTCCGCAACAACCGCGTCTGGAACTGCGACACCGGCGTACTGCTCTCCGGCAAGCTCGCGGCCGACCGGCCTTTCGACGTGAAAATCGTCCACAATACCATCCTGACGGCCGGCGCGGCCGGGGTCAGCTGCGAACACGCCCTCACCGGTCCGAAGCAAGAATTGACCGTCGAGAGGAACTACTTCGCGGCGGTCAAAGTCATCCTGTCGGGACTGCCGACGCGACCCCCGGGGTTGAAAACGGCCGGCAACGCCCGGGACGCCGCAACCGCCGAAGGCACTGTCTCGACCGACGCCGTCGTCATTGCCCCCGACCCCTTGAAGCCGCCCAACCCCAACGACGACGCGACCTTTTTGCGCAGCCCTTCGCTCACGGCCCAGGGCGCTCAAAAGGAGTGATCGAACGCCGTACCGCTCGCGCGTTAGGCGAACGCGCTGTCGCGGTGCCGTTACTTCTCTTCGGACTTGCCGCCGCCCATCAGGCCGCTGAGCTTGCCGGCGAGGTCGCCGAGGCTCGGCATGCCGCCGCCTTCGCCGCCCATCAAGCCGTCGAGGTGGCTGCCCAACCCGGCCGGCATCTTCTCCTTGACGAACGCCATGACCTGCGCGATCGCGGTCTGCGCTTGCTCGGCCGAGATGCCGGCTTTTTCCGAGATCGATTTGATCAGCTGGTCCACGGGAAAACTCCGAAGGGTGAGGCGCGCCGGGGGGAGAACAGCGTAGGCTTACGGAATCACGGTAACGGCTTCTGCAAAAACCGCGCGAACCCCGGCGAAGCCGCGACGCACTCGGGTCGCGCGTCGTCCGCCTGCACGACGACGAGCGTCTCCGCGCCTGGGAGTTTGGCGACGAACGCGAGCGCCCGATCGGCCGGCAAGACGCTCGCCCCCTTGGTCGCGCTGTCGGCCATCGTGCCGGTCGGGGCGATCACCGTGACGCTGCGTCGCCCGGTCAGGCCGAGGCCGGTCTTCGGGTCGAGAACGTGCGAGTAGCGGACCCCGCCGATGACCGCGACCTGTTCGAGGTCGCCCGACGTGGACACCGACGCATTCGCCAAATTCAGCGTCCGTTTCGGCCCGCCCTTGCGCAACGGCGCGATCTCGACCGACCAACCGGGTTGGCCGGGTGGGGCGTCGCCGCAGGTGATGTCGCCAGCCGCGGCGACGAGTGCCGACGCGATGCCGAAGTCGCGGTTCAGGAGCTTCAACACCTCGTCCGCGGCGAAGCCCTTGCCGATGCCGCCGAAGTCGAGCCGCATCCCCGGCACGGCCAGCGTCATCGTCTTGGCAGTGGCGTCGAGCGTCACCATGTCGTGCCCGACGAGTTTGAGCGCGGCGGCGAGTTCTTTGGCGTCCGGGAGTTCTTGCGTCTTGCGGCTGATCCGCCACAACTTCGTCAGTGGTCCGACGGTCACGTCGAACGCCCCGCCACTCACGCGCGACATTTCGGCGGAGCGCGTCAGCACCGCGAACAAGTCGTCGCTGACGGGAATCGGCCGGCCAGGCGCGGCGTCGTTGGCCGTACACGCCCGCATGATTTCGCTGTCGGCCCGGTAGTCACTCATGACCACTTCGAGTGCGGCGACCCGGGCGAACGCGCCCGCGGCGGCTTTCGTCGCGGTTCCCTCGTCGGCGTAGACGACGACCCGAAAGCTCGTGCCCATCCGCTTCGTTTCGGACTCGAATCGGGCCGGATCCGCCGCCAGACCTGCGGGCAGGTTTGTAGAATACGAGAGGAGAACAGCACCGAAGAAGACCGCCCGCATTGCCTACCCCCGCAACACTTTTAAAGTTCCCCGCGACGAACGGTTGACAACCGCCCCGCAATCGGAGAATCTGTCGAGATGAAGACGCGATCCCTGCTCGCCATGTTACTCGCCCTCGCCGCGACCGGCACGGCCCTGCTCGCCACGCCCCGGCCCGACGGCGAAGTCATCCCCGAGACGGTGACCGTCCCGGCGAAGCTCGACCTGCCCGCGACCAACTTCGCCCAGGAGATTCCCGGCACCGACGACGTGAAGATCGACATGGTCTACGTCCCCGGCGGCGAGTTCCTGATGGGCAGCCCGGACGCCGAGGAGGGCCGCAATCCGGACGAAGGCCCGCAGCGCAAGGTCCGCGTCAACCCGTATTACCTCGCCAAGTTCGAGCTGACCTGGGCGCAGTATTACGCCTTCTGGAAGGACCAGTCGATCTTCGTGAAGGGGGCCGAGCCGCCCGAGGTCGCCGCGCGGATCAAGCCGGACGCGATCACCCGGCCGACGAACACCTACGTCGATGAACTGTACGACCACGGCCGGGAAGGCCACCCGGCGCTGTGCATGTCCCACCACGGCGCGATGATGTACTGCCGGTGGCTACAGTGGAAGACGAAGCGCGGCTACCGCTTGCCGACCGAGGCCGAATGGGAGTTCGCCGCCCGCGCCGGCACGACGACCCCCTACGGGTTCGACGACAAGGCGGACAAGCTCGGCGACTACGCCTGGTTCCTCGACAACTCGAAGACGAACAAGGAGACCGACGGCGGCGGCGTCAAAGGCGAGGCCGGCGAGCCGACGACCCACGTCGTCGGCCGCAAGAAGCCGAACAAGTTCGGTCTGTACGACATGCACGGCAACGTCTGGGAGTGGTGCCTCGACCAGTACGACGCCAAGAGCTTCGAGAAGCTGCCGGCCGACAAGGTGACACTCGGGGCGTTCGCCCGGCCGCTGCCGGACACCAAGTGGGGCCACCCGGTCCGTGGCGGTTCCTACGCGGACAAGCCGGACCGCCTGCGGAGTGCCGCGCGGCGAGTCTCGGAGCCGATCTGGGTTAAGGACGATCCGCAGGGCCTGAGCAGCATCTGGTGGCTGACGAACATGGACGTGATCGGCTTCCGCGTCTGCCTGCCGGTTGAAGAATACCCGGAGCTGGTCGGCGTCAAGCCGTCGCTCTTCAAGAAACCCGAGCCGGCCGAGCGCGGCATTCGGAAGCGTGTGAAAGAGTAGTCGTTCGCCCACCCCGTTCCCACTGTGTTCGCAGGAGCTTCTCCCATGAATCCGTCGAAGACTGACCGCCGCGATTTCCTCAAGACCGGGGCCGCCGTCGGCGTCGCCGGGCTGACCGTGCCGTTGTTGGGCACCGCCGTACACGCAGCCGGCAACGAGACCATTAAGGTCGGCCTGATCGGCTGCGGCGGCCGCGGCACCGGGGCGATGAAGGACAGCCTCGAAGCCGACAAGAGCATCGTCGTCCACGCCCTGGGCGACTTCTTCCCCGACCGCGTCGCCGGCTTCAAGAACAGCCTGGCGAAAGACTACGGCGAGCGCGTCCAGGTCGGCGAGCGGTCGTTCAGTGGGCTGGACGCCTACAAACAAGTCCTGGCCAGCGGCCCGGACCTTGTGATCCTGGCCACGCCCCCGGGCTTCCGCCCGCTGCACCTCGAAGCGGCCGTGAAGGCCGGCAAGCACATCTTCTGCGAGAAGCCGGTCGCCGTGGACGGCCCCGGCATCCGCAAGTGCATGGAACTGGTCGAGGAGTCGAAGAAGAAGAACATCGCCGTCGTCGCGGGCCTGCAGCGACGCCACCAGGCCGGGTACATCGAGACCATCAAGCAAATCCAGGACAAGGCCATCGGCGACGTGACCGCCCTGCGCGTGTCGTGGAACGGCGACGGCATCTGGTTCAACCAGCGCGCGCAGAACGTCACCGACCTCGAGTACCAGATCAAGAACTGGTACCACTTCCTGTGGCTGTGCGGCGACCACATCGTCGAGCAGCACGTCCACAACCTGGACGTGGGCAACTGGGTCATGGGCACCCACCCGGCCAAGTGTACCGGCTTCGGCGGCCGGAGCTACCGTAAGGCCGGCGTGCCCAACGAGGTCGGCCACATCTGGGACCACTTCGCCGTCGAGTACACCTACCCGAACGGCGTGCCGATGTTCTCGACCTGCACCCACATCCCCGGGATCAAGAGCGACATCAGCGAGACGGTTTACGGCACGAAGGGAACGTCGAGCGTCAACTCGTACCGCGTCAACAACAAGAGCGTTTTCAACAAGCAAGTGGTCGGGCCGTATGTGCAGGAGCACATCGACATGATCCAGAGTATCAAGGCCGGCAAGCCGCTCAACGAGTTGCAGTCGGTGACGGAAAGCACCCTGACGGCGATCATGGGCCGCATGGCTGCGTACTCGGGCCAGGTCGTGACCTGGGAGCAGGCACTGAACTCGAAGGTCGAGCAGATGCCGGCCCACCTGACGACGGACAGCCACATCGAAGTCGGCCCGGTCCCGGTCCCCGGCAAGTACAAGGTGTAAGAACGCCGGCACGTTCCGGTTCGCTCCTTCGGGCGGTCGGCGTCCTGTTTCACGCGAGTGGACGCAGGGCATCGACCGCCTGAGTTTCTAATGGGACTTGCCGTGCGTCATTTGACCGCAATCTTTTTCCTGGCCGGCTGGGCGAGCGTCGGGGCAGCTCAAGTCCCGCCGCGGGTCGCCGTTCAACTCCGGGGCTTCGGGAACGCGCCGCTCGCGGGGTCGCAACTCCAGGTGCTGGCCGGGCAACTCGAACTGGAGGTGCAGAACCTCCGCAACGCCTGCCGGACGATGACCCTGCCCCCCGGTTTGCGGCTCCAGGTCGGCCTGACCGCCGACCGGTCGGTGCAAATCGTGCAGCAGTTCCGCCAACTCACGTACCGCGCCGCGTCCCCGGCGGATGTCCTTGCCGCACACGCGGGCGTCGATCAATCGCTGACGCAACTCGCGGCCCTCGTCGAAGGCTATGCCGCCGGTTCCCCGGCCGTCGCCCAGGCGCTCAACCGCACGCAGTTCGCGGACGACCGACTGCACACGCTCCTCGGCGGCGCGAACCCCGGCGGCGACGTGCAGCGGCAACTCGTCGTGCGGCTCGCCGCGTCGCTCGAAGACACCGTCGGGGAACTCCGTGCGATCATCGACGAGAGCCTGCCGCCGGGGTTCGACCGGACCCTGTCGCGGCAACTGCGGCAGGTCTCGGGGGCGAGCCGCCGGGTGGCTCAACTCGCCGGCAGTGGCGCGGCCGCACCGCTCGTCACCGCCGAAGTCGGGCAACTCGTTTCCGGCTGGCAGTCGGTCACGCCGCAGGTCGCGCTGGTCGCGTCGCAAAGTCCCCGCGTCCGCTTGCAGGCCGCCCAGGTCGATCAACTGATGGCAGAACTCGCGCGGACGGCCGGCGGAGGGGTCGCCGTGCCCGATCCCGGGTTCGGCATCGTGACGCCGTCGAGTCGGGTCTTCGTCGTCGGGGCGGGCGAGTCCGGCGGTCCCCGCGTCCGCATCTTCCACGAGTTGAACGGTCCCTCGACCGACTTTTTCGCCTACGACCCGAACTACCGGGGCGGCGTCCGCGTGGCCATTGCCGACCTGAACGGCGACGGCTTCCCGGACATCGTCACCGCCCCGGGCCGCGACACGCAACCCCTGATTCGCGTCTTCGACGGCCGCACGCTCGGCCTGTTGACGCAGTTCGTCGCCTACGACCCGCCCTACGACCTCGGCACCTTTGTCGCCGCGGCGGACATCACCCGCGACGGCCGGGCGGTCGTCGCCGTCGGCCCCGGGCCGGGTGGCCCGCCGCACGTCAAGCTGTTCGACATCGCCGCCGGCAAGTTGCTCGACGAGGTCTTCCCCTACGGCAAGGAACTCCGCTGCGGCGCGCGGGTCGCCCTGGCCGACGTCGATGGCGACGGCACGGCCGACCTCATCACGGTCCCCGGCCCGGACCCCGGCATCGGCCCGCAAGTGAAAGTGTTCAACGGCCGGAACGGGAAACTGCTCCGCGAGTTCAACGCCTTCGACGAGCGCTGGCGAGGCGGCCTGCACGTCGCCGCGGCCGACGTGACCCGCAACGGCCGCGCGGAATTGATCGTCGGCACCGACGCCGGCGGTCCGGCGAGCGTGCGCGTCTTCGACCCCCTCGCCGGCCGGTTACTGGCCGAGTGGCAGCCCTACGGCAACCAGTTCCGCGGCGGCGTCCGGGTGGCCGCGTTCGACGTGAACAACGACGGCGTCCCGGACATCGTCGCGGCCCCCGGGGTCGGTTCACCGAACCTCCCCGTTCGGGCCTACGACGGCCGGACGCGCCGCCCCCTGGGCGAGTTCGTTCCCTTCGAGGGCGGCTTTGCCGGCGGCGCGTTCATCGGCGGGAAGTGACTACCCGAGTTCGAGAATCTTGTCCATGCGAGCGGACACGTCGGCCAGCCACTTCTCGTCGCCGCTCGCAACTTCGGCCGTCGCCCAGGTGTCGTAGCCGACTTCGCCGCAGGCGAGTAACACTTCGGGCCAATCCTCGCTGCCCTCGCCGATTTTGGCGTCGAAGCCCTTCCAGTCGTCCTTCGCGGCCTTGGCCTTGTCGAGCGAGTAGCCCTTGAAGTCGAACTTCAACATCCGCTTGCCGAGGGCGCGAATCCACGTCGCGGGCGGGACGCCGTACTTGACCATGTTGCTGACGTCGAAGTACGCCCCGACGGTCGGCGTCTTGAACTGATCGACGTACTCGACGAGTTGCTCGGGCTTGGTGATAAAGTTGTTCCAGACGGTTTCGATGGCGATTTTCACGCCCGCCTTCTCGGCGTCCGGAATCGCCTTCTTAACCTCGGCCGTCGAGCGCTCCCAGCACTGCTCGTAAGTGACCTCCTCGTTCACGACGCCGGGGACGAGCAGCACCGTGTCCGCGCCGACCGTCTTCGCGTCTCCGATGGCGACGCGCAGGGCGGCGAGGCCTTTGGCCCGGACCGCCTCGTCGGGACTCGAAAGCGTGTCCTTCCAGTGCGCCGAGTCGATGACGCCGTGAATCAGGATGCCGGTCTTCTCCTTCGCGGCCACCAGCGCCGGCAGGTCGAGGGAGTTGGGGCTGTCGATCTCGACGCCCTGGAAGCCGAGCCGCTTGAGCAACTCGAACTTCTCCAACGGCGAGGCGGTGCCGGCCACCATCGAGTACTTCACCGCCTTCTTGAGCTTCGGCTTCTTGGGGGCGGCTTGCCCGGCACTCGCCGCCAGGGCCAGGGCGGCAGTCGAGAGGAGGAAGTCGCGGCGCGTCGTCATGGGGCGTCTCGGTGGTGGGGTAATTGTCTGAAATTAGCTGAGGTTTGTGTTCTGGCTCCGCCGCAGGCGACTCTTGTTAGCCCGACGCGCTAGCGAGGGTTGAGCGGTCGTTGATGGTGTTGGTGGTCAACGACTGCACGGTCATCGACCCCGAACATTCTCTACGACAATTCGACCATCGCTAGCACGTCGGGCTAACAAGAGTCGCCTGCGGCGGAGCCACAAGCAACAACAAGGGCAGAGAACCGTAGCGACCAGCCTCGGCCGACCGCCTAGACGAACTTGGTCTTACCGGGCACGGCGACGGCCGGGACGAGGTTCTCGCCCCACTCGTACTTCGCGGGCGCGAGGGTTTGCTTCGAGGCCAGTACTTTCTCCCACGAAATCTTCTGACCGGTGTACGCCGCCTCGCGGCCCATGATCGCCATGAGCGTCGAGTTCGCCGACCGCTCGGCGTCGTTGACCGGCTTGCCGGTGCGGATCGAGGCGAACAGTTCGTCGTGCTCGATCTGGTACATCGACCCGAAGTCGTGCTTGCCCTCGGGCTTGTAGGTCGTGCCGCCCGACTTCAGGGTGTGCCGCATGAAGTCGCAACTGCCCTTGGTGCCCTGGATCGCGTCGCCGTTGTCGCCGACGCAGTCCTTCATCTGGCGGCACTGCAAGACGACCTTGGCCCCGCTCGCGTAGTCGTAGACGATGCTAAAGTTGTCCCAGATGTTGCCGAACTTGGGATCGGTGCGGACGTGCCGGCCGCCGAGGCCGACGGCCGTCTTGGGCATCTCGTCGTTGAGAATCCAGCACGCCTTATCGACGTTGTGAATGGCCTGCTCGACGATGAAGTCGCCGGACAGCCATGTGAAGTAGTACCACATGCGCATCTGGTACTCCATCTGCGCCGGGTCGTTGGTCATGGTGCCGCGCGTCCAGAGTTCGCCCGTCAGGAAGGTGGTGTAGATGTTCGTCACGTCGCCGATGGCCTTGTCGTGGATGCGCTTGGCGAGGTCGCGCTTGAACGGGTCGAACCGGTAGCAGAAGCCGCTGACGACGCTCAGTCCCTTCTCCTTGGCGACTTTGGCGCTTGCGATGACCGAGAGTGCCCCGACGGCGTCCACGGCGTGCGGCTTCTCCATAAAGACGTGCTTGCCCTTTTCCACCGCGTAGGCGAAGTGCTGCGGCCGGAAGCCGGGCGGGGCCGCCATCACCACCACGTCGCAGGCGTCGGTCGCGGCCTTGTAGCCGTCGAAGCCGCTGAAAATCATCTCGGGCTTCACGTCCACCTTGTCCGGGAACGCCTCTTTGACGGTGTTCAGGCCGACGCGGGCAAGGTCCTCGAACACGTCGGCGACGGCGACGAGCTTGACGTTCTTGTCCGCCCCGAGGGCATTGATCGCCGCCCCGGTGCCGCGGCCGCCGCAACCGACGAGCGCGATCTTGAGCACGTCACCACCGGTGGCGTGAACGCTCGGTGCGAGGATGGCGGAGGTGACGGCTACGGCGGCCGACGTTTGCAAAAAGCCGCGGCGCGTGACAGGTCGCTTCGACATGGGAAAACCTCGGGAGTCGGGAAAGCGGCAGGCAGGCGGGTCGTGAGCCGCTTAAGCGTATTCTGCCCAATGGCCGCGTCGTTGTCACGGTAAAACCGTCAACCGGTGCAAAGATCGGTGTCGCGCAAATCGGTGAGGAACATGTGCCCCGGCTTGTGGGTGATGGCGAACGGCGGCCGCGCGGCCATGAGCGCCGCTTGCGGGGTGACGCCGCACGCCCAGAACGCCGGTTGCTCGCCGGGGCGGACCGTCACCGCGTCGCCGAAGTCGGGCCGCGCCACGTCGGCGATGCCGAGGGTCGCGGGGTCGCCGTGGTGGATCGGTGCCCCGTGCGCGAGTGGCAACTTCGCACAAATGGTGGTCGCCGTCGCATACTGGGTCACGGTCATCGGCCGCATACTCACGACCATCGGCCCGTGGAAGCGCCCGGCCGGTTGACACGCAATATTGGTGCGGTACATCGGCACGTTGACGCCCTCCTCGATGTGCCGCACCGGGGCACCGGCTTCAAGCAAGGCGTTCTCGAATGTGAACGAGCAGCCGATGAGGAACGAGACGAGATCGTCGCGCCAGAAGTCGCGCACGTCGGTCGGCTCGGCGACGAGTTCGCCGTCCCCCCAGACGCGGTACGCCGGCAGGTCGGTGCGGAGGTCGGCCCCCGGCGCGACCGCCTTCGGCTCCGGGTCGCCGGGGTCGGTCACGTCGAGCAGCGGGCACGGCTTCGCGTTCCGCCGGCAGAACAGCAGAAAGTCGAACGCCCAGTCGCGCGGCAGCATCACGAGGTTCGCCTGCACGAACCCCAGCGCCAGCCCCGGCGTCGGCCCCGTCAGCGACCCCTCGCGGCACGCCCTGCGAACGTCGGCCCCGGTCATGGCAACTCCAGAATCTCGCGGATGCGCAACAGCGGCGCGGCGTACACGTCCCACGGCAAGCCATCAACGGTCGCCTCCTGACGGCCGGTGACGCCATCGACGAGTCCCCAGTCTGAGGCGAGGGACTGCACGCTGTCTTGCTGCGCGGCTTCGTGAAAGAGATCGAGGCGCGGGCTGTACCCGCGGAGAATCGTCACGCCTGCCGCGAGAGCGGCAGCCCCCCAATTACTAACACCGGCCACGATCAGGTGGTCACACCGCTCGACGCATTGCATTCGCGCCGCGTCAGGCAGGTTTTTTTTCATCGTGGCAAGGGGAATCGACCCCATCCCGATTTCGTTACCGCCGTCGCCGATGCCGATCGTGACGGGACGCTCGCGCCCGCGAATGGCGAGGTAGTCTCGGTGGAAGGCCTGATGGAATCCCGTGATGTCGTTGCCCCGCATCGTCCGGAAGCTGCCGTCGGCCGTGGGGCCGGGCCGCTCACAACTCACGAGGTGCGTGACGGGGGGATTGTCCATCGGGGGGTTCCCCTCCTTCTCCCAATAAAGGATGACGCAGAATCCCATCGTTATGAGGACATTGGCCAACAGAAACGTTCCAGGCGGTCCGTCGGTCTCGAACGCCGGCGGCTCGGCCGTCGGGATGAAGAAGCCGGTGAAGATCGCCACCACCGGATTCGGGTGCTCGGCGATGCTCCGACACCCGGCCTGGAACTGGCCGGCGGTCGCGGTGAAAAGGTTGTCGTGCGGGTCGCGGGCCAGGCCGCGGTTGCCGGGGTCGGTCTGCACGGCGGCCAGGATCGCGGCCAGCTTCTCGTCGGTCGTCACGACCGC
>JAYTSV010000149.1:0-4792 GCA_043745465.1 Fimbriiglobus sp.
TAAGGACAAGCACGGCCGCTGGCACTCGATGCGGCTGCGCCCGTACCGGACCTTGGAGAACAAGATCGACGGCGTGGTCGTGATGCTGGTCGATGTGGATGCGATGAAGCGAGAGGAGGCGGCGCTGCTCGCGAGCCGGACTCAGTTCGAGACCCTCTTCGACGCCCCCCGATCGGCATGTATCTGGTGGACGCGGACTTCCGCATCCGGCTGGTGAACCGGGCCGCCCGCCCGGTCTTCGGCGACATCGCGGAGCTGATCGGCCGGGACTTCGACGAGGTCATCCACATCCTGTGGACGAAGGACTACGCGGACGAACTCGTCCGCCGGTTCCACCACACGCTCGAGACCGGCGAGGCATACGTCACCCCCAGGCGCATCGAGCAGCGTCTGGACCGCGGAGTGACCGAGTATTACGAGTGGCAGATCGACCGCATCCCGCTCCCGGAGGGCGGCTACGGCGTGGTCTGCTGTTTCCGGGACATCAGTGAGGGGGTGCGGTTCGACGACGAGCTGCGGCAGCACGCCGCCGCCCTGGCGGAGGCCGACCAGCGCAAGAACGAGTTCCTGGCGATGCTCGCCCACGAACTGCGCAACCCCCTCGCCCCGATCCGGAACGCCGCACAAGTCCTGCGACTTTCGGAGGGTAACGTGGAGGCCGTCCGGTCGGCGTCGGCGATGATGGAGCGCCAGGTCGGCCAGATGGCCCGGCTGGTGGACGACCTGCTCGACGTGAGCCGCATCAGCCGGGGCCAGATCGAACTCCGCCGGGGGCGGGTCGATCTGGCGTCGGTCGTCCACCACGCCGTCGAAGCGGCCCGTTCCCTGTACCAGAGCATGGATCACGAGTTGAGCGTTACGCTGCCGCCGCTGCCGATCTACCTGAACGCCGACCCGACCCGCATGACCCAGGTGGTGGGCAACCTCCTCAACAACGCCTGCAAGTTCACCGACAAGGGCGGCCGCATTTCGCTCGTCGCTCGCCGATCTGCTACAGCTCACCGGCAACGAGACGCACACCGCCCACGACGGCCTCGAAGCGGTGGAAGCGGCGGCGGCGTCCCGCCCCGACGTGGTCTTGCTCGACATCGGCCTCCCGCAGATGAACGGCTACGAGGCGGCTCGGAAAATCCGAGAACAGCCGTGGGGCCAAGGCATGGTGCTTGTGGCGTTGACCGGCTGGGGTCAGGATGAAGACCGGCGGAAGTCGAAAGAGGCCGGGTTCGACGGCCATCTGGTCAAGCCGGTGGACCTCGCCGCTCTGATGAAACTGCTGGCCGTGTTGCTGCCCACGACTGCGTAAACGTGCTCGCCTACTGCTGGCTCTAGGTTTGACGAGTCAAATGCCCGCCGTCACTCTGCAAGGAGTCGGATTTTCGACACGATATGAGGCGAATGTTCATGGATGGTGTTGAGTCTGCAATCGCCCAAGAACCTGCGTCACCCTGGCTCGGCTGACGCCGAGGTAGCGGGCGAGTGCGGCCCGGCTCTCGACCTTGCCGGAGTCGAGTAGTGCCTGATAGTGCCGGGCGGTCTGAGCAGCGAGGCCGCCGGAGTTGTCGAAGCGGTCGGGCCGGGCGTCACGACGGTCGAGCCGGGCGACCGGGTTGCGTATGCCGGCAGCCCGCCGGGGTCGTATTCCGAATCGCGCCTGATGCCGACCCACATCCTGATCGCGATCCCGGACGGGGTAACGGACGCGATCGCCGCCGCGGTGATGCTCAAAGGGATGACATCGCAGTACCTGATCCGCCGGACGTACCCGGTCAAGCCGGGCGAGACGGTCCTGTTCCACGCTGCCGCTGGCGGCGTCGGACTGATCGCCTGCCAGTGGCTCAAGTCCCTCGGCGCGACGGTCATCGGCACGGTCGGGACGGACGAGAAGGCGGCGATTGCCAAAGCCCACGGCTGCGAACACGTCATCGTCTCCACGCGGGAAGACATCGCCAAGCGGGTGAAGGAGATTACAGGCGGAGCGGGTGTTCCCGTCGTCTTCGACTCGGTCGGCAAGGACACGTTCCTCGCGTCACTCGACTGCCTGAAGCCACTCGGCCTGATGGTGAGCTTCGGCAACTCGTCCGGGAAGGTGACGCCGTTCGACATCGGCATCCTGTCGCAGAAGGGGTCGCTCTACCTCACCCGCCCGACGCTGGCGACGTACACGGCGACGAGAGCCGACTTGGAAGCAACCGCGAAGGACGTGTCCGACGTGATCCGGGACGGGAAGGTGAAGGTCGAAATCCGGCACCGCTACCCGCTGGCGCAGGCCGAGCAGGTCCACCGCGACTTGGCGGGCCGCCGCACCGTCGGCTCGATCGTGATGACGCCCTGACCCCGGAGTGAGCCATGTCAGAGCCGACGCGCGAAGTCGTGGACACGACGGCCGGGCCGGCCGTGCTGGAGTTTGGTGCCGAGCGGTGTCCGCACTGCCAAGCGATCCAGCGGTTAACGGCCGACCTGCTGTCGAAGCACCCGCTGGTGCGTCACGTTCAGGTCGAGGATGGTAGGGGGAGGCCACTGGGCCGCTCATTTCTGGTCAAGCTGTGGCCGACGTTGGTGTTCATTCGGGATGGCCAGGTCGTCAGCCGACTCGTCCGCCCATCATCGGAGGAGCTCGCAAAGGGGTTCGGCGAGTTGGTGCCGACCGAGTGAGCCGCCGGAGGCCAGCGACTCAGTTCGCGACGTCCCGACCGCCGGGTCAGGCGACGCCGTTCTTCTTGAACCAGTCCAGCAGCCGCCTCCACCCGTCCTCGGCCGGCTCCTTGCGGTAACTCGGGCGGTAGTCGGCGTGGAAGGCGTGCGGGGCGTCCGGGTAGACGACGACCTCGCCCGGCTTGCCCGCCGTCTTCAACGCCGCCCGCATCGCCTCGACGTCCTTCACCGGGATGCCGGCGTCTTTCTCCCCGTAGAGACCCAGCACCGGGGCCTTGACCTCGCCCGCCAGGTCGATCGGGTACTTCGGCTGCAACTCGGTCGCCTTGCCGGCCCCGGACAGTCGGCCGTACCACGCAACCCCGGCCTTGAGGGCGGGGTTGTGGGCCGCGTACAGCCACACGACGCGACCGCCCCAGCAGAACCCGGTGATGCCGAGTTTCGCCGTGTCGCCGTTCCCCGCCTTCTTCGCCCACGCCACCGTCGCGTCGAGGTCGCCCATGACCTGGGCGTCAGGCACCTTGGAGACGACCTTGCTGACGATGTCCTGCATCTCCAGCTTCGACACGTCCCCCTGGCGGGCGTACAGTTCGGGGGCGACGGCCAGGTAGCCGAGCTTGGCGAGCCGCCGGCAGATGTCCTTGATGTGCTCGTGGACGCCGAAGATCTCTTGGACGACCAGGACGGTCGGGAACGGCCCGCCCTTGTCCGGGGCGGCCCGGTAGGCCGGGATGGTGCCGTCCGCGACGGGGATTTTGACCTCGCCTGCGGTGAGGCCGGCGGCGTCGGTGGTGATGGTCTCGGCGGCGACGGGCCGGGTCGAGAGGGCGAAGCCGGCGGCGAGCGTCGTCACGGCGAACTCGCGGCGGGTGATCGCGGGCGTCAGGCTTGGCATGTCTTCGCGCACGGTAGGGGTCCTCGATTGACGGGGCAGGGACGGGTATTTTCTACGGCCGGGCGGCGAAGGCAAGAGGGGGCGAGGCCTTGGTAGGCGTGGAAGCGATCGACGCCGGGGGCCGACGGCCCGGACTTCGTTGCTTGGAACCCACACCCCGAAAGTAGTTCTTACAGACCGCCGCGAGGGCTTTCACACGGCGTGCGAGGGCCGGCGGTCTGGGTCGCCCCCGGGGCGTGTAAAAAACGGGCCGATCCACGCATTTTGCACCCGGCACACCTCATGCATGGGGTCGGGCAGAACGGACGCACCCGACCCGCCGAGGACGCCAACATGCCCGCCACCCAATCGCTCCAGAGCAGCCCCGCCCGCAAGTCCCCGACGGCCCCCGCCCGACCCGTGCAGAAGCTGCTGCTCGAACTCGCTCATCGCCTGCACGCGACGAAAGCGGTCGGCCAGGGTCCGGCCGGCGGATCGCGTTGAGGCAGCGACTGTCAGTTCTGAGCTACGTGCGGACGACGCAACACAATCATTCGGCCACCACCGCCTCCTCGTACATCCTGTAGGCCTGCTGCTGGGTTTTCTCTGGAAGGTCTCCGCGGCGGAGTTCGAGTTCCAGGCCGTGACGATGATCGCCGAACAAAAGCTCTCCGTGGCCGAGGTCGCGCGGCGACTCGGCGTCACGGAGAACCTCCTCGACTCGTGGACGAAGGCCGTCCTCGCGAATGGGGCCGCCGCCTTCCCCGGAGCCGGGCACCCGACTCCCGTCGAGGACGAAATGCGCCGTCTGCGGGCAGACGGCGAGCTCTCCTCTCCTCCCACTCCGCCCGCAACGCGACCGGGTCGGCCGACGCCAGGTCGGCCGCCGTCACCTCCCGCGCCCGCGTCGCCAGCCCGGCCACCAGCCGCGCCGACCCCCGTAGGACCAGCGCCGGCGACGCCCCTTCCGCCCCGTCGCCCGACGCTCGTGGTACCGGTGGCTGCCGAACGCCTGCTCCAGGTCGTTGTTCGTCCGCGGCAGGCCCGGCAGGTCGTAGCCGGCGAACAGCCCCGGCCAGTCGCTGCGGGTCACCGTCACGAAGTGGTCCACCCCGCCCGCCGGGCCGCGGCCCGGTGCCCCGGCCGAGTCGTGCCGGGCGTCCTGGGAGCGCGGGGAGGAGGGTCCGACGCGGCCGACCACGCCCTCGCGGGACCCGCCGCGGTAGCGAATGCTGCTGGTGCTCGACAACCTGGCCGGGTCCAAGA
>JAYTSV010000150.1:0-18007 GCA_043745465.1 Fimbriiglobus sp.
GCAGATCACGATCCAAAAACTCAAAGACGCCGCCGGCAACCCGGCCGTGGGCGGGCAGGTCACGCTCACGGTGCCCGGGCAGGTCAAGCTCTTCGACGCGGCCGCCGGCGGCAACCCGGTGCCGACCGGAACGGTGTTCGACTACAAGGCTCTGCCCAAGACGTTGTGGGTCGAGGGGGCGATCGGCAGCACGCTGATGCGGGACGCCAAGATCAAGGCGGAGCCGGCCGGCAACCCGGCCGGGGCCGACGACGTGTCGTTCACGGTGTTGTGGGTCGATGTCGTGGTCGCTACTTCGGGATACATATCAACTGATAACGACAAGCGGGACAATTACGAGAACTGGACAGAACTTGGCACTAGCAAGCTTGGTCTGCAGCAATATAATAACTACAACAAGTACGGTGCTCGCATGGGGTGGGGCACCGAGGCACGTGGCGCAGTTTCTCCAGGTGACTTCAATTACCCCGGTGCCGATCTCACGTTGGACCGAGATCGGGAGGGCAAAGGGTACGAAAACGGACAGCTATTTGCGTCGGTTTCCTTCTCGCAAACGATACCCGTAGGCAACGACGGAGGCGACCTCAGCGCACGGGATAGCAATCCGATTGATTCAAAAGGATTTATTTACGCATTTGACGCGCCCGGTCTGTGGCTAACTCCAAAAGCTAACGGGACAGTACTGCGAACAAGACAGAATTTTAGGGCATTTGCGTCTGTCACGATTGGTGGTTCGGCCGTTCGGCCTTCGGGAATTTATTCCTACTTCGTCCGCTTTAGCATGAGACAAAATGGTATGGGTGTGTCAGGCCAATGGACTATCATTAATCCGCCTGATATACAAGGTGACATGCAAGCCAATGGGCCAAACTGTGTTTCAAAGCTATCAGCCAATCTTAACTGAATGATTAAGTTGATAGCTAGTTGAGCGACATATCAAATTTGGGGGCAATCTGGCAGATACCTGATAATTCAATAAACCATGAGGCCAACATGATACAGTTTATTTTTATAATTCTGCTATACCTGATTCCCGTGTCTGTTCAATTGCCATTAGATAAACAAAAACTATTGTCAGAAGTGCGCCTCTACTACAATCAGCAGCGAAGCGCAACTGATTCACTTATCGCGACAGCCTTGGAAGCACTGAAGAATAAAGATGATCAGGCAGCAGCGATTGCAATCAACAAGATCGCTATTCTTCGCTCGCCCGAGTCCATACCATTTTTGATAGATCATTTGGAATTCTCCCCGGCAAAACCACCCTTCCCGGGCGCGCCTGGATCATTAAGCACTTCGCTTCCCTGTGTCGCAGCCTTGGGCCGCATTGGCGGTGTCGCATGTCATGATGCTATACTAAAACGATTTGTGGCTAGCGGCAGTAACGACGAAACTGATTACGCCCGCATTGTTTTGAAGATGTCGCTCGGCTGTGATGATGCAATCGCACTGGTTAAGGGCCGTGCCGAGAGGGAGAAGAACCCTACTGCCGCCAAGCGGTTGCGTGCCCTTGCCGACTCGATTGACCAGCATGAGCGCACCACTACATACCAGTAAAACGTCTCGCGGTGGGACAGGTGGATATGCATCGTAATATGCCTTGGTTATCGCATCCGCCGACACCCGCCTATGCACGATGTCAGCCGCAACGGTCTTCCCCACCACTCTCGCGTGACGCCGTCGAGTGCCGAACAACACGCCGCCCTCACCCTACATTCTCTTCTCGCCGGGTCGGCTTCAGGCGGGGCCGGCCAGAACAAAGCTCACTATTGAAGTTCAGTAACGAATCTATGACCGAATGCCCGCAATACCTTGGAAAGTACTCGAAATTATGAGCGCTGCATATATTGCCACGGTGCTGATGACTTTGGCGAGTTCGCCCCAAGAAAAAATCATGCTCAGAGTATTGGCACTCCAAAAAACTAGGTCTACTGAGATATCGTTACTGATGCTTGCCGTAAAAAACGGTATTGCGACATACTCTGGTCCTGATGCGGCTGCAGCTATTCGTATGCTAGGTGTTTACCGTGCAACCGAAGCCGTTCCTTTGTTAATTGAGCATATCGATTATAGTCCGATCTCGTTTGCAACAGAGCGTCCATTTTCTCCCTCAGAATCACAACCTTGCGCGTTCGCGCTAGGTCAAATTGGCGGCAAAGAATGCCACGATGCTGTAATTAGACTTGCATCAGGCTCAGACGACGATGAAATCAGACGCTGCGTGAGAATGGTTTTGAAAACTTCTCTTGGCTATGATGATGCTGTCGCACTACTAACTAGCCGTATCGAACGAGAAAAAGATAGCGAGAAAGCGGAACGACTGCGCACATTCAAGAAAGATTTTGAACAGAATGAGCGTAACACGATTTATAAATAACCTACAATCTATTGTTTTATCGTACAATTCTACGCCCATGTCCCAGGGGATAAGCAAGCGTTTGGCCCCGATCTGACCAAACTCAGCGCTGATCTCAGGGCGATGCGGGTCGCGGTCACGGCGATCACGCCAGCCCCACACCCCCGCTTCGCTTCCACCTTGCGGTGCCGGGCGGGGGGCGGTATTCGCCCGGCGGTTCGCGTCCGTCGGGAGGTCCGGGGCCATGCGCTGTCGTCGGCTGTTCGCGCTGCTCGCGCTCTTCGGCACCGGCTGCTTCGGCGGCACGGCCAACCCGTCGTACTTCCCCTTCTACTTGCCGCCCGGCGACGTGATCGAGACGCACGCCAAGCCGGCCGGGCGGGGGTACTTCAACGACTTCGACCCCAAGGCCGTGAGCATCGAGGTCACGCCGGCGCAGTGCAGCGTCGCCACCGGGAGCGACCACGTGTTGGTGGCGACGGTGGCCGACGCCGACGGCCAGCCGCGGCGGAAGCGGCGGGTCGAGTGGATTCTGGAAGGCCCGGGCGAGATTCTCGAAGTGGACGAGTCCGGCGTCCTGCCCGGCCGCGGCTACCTGAGCAACAACCAGCGGGCCGTGAGTTACACGAGCTTCCGCGCGCACGCCTTCGACCGCGGCACCCGCAACCCGGGGGATGACTTCCGCATCGAGGCCGGGCAGACGTGGTGCATCGTCCGGTCCGCCAAGCCCGGCGAAACGGTCGTCACCGCCTACGCCCCGGCGGTCCACAACCACGACAAGCGGACCGCCACCGCCCGCATCACCTGGGGCGGCGGGGGGGCCGCGACCGACGGCGGGTTCCCGGCCCCGCAGACCGTCCGCACCGGCGAGACGGCCGGCCGCCGCCGCGACGCCGACGCCCCGGGCACGCCCGGCCTGCCGGCGAAGTTGACGCTCACGGCCGGCGCGCCGAAGTCGGCCGGGTTCAACAAGGAACTGACGCTGACCCTGGCCGCCGGCAACCCCGGGGGCTTCGAGACGACGCCGGTCACGGTCCGCCTGACCCTGCCCGGCGACGTGGAGTTCTTGCGGAGCGAACCGCCGGCGACGGTCCACAACGACCGGCAACTCGCCTGGGCCGTCGGCGGTATCGCTCCGCTCGGCAAGCAGACCGTCCGCGTCACCCTGCGGCCGATGCGCAAAGGGGACGTGAGCCTGGCCGCCAGCGCCGAGACGACCGACGGCTTGCAGGCCGACGCGCGGGCCGGCGTGACCGTCGGCGTGGCGACGCTGCAACTGTACGTGGACGGCCCCGAGGCCCCGGTCCCCGGGGAGCGCTTCCCGGTCGCGGTCACGCTCAACAACACCGGCCCGGCCGCGGCCGAGAACGCCGTCGTCTGGGTCGCGCTGCCCGACGGCCTGGCCCCCGCGGCCGGCGGCACCAGCCCGGTCAAACTCGACTTCGGCACGGTCCCCGCCGACGGCACCCGCAAGCTCGAAGCGGTCGTCGTCGCGCGGCAACCGGGGGCGTACCCGGTGGCCGTCAACTTGAACGCCAGCGGCGACATCGCCGACCGCAAGTCGGTCACCATCGACGTACGCCAGGCCGGTGCGTTTTTGCCGCCGCCGGGCGTGCCGCTGCCGATCCTGCCGGACCGCGAGCCGGCGAAAGCCCCGGTGCTCGCGCCGCCGCCGACGCCCGTGGCGCGGCCGGAGCCGGCGAAGCGGGCGGTGCTCATGCTCGACTCGCTCGACTTCCCCGCGACGGTCGCCGAGGGCGGCACCGGGCAGGTCCGCGTCACGGTGCGCAACCGCGGCGCGGCCGACGCGACCGACGTGTCCGTCGTCGTGGCCGTGGGCAACGGCCTGCGGGCGACCGGCGGCACCGGCGCGGACCGCAAGGCGGCGGAGAGCCTCGAAGGGAGCGTCACCTTCCGGCCGCTCGACCGCCTGCCGCCGGGCGCGAAGGCGGTGTTCGTCGCGGACGTGCAAGGGGTCAAACCGGGCTTGGCCCGGGTCGAGGCGACCGTCACCGCCGCCGGCGAGCCGGCCCCGCTGCGCGAGGAACAAAGCCTGCGCGTCACCGGCAAGTAGCCGGCCCGTTCGCTACCATAAGCCCCACGGTCACCGGGGCAGGGGCGGGGCGGATGCGACGGGTTCCACTGCTATTGATTGCGGCCGTTCTGGGGGGGGGGCTGGCCGCGTTCGCCGTCAATCGGCAATCGCGTTCGACCCCGCCGCTGGTCGTCCTCGTCGCCGCCAGCCTGCGGCCCGTCGCCGAACAACTGGCGGCAGAGTACGGCGAGCCGATCGAGTTGCGCTACGGCGGCTCCGAGGAGCTCGTCGCGCAAATCCGCCTGACTTCCGACCTGGCCCCGGCCGACCTGTTCCTGCCGGCCGACGCCAGCTACCTCGACGCCTGCGGCCCGCACGCCGCCGTCTCCCCGCCGCTCACGACGATGCACGCCGTCGCCCTGACCCGCCGCGAGTCCGCGCCGGCCGACTGGGCCGCGCTCACCGCCCCCGGCGTGCGACTCGGCATCGCCTCCCCGCGAACGGCGGCCGTCGGCAAGCTGACGAAGCGGCACCTGGACGGGGCACGCTGGGACGCGCTGAACGCCCGGCTGGCCGTGACGACGGACACGGTGACGCAGTCGGCCAACGGGGTGAAACTCGGCACGCTCGACGCCGCGATCGTCTGGGACGCGACAGCCCGGCAGTTCGCCCCGGACCTCGTCGGCACGCCGCTGCCCGAACTCGTTGGCGTCCGCGCCGAGGTCCGCGCCGCCGTCCTGACCGGCTCGCGCCGCCCCGCCGCCGCCGCCGCGCTGCTGGCGTACCTGGCCGGGGCCGAGGGTCGCCGCGCCTTCTCCGCCCACGGCTTCGCCCCGCCCGACGGGCCGTCGCCGTGAGTGTACGCGGCTTCCACTGGGCGCTCGGGCTGATCGGCGGCGGGTACGTCGTCCTCGTCGCGGCGATGCTGCTGGCCGACCTGTTCGCCACGTCGCCGGGGCACCTGCTGGCCGCCTTCCGCACGCCGGAGATTCGCGCCGCGCTGGCGCTCAGCCTCGCCTCGTCGGCCGCCTCGACGGTGCTGTCGCTGGCCGTCGGGGTGCCGCTCGGCTACCTGCTCGCCCGCGCCCGCTTCCCCGGCCGCGGCCTCGTCGAACTGCTCGTGGACGTGCCCTTGGTCCTGCCGCCGCTGGTCGTCGGCGTGAGCCTGCTGCTGGTGATGCGCGGCCCGTTCGGCCGCGCCGTGCAAGAGGTGATCCCCCTGGCTTACGAGCCGGCCGGGGTGGTGCTGGCGCAGTTCGCCGTGTGCGGGGCGTTCGCCACGCGGACCCTGCGGACGACCTTCGCGCACCTGTCGCCGCGGACGGAGGAGGTCGCACGGACGCTCGGCTGCACGCCGTGGCAGGCGTTCAAACTCGTCGCGCTGCCCGAGGCGTCGCGGGGCGTCCTGGCGGCCGCGACGCTGACCTGGGCGCGGGCCTTCGGCGAGTTCGGCCCGGTCCTCGTGTTCGCCGGCGTGACCCGGAACAAGACGGAAGTTTTGCCCACGACGATCTACCTCGAACTGAGCGTCGGCGACCTCGAAACCGCGATGGCCGTGTCGCTCCTCATGGTCGCCGTGTCGTTCGCGGTGCTGCTCGCCCTCCGCCGCCTCGCGCCCGAGACGCCGGCGTGATCGAGCTGCGCGACATCGCCGTGCGGCAAGGGGCGTTCGCACTCGCCGGGGTCAGCCTGTGCGTCGCCACCGGGGCGCACGCCGTCGTCATGGGGCCGACCGGGTGCGGCAAGACGACGCTGCTTGAGGTCATCGCCGGCCTGCGCCGCCCGACCCGCGGCCGCGTGCTGCTCGACGGCGACGACGTGACCGACCGCGACCCGGCCGCCCGGTACGTCGGGTACGTTCCGCAGGAGGCCGCCGTCTTCCGCACGATGACCGTCCGCGCCAACCTCGCCTTCGGCCTGACGATCCGCGGCCGGCCGGCCGGGCCGACCGTGGCCGCGCTGGCCGAGCGCTTGAAGCTGACGCACCTGCTCGACCGCCGGGCCGTCGGCCTGAGCGGCGGGGAGGCGCAACGGGTCGCCCTGGGCCGCGCCCTCGCCTTCGGCCCGCGCGTGCTACTGCTCGACGAGCCGTTCAACGCCGCCGACGCCGCCACCCGCGCCGACCTGATCGCGCTGCTCCACGACGAGCGCGCCCGCCGGCCGTTGACGATCCTGCACGTCACCCACGACCGGTCCGACGGCACCACCGCCGACGCCGTCCTGACGGGGCTATTCCCGCCGTAGGCGACTCCTGGCGAGCGGCCCACGTGAGTGGACTGTTCCAACCCGGAATGGGGGGCGGCAACCTGGGGGGATGGTTTCGGCGCTCGCCCGGGGGCAGTCACGCGCATTCCGGGTTGGAACAGCCCACTCACGTGGGCCGCTCGCCGGGAGTTCGCCTGCGGGGGAGCCTCGTCAGCCCGCCGGGGGGAGTTGCTTCGTGGCGAGCTTGGCCTGGCCGAGGAGGTACGTGAGTTCGCCGCTGAAGACGAAGTTGTCGTCGCCGAAGGCCTGGCGGGCGCGGTTGCTGTCGAGGTGCGCGAAGAAGATTTCGGCCTCGCAGATGAGCGTGTCGCCGCAGGTCACGCGGCCACTGACGACCCCGCCCTCGGCCCGCAGGTCGATGAGGTCGCAGGTGTACGTCAACTGCTCGCCGGGGTGGGCCTCGGCGTGGAACTTGGCGTTGGGAATCTTCGCCAGGACGACCTTCTCGCGGAACTGGTTCGCCTCGCCGACGAGGATGCCACCGGTCTGGGCGAGGCCTTCGAGGATGAGCGCCGCCGGCATCACCGGGAAGCCGGGGAAGTGCTCGGCGTAGTGGTCCTCGGCGTGCGACAGGTTCTTCACCGCCGTGGCCGACTTGCCCGGCTCGAAGGCGGTGAAGCGGTCGATCCAAATCCAGCGCATCGGGGGAGTCCGCTAGAATGATTCGGCGAAGACTTTTAACGGAGGAGACGGCGATGATCCGGGCCGAAAGTTTGATCGAGCAGTTCCGCTTGCGGCCGTTTCGGCCGGTCCGGTTGGTGGCTAGCGAAGGGCTGCGCTACGACATCTACCACCCGGACAGTGTGATCGTGCTGGAGCGGGACATCATTATTGGGATGCCCCAGACCGACAGCGGCGTGTTCCACAAAACTGTCCGCGTCGCTCTCGTCCACCTCGTAGCCGTTGAAGACCTTCAACCGCCGCCCACGGTCAACAGCACGGCCGAAGAGGCTTAGACGGCGAGCTTCTTGGCGACGAAGCGGACGATCAGATCGACGGTGAACAGGTCGCCGATCGATTCGAGCTTCGGGCTTTTGGCGAAGGCGTTGATCTTCGACTGGTCGGCGTAGGGCAACTTCTCGCGCAGGTAGTCGAGGCCCTTGGGCGTCACCACGCCGTCCTCGACGAACTCGGGGTCGCCGGCGAAGATCGACTCGGGGAACAGTTCGTTGCGGTCGATCTTGCCCAGGTGGAACTCGCGCTCCAGGCGGAAGACGATGTCGAGCATGTCGATCGACTCGGCCCCCAAGTCGGCGTTCAGGCGGGCGGCCGGAGTCACCTCGTCGTCGTCCACGCTGAGTGCGTCCACGAGGAGCGTGCGGACTTTGGCCAGGATCTCGTCGTTCGTCATCGTAGGCATCCTGCAATCGGGCCGTGCGGAGGAGTCGTTAGCCGATGGCCGCGCCGAGGCTCAAGCCCCCGTCCACGGTGATCACCTGCCCTGTGATGTATGATGCGGCCGGGCCGCAAAGAAACAAGACGACGTTGGCAATGTCGTCCGGGATGCCCAGCCGGTTGAGCGGGATCGCCTTCTTGATGATGTCGCCCGCCTTGTTCCGCACCGCCTCGCTCATGTCCGTTTCAATGAACCCCGGGGCGACCGCGTTGACCGTGATGCCGCGCTTGCCCATCTCCATCGCCAGCACCTTCGTCAAGGCGTTCACCGCCCCCTTGCTGGCCGAGTAGTTCGCCTGCCCGGCGTTGACGTGGCTGCCGGCGACGCTCGAAATGTTGACGATCCGCCCGGACCGCTGCTTGAACACCATCTGCTCGGCGACCGCCTTGCAGAAGTAGAAGGTGCCGTCGAGGTTGGTGGCCAGCACTTCGCGCCAGGCCGACGGCTCCATGCGGACGAACAGGCCGTCGCGGATGACCCCGGCGTTGTTGACGAGGATGTCGATGCGGCCGAACTCGGCGAGGACCGCGGCCCCGATGCGGCCGGCCGTCTCGGGGTCGGCCACGTCGCCCTGGTACGCCTTGGCCGTGCCGCCCAGCGCGGCGATCTCGGCGACCAGGGCGTCGGCCTCGGCGGCCTTGCTGCGGTAGACGAAGGCGACCTTGGCCCCCGCCCCGGCGAGCTTCAGGACGATCGCCTTGCCGATGCCGCGGCTGCCGCCGGTGACGAGGGCGACCTGATTTTCGAGCGTCATGAGGGGGTCCCGAGGGGCGTGCGGAGTTCGCCGGTGAGCAGTGCCCAGCGCTCTTTCAAGTGGGTGCGGAGGCGGTCGTCGGCGGCGATCCCGGCCGGGCCGCGGTCGCGCAACGAGTACCCGTGCAGCGTAAACGTCGCCGAGATCGTCGGCTGGCCGGAATCGTCGGCCCCTTTGCCGCGGAAGGTGACCGCGTCCCCGTCCGGCGGCGAATCTTTACCCCAATCGACGGCCACGTCCATCCGCCGCCCGGGCAGCATGAACCCGCCGTACTTGACGTTCTTGACCTCGCGCAGCACGACGACCGTGTGCCGGTAGCCGGTGGTCGAGCGCCACAGCCACGACGCGGCCTCGGTCAGGCTTTGGAGCATGAGCACGCCGGGCATCACGGGGAAGCGCGGGAAGTGGTCGGCCAGGTACTCTTCGCCGAGCGACAGGAACTTGCAGCCGCGCAAGAACTTGCCCGGCTGGTGGGCGTCGATCCGGTCGAGGAGTTGAAAGCGCATCGGGCACCGGGCCGGGGACTTTGGGGTGCCGTGACTATAAGGCGTCCGGGCGGCGCGGCAACCCCGGGCGGAAGTCTGGGGGGTGCGCACTTGTTCCCGGCCCGGCAACGGTTATGATGGGTGTTTTGCGGAGCGATCTGGGGCAATCCAACGGGAGCGAACACATGGCCGGCCGACGCCGCGGTGCAGGACGACGAAAAGTGGGCCGCAAGAAGCGCCGCATGCGCGCCAAAATCCGCCACCGCAAATAGGCCGACCCGAATCTTTCGCCGAAGAAACTCCGCGTGCGGTCAGGTTTCCTGCCCGCGCTCCGTCAATTCGTGCGTCGGCGACGATCCGGCACCACCCATCACGTCCCCCACTTCACACGGTCGCGCCGCCGAACGAATCCGGTCAAGCTTTCCACGATTTCACCGCCGTCAGCGCGTCTCCGTCACCCGCGAGATTCTTAACGCCCCGCGTCGAGATCGACGGCCTGAGCCGATGTGGCCGAGACGCTGACCGTCCCGGCAGCCGTCGGGGACGGCTGCACCATCAGCACTGCTGGCCGGTCGGCCGGAGGTGGCCGCGCGGCGGCTCCGGCGGCACTTGATTTTGATGGGCGCGTCCTACGTCGGGGCCTGGAGCGGCTTCTTCGCCACGAACCCGGTGTTCGGCGTCGGCGAAGACTGGCAGGTGTGGCTCACCGTCTTCGGCCCGACCGCCGTCGGGGCCGTCGTCATCGCGCGGGCCGCACTCCGGCTGGGCGACGGCACTCGGCGAGCCGCGACCGTCGGCGATCGGCGAACGTGACGCTCGACGGCATGAGCCGGGCTTACGGAATGGCGGCGACTTCGCCGCCGGCGCGGGTGGCGAGTGCGGGCAGGACGGAGTCGGCGGAATAGCCGAGGAAGCGGACGGAGCCGTCGGCGAACGCAAAGTTCGCCCCGCCGGGGTGCATACTCCAGAACTGGAACATCGCACACGTCCGCGCGGCCGGCGGCTCGGCGTAGGGGTACGGCCCCTTCGGACAAGTGTGATCGTAGTAGCCGGGTTGAATCGTGTTCACCTCCCTCACGCCCAGAATGGAGTCGAGCCAGCCGCTGAGGTTCGAGGCGTAGCTGCCGTACAGCCAGCCGTAGGCGAGGTGCGCCGGCGGGGGTCGCTCGCCGAACATCAGTGTGTTCGACGTGCCGTCCGAAATGTGAACCAGTGCCAGGGACGAGTCGCGGAACATGACGCCGTCGCCGAGGGAAGTTCGCGTGCCCGAGACGCCCAGATAGGACGTGTAAGCATACGACCGCTTGTAACCGTTCAAGTTCAATTCCCAGGCCTGGAGCACGCGGGTGTCCGTCGGGCATGCGAACGCCACTAACGGCCGTGCCGTGCCGGCGTGTGCGGGTCGGGCGGCGAAAAAGTCCGGCGCGCGGCGGAAGTCATCGACCGCCTCGCGCCAGACCGCCTCTTGCTCCAAGTAGGGAGCGAGGTAAAGTGGCCACTGTAATAGCGGCTCTTGCGATCCCGATTGGCGGGTGCGAAAGGCCGGTGGAAGTTTGCCGGTCGCCTGCTCGTAATTGTGCGCGGCGAGGGCGATCTGGCGAAGTCGGGATTGGCACGACAACCGATCCGCTGCCGACCGAACCTTCTGAACCGCCGGCAATAAAAGTGCCATCAGGGTCCAGATGATGGTCAGGACGACGAGCAACTCGATCAGGGAAAAACCACGACGTGAAGTGGGCACGGCAAACCCTCAGCGACGGCGAGTGACCAGGGCGTAAACAATTACCACGGCCGAGAGTATACCGGCGATTCCGGCGAAAACGTAGAGCAAGGGGTCGCGGCGTTGGTCCGGGAACGGTGCCAGCACTTTCTCCGGTGCGGCGACTTCGGAAGTCGCCTGGGCCAACGTCGTAAGCTGCTCCTTGCCGATAGTCCAGTCCTTATCGACTTTACCATTCCGCCAGATCGGCGCATCCCTCATATCCTTGATTTCCGGGTATACGATAGCCTGACCTTCTTGTAATCCCAACCCGGCTAGAGTAAAAATGCTCGGATTGATCGGATTGGCGAATTGGATGTCGGAAAGTGTAGTAGTCGCCTTTCGTATTTGCCGACCGTCGAAAGAGTAGGCATACACTACTTTGGATGGATAATAAAGATTCTTGCCAACGATAGTATATTCAATCACGTTCTCAATGACTGTGGGATATTTATTGTCCGGGGCCGCAGTACGTTTGTCTATATAGACGGGATTCATGCCCAAATCGGGTCGTAGCCAGACCGATGTCGTCCAACTATCCTTCTGATTTGAAGCGACAATACAGTCGAATCCGTCGCGCCGCTTGCGAGTAACCGTCCAGCCAGGCTCAGACTTCATGGATTCGAAAACGCCGAGTACCGGGTCCCCGCGGTTCGATCCCAACCAACCTGAATGGCAACCGTAATATGCCCAGTCGATTCCTAAAATGTCTGACGATTTCATTTCATTGATTTTTGGAAACGTCACGATTGTACTGAGTCGGGAGTTCTGACAGATAGTCGTTGCGATCAGGTGTCCGTCTCGCTCGCAGTTCAGACAGTGGACTCGTCGCTCCCCGATATTAGGATGGGGCGGCGTTCGACCTGACGAAACCAGTGTCGAATCCTCGCGATACTTAGTTCCTGAACGCCAGATTTGTTTAATACCAGAGTTTGCTTCGCACGGCGCGGAAGCAGAGATTTCACAAAATAGTAGCTCGTTCTTTAAATTAAAGCTGTAAGTTGGGGCCAGTTGTTGCCGCGTGTGTTCAAAAGCAAGTGACAAAGCGGCGGCTTCGAGACTATTTTGCTGAACAGTAGGCCAGATCAGCATAGAAAATAGTATGAAACTCATTGTTCACCTTGCTAATATTGAGCAGAAATCACGCTGGCAAACCGCAGGCTATTGTTGTGCTCATCAAGGCCGAGGATTGTTACAGTAATAATACCCAGTAATAAATGATTTCGCGGTGAACAATGTACCTTCCACGGGCACGCACGTCGTTGTTTGATAAGAATTGTACAGCGTAGCTACGGCCGGAGTGCATTGCTCAGTTATGTAGCAATCTGACAGATTGCTGGTTGTGGTGCAATAACTATTCGTCGTAGACCGCAGAGTGAATTCGCACGTAAAAGTATTCACGTTGTACGCGATTCTGCCGGGGCAAACTGTGCTTTTCGGATACTCTGACTCATTGCTAATGCTAACGGAATTCACCGGAACATATTTGCAATCACTCGTCTCAACTCGTGCCGACAGGGATTGATCGCCGGGATTCGTCGGGCACTTGCCCTTAACCGGAACGCTACCATTACAGGTCGGGACGTTCGGGTTCTGGGCGTTCACAATCGCCAGTGACGAAAGCATCATGAACATCGCTGCAAGAAAAACACTTCGCATCTCAATCTCCTTGGTGAAAAGTTACTTCGCAATCCGGACCGGTACGCGGACTTCGCGTTCGCCGGCGGAATCGGTCACCGCCACGACGAACAGGTCGCCGAACTCCCACAGGTCTTTCGTCGGGTCGATTTCGACCTCGAACTCCAATTCGCCGGTCACTCGCGCCGTCAGGCCGGGGTGGCTTGCCGTGACGCCGACGATCTTGGCTACGACGCCTGCCGCCGGGATGAGTTTCACGGTTTGTTTGAGCATTTTGGTCCGGTCGAGGGCGATCACTTCGCAGTCCGCGTTGATCTGGCCGACAACCTTGGCGACGAGTTTCATCCGCAAGTAATCGGTCGTACCGCCGGTGAACGTGACCGGGAGGATGACCGCTTCGGAGGTTCGGCCGCGTTTGCCGGAGAGGTTCCAGGCCATGCGCACGTCGCACGACCCGCCCGGTTCGAGCCGCGGGGCACTGACGACGACTTCGCTGCACGAACAGCCCTTGACCGGTTCGCCGAAATCTACGGCCAGCCGCGTCCCGTTCGTGATGCGGAAGGTCTCGACGACCGGGTCGGTCCGCAACCGCTCGCCGAGGTCGCGGACGGCCGGCTCGACGGCCAACACCCCCTCAGCCGGTTCCGACGGCACGGCAACAACGGCCGCGGGGCTACGGCGGTTCGTTTCGTAGGCGGCGAGTCCGACCGCCGTCAGGGCGAGCGTCAGGGCCGTCGTGTAGAGGAGTCGCTGTTGCATCAGTCGCTCGTTGCCGGGTGGGCGTCACACCTACCACAGACATTACCCTCGCTCCCCCCCGTCATGTCCAGAACAATCCAGGAAAAACTTTGCGGGGTCGAAACCCGCCTTCGCCCGCTAGAAGTCGAAGGCCATGCGGGTGCCGACGGCGTGGATTTCGCCCTTGGCGAAGGGGTTCGCGGCGTTGTCGCGGTAGGTGTAGTCGTAGTTGAACTGCAACTTCGCGTTCGCGTTCAAGTACCAGTTCAGGCCGAGAGTCACGCTGTTCAGCCGGCCGCCGGCGATCGTCTTGTCGGTCAGGTCGAGGTAGCTGTAGCGGGCCGCCAGCTCGAACGCGCCCATGCCGGTCGGCGTGCCGTCGCTCGAGAAGCCGAAGCTGGTCAGCGGCTGGATGCGGTTGAACACCGCGGCCTTCGGGTTCCAGGTGCGGCGCTCGCCGGTCAAAAATACCATGCTCTCGGCGTAGAAGCCCTGGAAGACCGCCGTGCCGACGTTCGGGCCGCCGACCGTCCCCGCGTCCCGGACCAGGTTGGCCAGGTACTCGGCCTGGACCGTCACCGGGCCGATGGCGATGCCGGTCTCGAGGTTGTACAGCGACTGCGAACTCGCGTTCAACACGCCCGTGTCGGCGACGAGGTTCAATAGCGGGAACGGGGCGTTGCGGACGTTATCGCGGATGTTGACGCGGACCTGGCCGTTGACCGGGTTGCGGTAGCTCATCGCCCCGCCGAGCCAGAGCGAGACGTTCGACTCGGGGTCGTAAATCGGCAGGATACCGACGCGGCCGGTGGTGGCGTAGTTGCCGTCGTTGACGCCGAACCCGAACAGGTCCGACTCGTTCTTGAAGAAGCCGCCGGCCGTGTAAATGCGGTCGTCCGCCCAGGTCCGGAAGACGCTGACGCCGGGCGTGAAGCCGTTGTTGAACCGGGTCGCCTGCGAGGCGTCGAACAGCACGCTGCGCTCCAGGAATTCCAGGGCGCGGTAGTTGTTCAGGTGCTCTAGGCTGAACGGCTCCTTCTGGTTGCCGATGCGGACGTTGCCGACGACCGGGATGTTCTTGAGCGTGATCCAGGCGTCGGTCGGGCCGGGCGAGTTGAACACGTTCGCGGCGGTGGCGGGCAACCCGGCCGGCAGGACGCCGTTGAAGAACTCGTACTCGACGGCGAAATCGACGTTCTTGTACAGCGTGCCGTCGGCCCGGAGCCGGCCGCGCCGCTGGTTGACGCCGTCGTTGAACGGCCCGGTGCCGCCGGGGAACTTCTCCAGCGCCGCGGGGGCGGTGTACCACGCCCCGTCGTACTGGACGGCCCCGCCGACGTGGATGACCAAGTCCTTGTCCTTGGTCTGGAAGAACAGGCCGTTGTTCCAGACGGCCTCGAAGGTGCGGGCGGGGGGCGGGGTCGCCGGCGGCGGACTCGGCGCGTCTGCGGCGGCGGCCGGGAGCGCGGGCGGATCGACGGGCGGCGGGACGACGGCCGTTTGCGCGACCCCGACGGAAACCGCGGCCAGAGCGGCCGCGAACGAACCGATGAAGCGAGACATCGACTTCCCCCCCAAGAACCGACAACCGGGCGTCCCATAGCCCCCGCCGGCCGGTGCCGCAAGCCGAACGGCGACACTTCTCGCGGCAGCCGGCGCAAATCCCCTTTCCGGCACGCGGGGTTTTCGGTTATAATTCCGTACTCGCACGACGACGCCGCTTGCCCGGGAGCGATGGCTTGCCGACCCCCCCGCGAATCCTGGTCTTGGGTTCGCTGCCCGCGGACCTCGCGGCGCAGCTTGCCGGCGCGCGAATTACGCCCGCCGCCGACCCCGTCGCCGCCATGGACAGCCTGCTCGCCGAGCCGTTCGACGGGGTTCTCACGGACGCCGCTACCGCCCGGGAGGTGCTCGCCGCCCAGCGGCGGGACGCGATCGTTTTAGCCTACATGGACAAGGGCGCGGCCGTCCTCGACGCCCAGAGCGTGATCACCTGGGTCAACCCGGCCATGCAGCGGCTCTGTCACGGCGAGGCGCTCGGCCGCACCATGATGGAGGCCCTCGGGGCCACGACGCTCGTGTCCGAAGTCCCCGACCCCCTGAGCGCCGCCCGCGCCGGCACCGCCGTCAACTTCCGCCTCTACCGCCCGGCCAGCGCCGACCGGCCGTACCTCGACGTGACCATCCAGCCGGTCCCCAACAGTTCCGGGACGGTCGATCAGCAGATCGCCATCGTCCGCAACATCACGCCCGAGGTCGAGCAGCAGCGCAAGCTCGACGCCCTGCACCAGGCCGGCCGCGAACTCGCCGACCTCGACCCGGACCAGCTCGCCGAGATGAACGTCCCCACGCGGGTCGAACTCCTCAAGCAGAACCTCCGCCGCTACATCCGCGACCTGCTGCACTACGACATCATCGAAGTCCGGCTGCTCGACCGCCGCAACGGCGAACTGCGGCCGCTCCTCCAGGACGGCATGACGGCGACGGCCACCCACCGCGAACTCTTCGCCCGCGAGACCTCCAACGGCGTCACCGGGTACGTCGCCGCGACCGGCCAGAGCTACCTGTGCATGGACACGGCCGGAGACCCGCTGTACCTCGAAGGGGCGACCGGGGCACGCAGCTCGATGACCGTGCCGCTCAAGTACCACGACGAGGTCGTCGGTACGCTGAACGTCGAAAGCCCCCGGCTCGCCGGGTTCGGCCCGGACGACTTGCAGTTCACCGAACTCTTCTCGAAGGAAATCGCCACCGCCCTGCACACCCTCGACCTGCTGACCGCCCAGCAGAGCTGTACCGCGGCCCAGTCGGTGGACCTCATCAACCGCGAAATTTCGATCCCGGTCGATAACATCCTCGCCGGCACCGCGGTCCTCCTGGGGCAGTTCGAGGGCACCGACCCCGCCGTCGCCGAGCAGTTGCGCCGCATCCTGGCCGGGGCGCGGGCCGTCAAGGAGAGCCTCCTCAAGGTCGAGCGCGACCTGCAGGGCGAGCGGTTCGGCGGCCGCTCGACGCCGCTGGCCGGCCACCGCATCCTGGTGCTCGACGCCGAGGAGCGCACCCGCAAGGCCGCGCACCTGATGATCGCCCAACTCGGGGCCGAGGTCGAGACCGTGGCCAGCGCCGCCGAGAGCATCGCGCTGCTGAAGGTCATCCCCTTCGACGCGGTCCTGATGGAGACGAAGCCGGCCGACCTGGGCGGGTTCGACACCTACTGTCGGCTCAAGGCCGCGCGGCCCGGCGTCCGCATCGCCATGACGACCGGCTTCGGGTACGACTCGGCGCACTCGATCGTCAAGGCCCGGGCCGACGGCATGGAGCACGTGCTGTTCAAGCCGTTCCGCCAGGACCAACTCCTCAAGGCCATCCTCGACCCCGCCGCGTCGCCGGTGACGCCGGCCCCGGCCCTGCAAGGCGTCGCCGCGACGAGCAAGATCGCATGATTTGGCTCCTCGCCGGGTTCGCCTGGATCGGTCACGCCTGCCTCTGGACCTTCCTCCTCAACTTCGCCTACGCGCAACCGCTGTCGAAGCGGATTCTGCGCCCGTTCCGGCTGCTCTGCGGCGTGGCCATCCTCGGTTTCCCGGCGGTCGTCTGGGCCAGTGCCGCGCCGTCCCTGTGGCCGTACCTCGGCGTCTGCCTGGCTCTCGGCGTCCTGGTATTTCCGGCGTTAACCCTGGCCCGCCTCCTCCGCCGACCGCCGGCGGCCCTTCGCCGCGAGACCACGACGACGGTCGATTACTGGGCGAAGTTGGGCCGCGCGGCCCTGGGGGATGGCCGCTGGCGGTGGATGCCGATGCTGCCGTTCTCCGACGTGTTCAAGGTCGAGTTCACCACGCTCACCTTGAGGCCGTCTGGGCTGCCGCCGGCGTGGGACGGCTTGACCGTGCTGGTGTTGTCCGACTTCCACTTCCACGGCACGCCGAGCCGGGCCTTCTTCGACGCCGTCTTCGCCGACCTGCTCAAGGAGCCGACCCCGGACCTCGTGCTGCTGGTCGGCGACTACCTCGACTCGGACGCGCACCACGGCTGGATCGGCGAAGTCGTCGGCCGGCTGACCGCGAACCTCGGCCGCTACGCGGTGCTGGGCAACCACGACCTCGACCACGAGCCGCGGCGCATCCGGGGCGAACTCGAAGCGGCCGGGTTCACCGTCGTCGGCGAGCGGCCGCACCGAACGGAGCTTCGCGGCGTGCCGGTGAGCGTGATCGGCCACGAAGGCCCGTGGTTCCCGCCGCCGACCGGCGTCGAAGACCTGCCCGCGACCGACTTCAAGCTCTGCCTGTCGCACACCCCGGACCACTTCAAGTGGGCCCAAGCCCTCGGCGTCAACCTGATGGTGGCCGGCCACGTCCACGGCGGCCAGATTCAGTTGCCGGTGATCGGCCCGATCTTCGTCCCGAGCGTGTACAGTCGCCGGTACGACGGCGGCGTCTACGAGAGCGGCCCGACGACGATGGTCGTCGGCCGCGGCCTGAGCGGCAAAGAACCGCTCCGCCACGGCAGCCGCCCGCAAGTCATCCGCCTCGTGCTGACCGCGGGGTCAGGCGAGCGGCCCACGTGAGTGGGCTGTTCCAACCT
>JAYTSV010000151.1:0-17882 GCA_043745465.1 Fimbriiglobus sp.
CGCCCTGCAGGGGGCCGGGCACGTCGTCGGCTTCCTGGGCGACGGCATCAACGACGCCCCGGCCCTGCGCGCCGCCGACGTGGGCGTCTCGGTGGACACCGCCGTCGATATCGCCAAGGAGTCGGCCGACGCGATCCTGCTCGAAAAGGACTTGCTGGTGCTGGTGAACGGCGTGGTCGAGGGCCGCAAGGTCTTCGCCAACATCTTGAAGTACGTCCGCATGGGGGCCAGCTCGAACTTCGGGAACATGTTCAGCGTCGTCGGCGGCAGCGTCTTCTTGCCGTTCGTGCCGATGGCCCCGCTGCAAATCCTGACCAACAACCTGCTCTACGACCTGTCGCAGGTGGCCATCCCGACCGACGCCGTGGACGCCGAACAGGTGGCGAAGCCGCGGCCGTGGTCGGTCGGGCAGATCACGCGCTACATCCTGTTCATCGGCCCGTGCAGCTCGGTCTTCGACTACGCGACCTTCTTCGTGATGCTGTACGTCTTCGGCTGCTGGGACCCGGCGAACGCCTCGCTGTTCCAGACCGGCTGGTTCGTCGAGTCGCTCCTCACGCAGACGCTGATCATCCACATCATTCGGACCAACCGCGTGCCGTTCGTGCAGAGCCGGGCCAGCCGGCCGCTGATCCTGACGACGGTGGCGGTGATGGCGGTCGGGGCGTCTCTGCCGTTCTCGCCGCTCGGCCCGGTGCTGGGCTTCACGCCGCTGCCGCTGTTGTACTGGCCGCTGCTCGCCGCGATCCTTTTGGGTTACGTCGTGCTGACGCAGGCGGTCAAGTCGTGGCTGCTGGCCAGGGGCTGGGTGACCGGGTGAGGCGGCGGGCGGTTCCGTAGCCCGCCCCCGGCCTTCCTCGCAACGGTTCACGGCTGGCGACGGATTGGTCGGCGCGCCCCCCGAACGGGCCGACTCCGTCACGGGTTGCCGGTCGGGGGGTCGGAGTTGTGGTTCCGCTCGACTCGCTACACGAGACGCCTTCCCCCGACCTGGCGGCGAGCGGCACGGACGGCCCGGTCAGTGTCCCGCAGTATTGCGACCTGCCGGTGACCCGCGGCGAGGTGCCGTGGACCGTGGCCCCGGCGGGACGAGTTGAATCACACGCCCCCCGGATCGATCGGCCGCGTCGGCCCGGCGGCCCCGGCGTCGTGGGGTTCCGGTACGCGTTCACGGCCCCAAAGCGGATGTTCACTACGAAAAAACAAGCGATTCGCGCACTATTTTCCGGCACGAGCGTCAGAATGGCCCTCAAGAACTCAGCCCTAACTCAGTGACATAGCTATGTCACTGCAAAATCGACTTGTAATTAATAGTGAACATCTGTTTTAAAGCCGTGAACGCTTACCATCTCCGGGTAGTAAATAGACTCGCTGCGTAATAGAAGCCAGAAACAACGTAACCCACTGTGGGAACTCATTTTGCGACCGCATTCGACACCGAATGCCGATATGCTTCGCAACCTGATATCCTGCAAGGGTTAGCGTCCGAAATCACTGCTATTACGCAGCGAGTCTAATGGCTGGGAGACGTCGTCGTCGCGCTGGCGACGACGGGCCTCCGGATCGGGGGAGTTGGTCGAACTCCGTTGGGCGAACGTCGATCTGGACGGCGGCACCCTACGGCTCCGCGATACCAGTCGGCAGGCCCGCAAGTCCGAGCGTGCGGGGGCCCAGACGACGAAGTCCCGCCGGGACCGGACGCTCACCATTCATAGCGACTTCTCGGCGGTACTCCGGCGGGTGCCTCGACACGCGGACCAACGCGTCTTTCACGGCCCGCTCGGCGGAAAGTTGAAGGCCGACACCGTGCGGAACGTGCTGAAACGGGAAGTCCTCGCCGAACTGGCCGATCGGTTTCCGGGGGTCGACGGTCGGACCGGAATCGAAGCCGGCCGGGTCCACTCGTTCCGCCACGACTTCGCGTCCCAAGCGGCGAACTCGGGCGTCGCCGAGCAAGTCCTGATGGACTGGCTCGGGCACCGGGAGTCGCTCATGATCAGGCACTACTACCACCTGCGGCAGGACGAGGCCCGCCGGCAGATGTTAAAAATCCCGTCGCTCGTTGAGTCCGGCCCTGGCCTGGACGGTCCCGGGCCAGATCGCGGGGCGAAGTAGGCCGGCGGTGCCAGCGTCGAACCCTTCCCCGCGAAAATCGACCGCGGCCTGGACGACCGGGAACCGGCGGTCATAATGAATTGAGGCGGAGACGCGCGGGGCGAGTGTGCCCGCGGCCACCACCTTGTTTGTTGCGAATTGCGTCGGGACGAAGCGAAGCAGACAACGGCCGCAATAGCTCCGAGCGACCGTGCGGCCGGGGCGATTGACACAGTCTTGACACAGTGCCGTGTGACAATGGATCGCCCTCGCCGCAAACGATTGAGGCCCGCCGTAACCCGGCGGGCCTCAAATTGGATGCGGAGAGGGCGGGATTCGAACCCACGGTAGGAGTTACCCTACGCGGCTTTAGCAAAGCCGTGCTTTAAACCACTCAGCCACCTCTCCGGCAACAGCAAAATACCACGCCCCTCCCGCGCCGACAATAGGAAGCCGGCCATTTCCCGCCCCCGACGCATTCCCGCAATCGGTCCACGCATTCCCGAGATTCGTGGCCACACTCGGCCCCCAGTACGCCATGCTTGACGCGCTGACGGTGGCTGAGGTTCGCGGGGCGAGGGGGCAATCGGATGACGGCGAAAGCGGCGAGCTACGCGATCACCCACTTGATCCTGGTCGCGGCCTTCTGGTCGCAGGGGGAACTGTTCCTCGCGGCCAACGGGCCGACCTTCGACGAGGCCGTCCACCTGGCCGCCGGGCACTCGTACTGGGCGACGGGCGACTTCCGGCTCAACGTCGAAGACCCGCCGCTGCCTAAACTCTTGTGGGCACTCCCCGGCCTCCTCGACGGCTCGACCCCCTTCCGTCCCGACGCTGGGCAGTGGGACGCCGCCGAAGAGTGGCTAATCGGCAACGACTTTCTGTACGGCGAAGCGGGCCGCGTCGAGAGACTGCTGATGCCCGCGCGGCGGGTCAACCTCCTTTTCGGCGTCGGGGTGGTTGTGCTCGTCGGGGTGTGGGCGCGGCGAGTGTGGGCGAGCGAATCCGCGGGCGTCGTGGCGTCGGCGCTGGCGGCGTTCGACCCGACGCTCGTGGCGATCTCGGGGGTACTTTCGTCGGACGCCGCGCTGACGTTCTTCATGCTGCTCACCGCGTACTGCCTTTGGGAGTATGCCGGCCGCCTCGACCGTCGCTGGCTCATCGCCACGGGTGTCGCGCTCGGCTTGACGCTCGGGTCGAAGTTTTCGGCGGTCGCGTCGGTCGCCGGGTTGCTCAGCGGCGTCGCGGGTTTCGTGTTCGTCGGCGGGTCGTTCGACCCGGTCGGGGGGACGTTGGCGGCGCGGCTGCGGGGTTGCCTGACGCCCGGCGTGCGGATCACGATCCTCGCCCTGGTGACGCTGGCGTGCCTGTACTTCGTCGTCCGCTTCCCGGACTGGGGCCGCGGCCTGAAGCAACAACTGGTCCGCGGCGCGACCGGCGACCCTCACTTCTTTTTCCTCGGCGAAGTGAGCGCCAAGTCTTCGCCGTGGTACTTCGTGGTCGCGGTGCTCGTGAAACTGCCGCTCGGCACGCTGGCCCTAGCGTTCGGCGGGGCGGCGTGGGCCGTCGTGTGTCGCCGGACGGCGTCGAAGCATTGGCCTTTGGTCGTGCTGCCGCCGGCGGTGTTCCTGCTGGCGGTCACGGCCAGTGGCGTCAACCTCGGCGTCCGGGTCGCGCTCCCGGCCGTGCCGTTCTTATGGCTGCTTGCCGCCGGGTTCACAGCACCTGGGCGGTGGGCTACGGTGCGCAAATCACTCGCGGTCGGGTGTGTGGTGTTCGTCGCGGTCTCATCAGCCCGGGAGTGGTCCTTCCCGCTGTCGTACTTTAACGAACTGGCCCCGACGCCGGATGCGCGGTTGCGGCTGTTGGGCGACTCAAACCTCGACTGGGGGCAAGGGCTTCCCGCACTGAAAAGGTGGATGGACCGCGAGGGGGTGCCGTGCGTTTACCTGTCGGCGTATGGCACGTGCCCGCCGCGGGTCTACGGGATCGACCACGTGCCGTTGCCGGGCTTCGGAGCACTAGAGGGTCCGACCCCGCGGTCGTTTCCGGCGGGGATGGAGAAGGTGTACGTCGCGGTCTTCGGCACCAACTTGCAGGGCGTTTACTTGGCGGACCCGCACACTTACGACTTCCTGCGAAGCCGCCCGCCGCACTTCGTACTGGCGGGGTCGGTCTGGGTCTACGACGTGACGGGCGACGAGGACGCCCTCCGTCGGCTCGACGCACTGGCGGGGCAATTGCGCTGACGGCCTATTCGGCGAGGACGCCCCGTAAGAAGCGGACGCCGTGTTCGATGTCGGCGAAGCGCTCGGCCTGCGTCCCGACCTCGCGCTCGATGCACAGGGGGCCGCGGTAGCCGACGCGCTTGAGGGCGCGGACGAACGCGGCGGTGTCCGTCTGCCCTCGCCCCAGCGGGACTTCCTGCCCCCAGGTGCCGGGTGTCGTCGGCCGGTTCGCGTCCTTCAGGTGGACGCTGCGGATGTCCGGGGCGAGCAGTTCGATCGCTTCGAGCGGGTCGTCCATGTCGTAGAGCAGCATGTTGGCGGGGTCGAAGTTCACCTTCAAGTTCGGGCAGGCCAGGTCGTCGAGCGTGCGTCGTAAGAGGGCGGCACGCTCCTGGCCCGTCTCGAAGGCGGCGGTGACCCCGGCGTCCGTGGCGAGACTGCCGACCTCGGCGAGCGTGTCGAGGAAGCCGCGGCGGGCGGGCGAGCCGACCGGCGGGATGAAACCCGCGTGCAGGGTCACGTCGGTCAGGCCCAACGCCGTCGTGCGGTCGAGTGCCCAGCGGAAGCGGTCGAGTCGTTCGGAGCGGGTGGCGGGGTCGCCGAAACCGCCGGTGCGTTCGATGGCCTGCGGGGTCGCGTAGTCCTCGCCGGGGAAGCCGAGCATACTCCCGCTCATGCGGAAGCCCGACGCCCTCGCCGCGGCCGGCAGGTCGTCGCCCTCGTCCCAGGCGGCGTGGTGCGGGTCGCCGCACGCAATCTGAACGACATCGACTCTCAGGCGATCCAGGAACGCTTGCAACTCGGGCACACTCGTAACCTGTAGCGACCAGCTACAGACGCCGATGGCCAGCGGTTCGATCGGGAGGGGCGGCATGGTGGCCTTCCGGGACGGGGTGTTCTTGGGGTCGGCGAGGGAGAGTGTACCAGTCGGCAGTGTCCGAGAGAACGGCGCTCGCGCCCGATTGTCCGACACCAGGAGGGTTCCCGGCGCTGCGAATCGCCGGGACGAGGATATCCAAAAACGCTGGAAATCGTAAGGTTTGCTATCAATTTCCGGTGGTTCGTCGCGGGCGGCACGGGGCGTGCCTTGCTACGAAGTCGAACACACGTCGCACGGCTCCCCCGCCCGGGGAGCGACTCCGCCCGCCCGGCGGAGGATCGGCCCGGGGCGTCCGAGCGGACGCCCCGGGTGACCGCGGGATTTCAGCGGCCGTTCAACCACTTCACGAGCTGACCCGTCACCGTTCCGGTGTTGTCCATGCGCGGCACCTTGTGCTGCCCGCCGGACTTGCCCCGCGACGCCATCCACGCGCCGAACCCGCCCGGCGGCACGACGCGGACCTCGGGCGTGAGCATCGTCAGGTCGCCGACGCGGTGGGCGGCGTAGTCCTCGTTGAGGCGGATCAACTCGCCGTCGAGCTTGGTCACGAAGTCGGCGAGGCGGGCCGGCGGGGGGCCGCGGAACTCGACGAGGTAGAGGTGGTGCCCCGGCTTCGCGGGGTCGGTCGGGAAGACCGGGCCGACGTGGTGGTCTTCGGTCAAGACGCCGCACGCCTTGGCCGCGAACGCGACCGCCTTGTCGATCTCTTCCTGAATCAGGTGCTCGCCGAAGGCCGACAGGAAGTACTTGGTGCGGCCGGTGAAGCGGATTAGCGGCGGCGACTGGCACTCGAAGGTCACCGTGTCGCCGATCAGGTAGCTCCACAAGCCGGCGCACGTCGTCACCAGGACTGCGTACTGCACCCCGAGTTGCACGCCGGCCAGCGTGTGCCGGGTCGGGTTCGGGGCGTCGAGTTCGCCGACGGGCACGAACTCGAAGAAGATGCCGTGGTCGGGCACGATCCGCAGCAGGCCGTACCGCGGGTCTTCGCTGGCGATGAAGCCTTCGGAACACGGGTAAACTTCGCACGTCTTGACGCGGTCGTCGCCGATCGCCTGGCGGAATGTCTCGCGGTACGGGTCGAACAGCGTGCCGCCGTGGATGACCAACCGCAGGTGCGGCCACGCCTCCGCGAGGGTCGCCTTCCCGGAAATTTGCTTCACCACGTCGAAGACCTTGAGCATCCACGACGGCACGCCGCTGATCGCCGTAATCGGCTCGGTCAACGACCGCTCGGCCAGCAACTGGAGCTTGAGTTCCCAGTCGGTGACGAGGCTGAGTTCGAGGGGCGGGAAGGTGAACGGGCGTTCGAGGTCCATGACCTCCTTGGCCGCAATGCCGGACAGGTCGCCGGCGAAACTGCCGTCGGCCTGGACGCGGAGGTCGGTGCTGCCGCCGAGGAAGAAGAACTTCCCGGTCAGGATTTTCGCCCGCGGGTGGGCGTGCCGGAACAGCGACAGGGTCGTGTACGCCGCCCGCTTGTTCGAGGCCACCATTTCGCGGCTGACCGGCACGTACTTGGTCGTCCCCGTGGTCGTGCCGGACGACAGCGCGTAGTACGGAATCGGCGTCGGCCAGGTGACCCCGGTGAGCGTCGGATACGGGGCCTGCCAGTACTCGGTCCAGAACTTTTCGTAGTCGCGGACCGGGACGCGCCGCTGGTAGTCGGCGACGGTGCGGACGGCGTCGAACCCGTGGTCCCGGCCGAAGCGGGTCTTCGCCGCCTTGCGGACGAAGTCGAGGAGCGTCGCCTCCTGCACGCGCGGCACGTCCACGGCGTCGTAATCCCGGACGCGGCGGTGGGCGAGTTGCACGAACCCGGCGTCGGCGAAGCCGCGGGCGACTCGGTTGTCAACGGCGGGGACGAGCCAGGCGGGCATCGCGGACACCTCTCGGGGGGCCAGAAACGAGTGAAGCCCCGCCCGGTTGGACGAGGCCCCGGGGTGGTCGGTCGCGGGCGGGGTCAGGAGACCGCGCCGCGGTCGAGCTTGTACCCGCGGCAGACGTAAACGCCGGCCGGGGGCAGGTTCAACGGGACGATGTTGAACCGCACGTCCGCGAAGTACCCGAGGTACAACCGCCAGTAAATGAAGGGCATATACGTGAGCTGACGGAAGGTGCCGTGGGCACCCAGGGCCCGGGCGGAACTGGCCAAAATCGCGTCCCGGACTTCGGCCGGGAACGACGGCAGCGGCAGGCCCGAGACGATGTGATCGACCTCCGTGATGCCGCGGTCGGCGAGGAGTTGGTCGATGTGAGCCGCGTCGCCCTCAATGATGTCGGCGTTCGGCTTGTCGGCGAACCGTGTGCGGAGCCGCTTGCAGAAGTCGGGGTCGCGCTCGACGATGATGAGCTTGGTGTGCGGTTGCACGCGGTCGATCAACTCTTTGGTGATCGGCCCGGTGCCCGCGCCGAGTTCGACGATGCAGCGGACCTTGTCGTAGTCGATGTCCTCGACGATCTTCCGCGATAGGAAGCGCGAACTGGGCGCGAACGACGCGATGGTCGTGCCGTGCTGGAAGAACTTCCGGACCACGAGCCACCAGTCGGGCGACGCGGGGTTGACGGAACTTTGGGGCTTGGGGGCGGGGGAATTCATTTGGCGACTCGGGTCGGTTTCGAGAGGATGAGTTGGGTCCAGCGGGGGTGGGCCGTCGGCTTGGCGGAAGTCAAAAAGTGCGTCACGAGGCGGTTGATCAGCCAGTGCTTCTCGATCTGCGGCGCATGCCCGCAGTGGGGGATGGCCAGGAAATGGCCGTTGGGCAGGTCGCGGGCGGCTTCTTCGGCCGTCTTCGGGTCGCAAATCTTGTCGTCCTCGCCGGTCACCAACAGGGTCTCGGCCTTCACGTCCTTGAGCCGCTCGCGGACGGTGTGTTCGAGTGTGCCGTTGACAGTCCGCAGCAGGCCCTTCTTCCACTTCCGATTGTCGATGGCCTTGACGTAGAAGTTGAGCATCCCGCGGTCCGCGGTGCGGACGTTGTGAAAGGCGCTCTTCACGACGTTCCCCATCGACTTGGCCCCGCCCTTGATGCCCTCCATGATGGGCAGTTGCTCTTTATCGCCCATCCCGGATGGGCAGAGCAAGACAATGCGGTGGACCAGTTCGGGGTACTTGGCGGCGAACTCGACGGCGACCTTCCCGCCCAAACTGCTCGAACAGAAGTTGTACGGCGGCGTCTGCACGAACTGCGTGAGGTACGTGTGCAGTTGCTCGACGAGGAACTCGACCGTCACCGGCAACTTGTTCTCGATGCGGCCGTGGATGACCCCGCCGTCGTAAATCATGATGTTCGGGGCGAACACGTCGAAGTACCGGGACCAGAAGCGGCGGTTGCGGAACCAGGACTCGGTCTGCTCGGCCAAGCCATTGATCAGGATCAACGGGGGGCGGCGGCCGTAAGCCTTCGGGCGGAACCGCTCGAAAATCCCCTTCAATCCAGCCATAAAACGTCTGCTCCCGGAGTGGACCGACGGCGACTGCAGAATGTCCCGCCGGATAACTTATTGTCGGTCCGCGTCAGTGGTGCAAAATTTCGCGGACTCGCCGCCGATTTTCCGCCCGACTCGGCCGTCCGGACAACTCGCCGGAAGCACCTGGCCGGGAGCATCCCCCGTCCCCAATCGTCGGTGACGGGCGTCGGTCGTAACGCCCCAGGGCGTCGGTCGTGGCAGTGCGGGCCGAAAATGCCTTTGGCATCTTCCCGGGTCGGTCGTTACGATAGGGGAGATTAGTTCCTACACAGGTCCGCAATCGTCGAACCGGTTGCCCGGGGTAGCTCATGGCGAACATCCGATACAACGTCGATTGCCCGAGTTGCGAGGCGAGCATCCCGATTCGCAGCACCTCGATGGTCGGGAAAAAAACCGACTGCCCGAAGTGCAAGTACCGGTTCGTCGTACCGGAACCGCCGGACGAAGACGGGGTCGAGTCGTCCAAGAAGGGCAAGAAGACCGCGAAGAAGGGCGGCAGTAAAACCCTGATCTACGTCGGCGCGGGCGTCGGCGTCCTCGCCGTGATCCTGCTCGCGATCGCCGGCATCTTCCTGGCCGGTGGAAGCGACAGCAAGCCGAATACTGCGTCGAACACTCCGGTCAAACCGGCCGTCAGTTCGGCGGCGTCGGCCGACGATAAGGCGAAAGAGCCTGGGGCGGGCGACGCGACCGCCGGCGGCAAGACCGAGGACACGCCGGGCACCACGGCACCGAAACCCAACCCCAAATTGAAGGACGTGACCAACCTGTTGCCCAACGAGACGACGGCCGTCTACCGGGTCAACTTCGACCGCCTCAACTCGCACGCGACGCCACTCGCCAACGCGATCTTCGACACCAAGGTGAAGGACCTCTTCCGCAACTCGATGACCTTCGGCGCGGACAACCTGGCCGTGTACATTCACTGCGTCGTCGGGCCGGACCGCGACACCTTCGGCGTCTTCCGCACCAAGTCGCCCATCGACGAAACGGTCGTCTACAACAGCCTCAAAATCGAAAAGATTCCGAACGGCGTGAAGCGCGGCCGGGAAATGTTCCTGCTCAAGTCGAACGGATTCGTGGACGCCGTGTCGCAGGCGTTCACCACGCGCACGCTGACCAAAATGCTCGGCATCAACATGCCCCCGCTCACCCAGGCCGAAAAGGACGCCGCAGCCAAGAAGCAGTACGCGATCTGCGTGTACGACACTCAGACGATTTTCCTGGGCGAACTCCTCAACATGGAACGCTTCCTGGACGACTTCGGCGACAACGGTTTTCCTCCGTTCAAGTCCGAGTTGACGACGGAAGAGGCCGCCCCCCCTGCGACGGCCCCGGCCAGCCCTGGTGGCGCGCCCGGACCCGGTCGCCCGGGCGCGCCGGGCGCGTTAGTTCCCGAGATGTCGAATCGAGACCGAGTGAATCCGACCGCAGTCGGGTATCAAAGTCCGCGGCCGTCCCCGGCCGGCCCCCCGGGTAGTCCGGGTGGACCCGGGGGCCCGCCGCCGGGAATGATGCCGCCCGGTGCCCCGGGCGGACCAGGTGGCCCGGGCGGTGCCCCGGCGGCCCCGCCGCGCCGGCTGTTCACGACCGTGCCGACGTACCGCACGATCGACCCGCCGTTGAAGAAAATGCTCAACGTGCTCGAAGAGAATGAAACCGATCCTCCGGCGATCGTGTACGCCGAGAAGCTCGACCAGCGAGTCTTCAACGGCCGGCAGTTCTTGCAGATTTACCAGCAGACCGGGAGCAGTGCCGCGGCTTTGATTTCCCGCGTGCAAATGGTCGGTGGGATTCTCAACAACCTCACACAAGACAAGGGCGACGCCCAAATCGCCCTCGAGTTCGTTAGCGACGACGATGCCAAGAAAACGGTCGCCGAAGCCATCCTGCCGAACCTGCGGGTCGCCACGCCTCTCATGGACGCCGTGCTCGGCACGAGTACTCAAGTCAAAGACAATACCGGTGGCGGCCAGGGAGGTAACTCCCCGGGCGGACCGGGCGGCTTCCCCGCAGGACCCGGCGGCGGCTTCCCAGGCGGGTCGGACGGCGGTCCCCCCGGAGGTGGGTTCCCCGGGGGGCGCGGTCGCCCGGGAGGCCCCCCGGGCAGCCCCGGCGGGCCGGGCGGGGGCGGGGGCGAGGACGGCGGTTTCCCTGGCGGTCAGCAACAACAACGGCCGGGCGGATTTCCCGGGGGCAACCCCTCGGACGGCGGCACCCCCAGCGCCATCAACGCGGGCGTGATCGAGATCAACCTCGCGGACCGCCTCCTGACGATTTCCGCCACGATGAAGTGGCCGGAAGACAAGTTCAAGAGCTTCCTCGCCCCGCAGATCACCCGGCTGTCGAGCATGATGAAGGGCCGCATGAGCGTGCTCACCGGCGACATCGAGTGGCACCGGCTCGCCAACGTGTCGAGCAAACTCCAGGACGGCAAGAAGGCGTACCCCCGCGGCACGCTCGACCGCGAGTCCGGCGACTCCCGCTACCGCCTCGCCTTCCCGCCCGAACAGCGGTGCAGTTTTTTCGTGGACCTGCTGCCGTACATCGGCCAAGGCCCGCTGCGCAACCAGATTCAGGACAAGAAGTTCCCCTGGTACGCCAAGGAGAACATCAACGCCGGCGAGACGTGGATTCCCGAGTTCCTGGTGCCGTATTACCCGCAGGAAACGTGGCGGGCGTCGCACCCCCTTGCCGAAGGCAAGTCGCTCGGAGCGACCAACTACGTCGCCCCGGCCGGCCTCGGCATGGACGCGGGGTATTACGACCCGGCCAACCCCGAGATGGCCAAAAAAATCGGCATCACCGGGTACAGTTGGGGGTCGAAGCCCGAAGAGATCAAGGACGGCCTGTCGAACACGATTTACCTGCTGCAAGCCGCGCCGGGCACCGCCCGCCCGTGGATCGCCGGCGGCGGGGCGACGAACGTCGGCATCGACGAGGCCGACCCGATGGCCGCGTTCGTCCACCGACTCCCGGACGGCAAGCGCGGCACCTACGCGCTGATGGCCGACGGCTCGGTCCGCTTCCTCAAGGAAGGGACCGACCCCAAATTGTTCATGGCCCTGGTCACTCGGGCCGGCGGCGAGAGCCTGACCGACCTCGACAAGAACGCCCCCAAGGTCGCCCCGACCAAGGGCCTCGACACCGAACTGCGGAGCGGGGCCGTCGCCGGCAAGTCGTTGCCGGCCAAGGAGGTCGAAGTCAGCCTGGAGGACTTGAAGCCCTTCCAGGGCACCTGGCGGGCGACCTTCTTCAAATCGAAGCGGCTCAAGGACGTCCCGAAAGATTTCCTCGACCAGGTTAAAATCGAGGTCACCTTCGACGGGAAATTGATCCGGGCCAAGGTTTCCGGGATTCCGGGCAAAGACGAAGCGATGTCGCCGCCGGACGAGATCGTCAAGTTCGACGCGAAAGCGAAAACGATCGACACCCGCGACGACAAGGGCAAAATCACCTTCGACCTGTACGAGTTCCGAGGCACGGATAAGTTGTTCATCCGTAGCAGCGACAAGGCCCGGCCGACGAAGACGGCCGTCCCGGACGACAAGTCCGACGACGACTACCTCGAACTCGAACGCGTCAAGTAAGTGACACTGACAACGCGAACACCGACGGCCGCGACGACTTTCCCGAGTCGCCGCGGCCGTCGGCGTTTTGCGACTCCGTTACGATGCGGCAAGGTTCACCTTCGCCGGCAGAAAGGTTGACGCGGTCGGCGACGGACGAACGGATGAGAGCCGAGTCGTCGGCTCGCGGACGGGGTTCCCACTGCCGAGCGCGTTCGACGCCAGCCCGACTTCACGACGATATCCTCCCCCGCATTCGTTGCGAACCCCAGCAATGCTGTCATCCCCACTCGCGCCGACCGACTCGTCCGACGGCACGTCGCCGACGCTGCTGGCCCGCTTGCGGGTCGCCGAACCGGAGGCGTGGCACCGGGTCGTCCGCGTTTACAGTCCCCTGGTCTTTCACTGGTGCCGGCGGGCGGGACTGTCGGCCGACGACGCGGCGGACGTGATGCAGGAGGTGTGGGCGGCGGTGGCGAAGGCCGTGGGGCAATTCGATCCCACCCGAACGGGGGCCACGTTTCGCGGCTGGCTGTACACCGTCGCGCGGAACAAGCTGGCCGATTATTTCCGCCGCCAGGCCCGCCGCCCGGTCGCGGAGGGCGGGAGTACGGCCCACGAGCGGTGGGCGGAGTTGCCCGAGGCGGAGCCGGACGACTCGATCGCCGACGCGCAAACGGGCCACGCCGGCGTGATGCGGCGGGCGGTCGAAGCGATCCGCCTCGACTTTGAACCGACCACGTTCCGGGCCTTCTGGGCGACGGCCGTCGAGGGGCGGGCCGCGAAAGACGTGGCGACCGAGTTGGGAGTCACGTTGGAGGTCGTTTACCAGGCGAAGTCGCGGGTCCTCCGGCGAATCAAAGCGGAATTCCAGGGGCTGATGCCGTCGTCAAGGTGACCCGCGGGCCGACGCCCGGCGCACGATTCGTGTCAGGACTCCGCGTTGAACCCGGGTGACGCCGAAATTGCGCGAGGCGACCATGCCCATCCTCTCTTGCCCGACCGACGACCGGCTCCGTGCGTTCGACCGCGGGGACGTTGCCGACCCCGAACTGGACGCCATCGCCGCACACCTGGCCGGGTGTGAACGGTGCGCGGCCCGACTGTCCACCCTGGCCGTACCGGTCGGTCAGTTCGACTCGGAACCGGTCTTCGAGCCGGACGAAAGCGCCTACCGGCGGGCGGTCGAACGCAGCGTAGCGCTCCCCTCAGTCGTCCGCCCGCCACTGCCGGCCGTCGGCGACACCCTGCGCGACTACCGGCTGGAAGAGAAAGTCGGGGAGGGCGGAATGGGCACCGTGTTCCGGGCCGTCCACACCAAGCTGGACAAGGTGGTCGCGGTGAAAGTGCTGTCCGGGAAGCGGTGGAACGACCCGTCGGCGGTGATCCGGTTCGAGCGGGAGATGAAAGCGGTCGGCCGACTGGCCCACCCGAACATCGTTCAGGCGACCGACGCGGACGCCGCCGACGGGGTGCCGTTCCTGGTGATGGAGTTCGTGGACGGGGAGAACCTCTCGGCCCTCGTGAAGCGAACCGGGCCGCGTCCCCTGGCCGAGGCGTGCGGGTTGATCCGTCAGGCGGCGGCCGGCCTGCACCACGCGCACCTGGCCGGGGTGGTCCACCGGGACGTGAAGCCGTCCAACCTGATGTTGACCCGCGACGGCACGGTCAAGCTGCTCGACCTCGGGCTGGCCCTCTCCGTCGCAGAACCCATTTCGGGAGAAACCAAGGCCGACGGCAGCACGGGCGACGGGTCCGGCGGGGGTCACGACTTGACATCGGCGAGTCACGCGGTCGGCACGATCGACTACATGGCCCCGGAACAGCGCCGGGACGCGCACGCCGTGGACGCCCGCGCGGACGTGTACGGTCTCGGCGCGACCCTGTGGTTCCTGTTGACCGGAAAGCCGCGGCGGGCTGGGGACGTTTCCGACCCGCTTAAGCCGCCCGGGGGCCTGACGGACGTGTTTTGGCAGCGATTCCTGGCGACCAACCCCGCCGACCGGTTCCCGACCGTTGCGGCCGCCGTGGCAGCGATGGATCGGGCGGTCGCCCCGCGACGGCGATACGGGAAGTGGTTTTGGGTCGTGGCAGTTGTTTCGATCGTCGCCGGGGTCGTCGCCTTCGGCGCGTCCTCAAGCCAATACTTGACCCGTCCGACCCCGCCCGCGCCGGGGCGGGCCGCCGGGCCGGAGATCGGAGTGTTGCCGTTGACCGAGGTCCAATCGACCGACCTCCAACGGGCTTGGGCGGACCATTCCGGCGTTCCGGTCCGCCACGCCGGCGCGAACGGACAGACCTTGGCCCTCATTCCGCCGGGAGAGTTTATGCTCTCGTCGCAGTGCCGGCTCCGGATCACCAAGCCGTTCCGGTTGGCCACGACTGAAGTGACTGTCGCGCAGTTCCGCCGGTTCGTCGCGGCGACGAAGTACGTGACTTCGGCGGTGTCCACCGGGCGGGGTGGCTTCCGGCTCGTCCCGAATTTCAAACCGGTCGGTGGCGGCCGCGAACTGGTGAGCAACCCGGACTTGAACTGGGAGACGCCCGGGCACCAAGTTCTCGACCCGGAGCAGCCGGTGTGCGCGGTCAGTTGGGACGACGCGCGGGCGTACTGCGACTGGCTCCGCAGGGACGGGGCGGCGGTGTACCGAATGCCGACCGAGGCCGAACTGTCTTGGGCCGTGCGGTGCGGCGACCCGTCCGACGAGCCGATCGCTCCGGGCAGTGCGCTCGCCCTGTCGCTCGGCTGGCACCGTGGGAATTGCGACCAGCCCCAGCCGGTGGGAACCTTGACGGCGAACGCCTGGGGCCTCTTCGACGTCCAAGGGAACGTGGCCGAGTGGTGCGAAGACCGGGCCGGACCGCTCCCCGCCGGGACGTTTGAAGACTACTCCGGGCCGGCGGACCCGAGCCTCCCCCGCCGCGTTTTCGCCGGGTACTCGTACCTCACCCCGGCGTTCAAGCCGAAGGCCCTCCGCGACAACGCCATGCCGGACCAGTCGTTCGCGCACGTCGGCTTCCGGGTCGCTTGCGAAGTGCCGTGACCCGGTCGCGTGTCGCGGAGAGTTTTTTCCGCGATTCCTGTCAGAGATGCGACTATCCGTGCGATTTGGGAAACGGACGCGACGAACGATCCGACTCCCGAGTCGGGGAATCGCCCGCGTCTCAACCCGCCCGATGGTCGAGCAAGGTCGCGCACCGGAGCACCCGGTTCGGCCCGGCTACGGCCGTCACGCGGGGTGCAGTCGCCCAGTCTGTTCTCCCCCATTTCCCTGCTTACCTGGAGAGTCGTCATGAGCGTTCGAGTGAAGCGAGTGGTTTGGTTCTGGACCCGCGCGACGGCACTGGCCGCGGGCCTCGTCGGGCTGACGGTCGGCACCTTCCCCGTGCTGGCGGACGAGCCGGCCGAGGTCGCAATCGCCGCCCCGTGCCAATCGTTCGTCGGAGTCGTGAAGAACGCCGTGGACTCGGCCCGCGTCGGTCTCGTCGCCGATAATGCCGCGTTCATTTGTTACGTCTGTAGCCAGGACGAAGCGTTCAACCAGTCGTCCGCGCGGTGGGTGCGCGGCACGGTCACCGGCGGCAAAATCGAGGGCAAATCGCCGGACGGTGCCGTCACCCTTCAAGGCACGATCGGGACGGAATCCGCCGAGGGGTCGATTACCGTCGGCGGCAAAGTGATGACGTTTGCGGCGGCGCTGCCGGACGAGCGCACTTACGCCGGCCTGTACCGGTGCGAAGAAAAGACCGACGCGACCGACTACGTCGCCGGGTGGGTCGTTGACGAGGACGACTTCGTCGCCGGGGCGGTCCAGAACCGGCAGAATCGGCAGATCAGTAATCCTCCCGGCGTGCCGTCCGCGCAGCAAAAACAACCGAAGCAACCCGACCCGAATCCAAATCCGAAAGGTGATATCGTGTCCCCGCGGGCCGGCGGGCGAAACGGCCAACAGCCGAGAGGCGGCAAGCAGGCTCCGAATCTGGACGCCGGCCCGGGGGCGGGTGTCGGCGGTCAACAAGTGACCGACCCGAAGAATCCGGCGACCGGGGCCGGGAAGAAGTTCACGGCCGCGGATTACCAGGCCCAAATCCAGGAGATCAGTACGAACCTGGAGAAGAAAGGCGGCTCCCCGCTCTTGGCCATGACGATCCAGCAAGTCCGCCGGTTCGTGAGCGGAGCCACGCCGTCCGGCCCGCTCGAAACCAAGACGTTCGCGCGCCTCGCCCGCATTCCCGGGGGGACTCTGGAAAAGTACTTGAAGAACTGGGACGCCATCCCCGTCGCCGCCCGGCAGCGCATCCTCGGGCCGGCCGGTAGCCAGGTCGATCCGAATACGCCCCTGACGGGCGAACTGGTCAAGCGGATCGCGGCGTTCGGGCCGCAATCCGCAGCGGCACCGGAGAATTCGCCCAGGGTGGCGAGTGTCCGGTTCACGCAATTGACGTGCGTTAACCCGGCGGACGTCCGCAAGGACGAAGTCTTCTACACGACCCTCGTGGCGTCCGGGACGACGGGGTTCAGCAACGTCAGCGAAACGTACAGGGGGATCAAGAAGGGGGAGTCGAGGAACTTGAGCGCCCGCGATTCCCAGTTCTGGCCGGCCGCCAACACGACCGCCCAGACCTCGTCCGACATCGCCATCGGCGTGGCCCTCTTCGACGACGACAGCGGCGTCCGGGGTGCGGTCGTGAATTTGCTCCGCGGTCTCGGGGACGTGGCCGGGGACATCGCCGCCAGTTTCGGCGGGTCGGGGTTGGGCATCGCGAGTGGGATTCAGAACCTCCTCGAAGGCACGGCGGCCGCCGTCGATACGGCACGATTCATCGGGGCCGACGCGATCGTCGTGAAGCCGAACAAGCAGGCGGTCGGGGCGAACGGCCAGGCCAAGACCGAGATGCGATTCCTGAGACCCGGTGCTCTCAACACGGTCGATTATCGGTTCAAAGGGTTGCTAGTGAACTGATCGACGTCAGTCGCGTGCGCCGCCCGCCGGACGTCCGCGGCGAGCGGACGTCTCAACGAGTTCGACGGGAGACTGATCCGGGCCAAGGATTCCGGGATTCCGGGCAAGGATGAAGCGACTGCTCCGCCGGACGAGATCGTGAAACTCGACGCGAAAGCGAAAGCGATCGACACCCGCGACGACAAGTCCGACGACGACGACCTCGAACGCGTCAAGTAACTGACAATGCCAACGAGGAAGGCCGCCGCGACTTGGGAAAGTCGCGGCGGCCTTCCTCGTTGGCATTGTCAGTATTGCGGAATCTCCACGCGCGTGCCGCCGGCCATCGCCGACTCGTGGGCGCACAGGCCGACGAGGGTGTAGTTCGCACTCGTCGGGGCGTCCGGGAAGGCGGGTTGTTTCCCGAGGACGGCCATCAGGAAGTTGTGCGCCAGGTGCGGGTGCGAGCCGCCGTGGCCGCCGCCTTGCACAAAGCTCAGGTGCGTCGCGTCGTGGATCGCCCCGGTGAACTTGCGGATCGGTTCGGGCAACCGGTCGGAGAAGTCCGGCACGGGAACGCGGCGGGGAATCTTCGCCTCGGGCAACCCTCGGGTGTGTAGCACCGGTTCTTCGCCTTCGAGTTGCTGCCACTCGAAACTCACGTCCGACGCGGTCACGTCGAAGCTCTCGCGGTACT
>JAYTSV010000152.1:0-17752 GCA_043745465.1 Fimbriiglobus sp.
CCGCGACCGGCACGACGACTTCGACCGCCGGGGCCGCGACGGCGACGGCCGGCCCGTCCGATCCCTTCTTGACCATGAACCCGACGAAGGCGAGCAGCCCGAGGACGAGCACCCCGCCGACCCCGCCCAGCACGTACACCAGCGGCGAAGTCTTCGGCCCCGCCGCGTCCGGCGTCGGCTTCCGCCGCGACCGCGGCTCGTCGTCGAAGTCGTCGTCCCGGTCGCGCCGCGCCGCGCTCGGAGTGGCCCGGCGGGCGACCGCCTCGACGACCCGCACCGCCGGCTTCGGGAGGGCGACCGCGACCGGCAAGGCGACCGCGACCGGGATGGCCGGCGGAACGACCGCCGGGGCCGGGAACACGTTCGCGCACGCCCCGCACCGGACCACCCTGCCGGCGCGGTCGGTCGGGCAGTCGAACCGCGCCCGGCACGCCGGACAACCAATCTCGAATACGGCCATCACCATTCCCCGGGGCGCGAGAGTCGAGCCGCCATCGTAACCGCGACCGGGCGAGTGACGCAAGCAGATGCCGGCGAATTTCCCGGAAGCGCCGTCACTTGAGTGCTCCGACCCGATGACTGCCAATCACCGTGTCGGAGCAGCGGTTCAGGCGGGTCGAGCAGGCGCTGCAACGGCACCGCCGCAGGCGGCTCGGGTTAGCCCGACGCGCGAGCGAGGGTCGAACGGTCGGGTGCAAAGTTCGGGGTCGTGGACTGTACGGCCAAGGACAACACACACGATCAACGACCCCGCGACCCTCGCTGGCGCGTCGGGCTAACACGAGTCGCCTGCGGCGGAGCCGTTGCAATGCCGGAGGTCGTCAGCCCTACGAGACGATCATTTTGCGGCGCTTGATGTAGTCCCAGATGACGTAGCGGTCGAGTTCCTTGCCGGCCGTGAAGATGACGCGGCCCTTGGTCGTCTCGGCCATGCGGTACGCGAAGCGGATGTCCTCGCGACTCTGGTTCCAACTGCTCAGCAAAAAGATGTTGATCGTGATCCCCTCCTTGGCGCACAACTTCGCCTCGCGCATCGTCGCCTCCTCGGTGCGGGGGTGCGGCGGGTACAGCAAGTATAGGTCGCTGCCCTCGAAGTGCGCCGTCGGCAAGCCGTCGGTGATGAGCATGATCTGCCGGTTCGGCGTCGGCTGATTGGCCAGGTTCCGCCGCGCCGTCATCAGGGCGTGTTGGATGTTCGTGAAGTGCCACGGCACGTCGTACTCGGAGCGGTTGGGGTCGGCCATGTCCACGACGATCCGCACGACGGGGTTGAAGATCGTCACCGGCTTCGCCATGAGTGAGGGCACTTCGGCGATCGGCCGGGCCTTGGCGAAGGTGTACATCTCGACGAACTGGAGGAAGTCGCCGGGGAACTCGGAGCGGATCAGGCCGTCGAGAGCTAAGCCCATGCGCTTGACGTTGACGTACATCGACTCGTAGCGCATCGAGCCGGACATGTCCATGATGACCGACGTGGCGGCCTTGGGCGTGTTGCGGGTCTGGTGGATGATGATGTCCTCGGCCTTGAGCCGGATCGGCAGGCCGGTGCCGCCGCGGACCATCGCGTTCGTGAAGCTGCCGGGGATGTCCATGTGCGTCACGGAGTCGCCGAATTCGTACTCCTTGGTCCGCGGGGACTCGGTCGCGCCGTCGCCGGGGACCGCCTCGGCGTGCCGGCCGGTGCGGCTGGCCTTCAAGTCGCTGAAGATTTGCGTCAACACCTTCGACTGGAACAGCCGCATCGCCTTGGGCGTGATCTGGAAGCCCTTGCGGGCGTCGCCGTCGAGTCCCTGTTGGCGGGCCTGCTCCTTGATGTACTCCTCGACTTGCTTCTGAAATTCGCGCAGCTGGTCGATGTCGGCTTCGCTGGCGAACTTCGAGAGTTCTTGCAAGTCGATGATACCGATCTTGGCGTTCTTCTTGGCCTCCTTCAACTGCTTGAGGAGGTTGTCGAGCGTCTCCAACTCTTCCTTGACTTCGAGGGCCTTCGGCACGTCCATGCTCTGCCGGCCGGTGAACTCGTACTTCCCGGCCAGTTCATCGACCTGGTACTTCTCGCCCAGGACGTTGACGAGCTGAACGATCTCCTTGGCGAACGGCGTGTTGTCGCCGCCGGCCTGGTAGTACAGGTTTTCGAGGTCGTAAAGCTGCTCGCCCTTGGCCGCCTTGTCGAACGCCTTCTTCAACTTCGCCGGCGGGTTGGCCTTGGCCGCCTTGTCGTCGAACGCCTTCTTCACGTCCTTGACGACCTGCTTGGTCTCGAAGGTTTCGAGAATCTTGCGCTTCCGCTCTTCGAGCATTGCCATCATGGCGGCCAGGCTCGGCCCCAGGTTCATGATCTGGCTGGGGTCGATCTCGACCGCGTTCGCCAACTCCTCGTCGGTCAGGCCGTCGAGGCTGCCGTACTCGAGCATGTGCTCGAACGCGGGCGTGACGAGGTCCGGGGGCGGCGTGGTCGGGCTGGGGAAGTGCAGCGGGTCGTACTTCTGGTACGTGTGAATAATCCCGCCGAGGCGGTTCGGGTTGTCGGTCACAGTCGTCACCTCGGGGGCAGTCGTCCAGTCGCTACCATCTGTAGTCAACCGGGCGTGCGGCCGGCCCGGCAACCATGTTACGCACCGCGGCCGTCAGTCCGGGGGGACGCCCGTGTCTTGGGTCTCCAGGTCCAGCCGAAGTCGCTGGCAGATGGCGCGAATTAGGCAGTCCACGGCACCGCGCCAGCCGTGAGGCGGCGTCCCAATCCTCGCGCCGCACGTCCCCGCCGTCGAACAGAGGGAACAAGTCGAGGAAGTAGTCGGTGAGTCGAACCGCGTCCCGGTCTAGGCCGCCGCCGACGAGTTCCAGCCGGATCGGGGTCAAGACGCCGTCGCCGGGGCAAATCTTGAGCCACGCCTCCGCGACCAGTTTCGCGGTCGGCTGGGTGCGGACCTTGACCTTGGTCGGCGACGGGAAGCGACCGTGCCACAGGGCGAGCAGGATGTTCGAGTCGATCACCCGTGGACGCACGCCAAATCCCCCGCCTGAGTCAGGGCATCGACATCGCCGTCCAACGCGGAGCGGATGCCTTGGGCTACTGTCACGCCATCGACGCGACGTTGGGCCGCCACCGCGACTCGAACGGGGCCGCTCGCGGCAGGTGCCGTGGTGACCCACGCCTGAAGGCCGCCGTCGATGCCGGCCTCAAGGGACTGCGCGACCCAGGCCAGGACTTCCCGGATTTCGAGCAGTTTCGCGGCGTACCAGGCCCGCGCCGCCCGCTGGGTCCGGGGCGGGTCGGGCAGTTCCCAGGTGAGATCGACGTACCAGCGCAACGCCGGGTCGAAGTCGTCCGGGCCGGCCGGATCGAAGAAGTACTCGACCCCGGCGCTGCCGTCGATCGACACGCCGGTCCGCCGGCCGCCGTCGGCCCGGACTTGGTGGTAAAACGTAACGCCCATCGTCGGCCTCCCCGTTCGGTACTCGTGGATCACGCCCGCATCGTCTCAAGGCCCGTCACCCGCAGGGGCTTGCAGGCCGACGCCCCACTCGATGAGCGCGAGCAGGCCGTCGTTCAGCAAGGTCATCTCCTTGCCGCTCAGGGGGTGGTGGCCCAACAGCAGCGATTGCAGGTAGAGCATCTGGATCGAGCGCATCAGTACGGCCCGGTCGCGGACGGTCGAGAGGCGGCGGACGAGCGGGTTGTCGAAGTTGAAGCACAGGTCGGCGTAACTCGCGGTGCCCTTGTCCTTCTTCGAGATGTTGTCCAGGACGCCCGACCAGAGCGGGTTCGACACTTCCTTCGACTGCTCCAGGGAGCGGTAGAAGCGGCCCTCGCCGCTGGTCGTGTACAGCGCCGGGAGTTCGCGCGGCCGGTACTTCTTCACGTCCGGCCGGCAGCGGAACGGCTTCAACACGCCCTCGGCCGCAGCCAGGAACGGCGCGATCTGCTCCTGCTCGCCCAGCGTCAACTCGTCGAACTGCTGGGTCAGGTCGGCCGGGTCGATCTGCTCGACGGTGACCCCGACCAGGTCTTCCGCGCGGCGGAGGAGCTCGGCGTCGTAGGTGTACCCGGCGTTGACGATCGTGAACCCCTGGGCCTGCGCGACGCGCGACACCTGGCGGAACTGATCGACGCTCGCGGCGTACCGGACGGCGTCGTTCTGCTTGCGGTAGTCGCCGAAGGTCAGGGTTCCGGCGCTCGTCTCGAACGGCAGCCAGTCGATGACGAGCTTGTAGAAGTCGTCGTCCTGGACGGCGAGGGCTTTGATGGCGAGGCCGTGCAGGGCGATGATCTTGTCGAGCTTCCGCGGGTCGGTCTCGGCCAGCCCGGCGAGGTACTGGCGCAGGCACTCGCCGAGCGCGTCGCGAGCCGCCTGCAGCTTGTCGTCTTCGTAGAAGGACTCGCGGGCCGCCGTCGGCCGGAGGTCGTTGGCGTTGACGACCGCCTTGACGAAGAAGGCCCACTCGGGGAGCAAATTATCGACCGACTCCGAGAGCAGCATGTTCTTCAGGTACACGCGGTGCGACCGCTTCGAGGTCAGCGTCGCGGCGTAGGGCAGGACGTAAGCAACCCCGTCGATGCCGCCGACGGCCGACTTCAACGGGACGGCGTCGAGGAAGTCGGTGTCGAAGGTCTCGCGGCCGAAGGCCATGAGCGCCTTGAACTTCGCCCGCTCGGTCGGGAACGCCGTCCGCCAGGGGGCACCGCCCTCGTTGACGACGACGGTCTGCTTGCCGTGGGTCAGGCGGATCGGGTACGGCAACAGCCCGCCGAAGCGCCGCGCGGTGTCGCGGACGGCGTCCGCGGTGAAGTGTTCCTCGCACCCGGCTTTCGCGGTCAGCCAGACCTGGGTGCCCGGGTCGAGGTCGCGGTCGAGTTCCTTGAGCGCGTACGTGCCGTCCGGCTTGGCCCGCCACTCGACCGCCTTGGCCGACGGACTTTTCGCGCTCTTCGAGTAGACGACGATGGCGTCCGAGACGACGAAGCAGGCGAGGATGCCGATGCCGAACTGGCCGATGAAGTCGGTCGGCCGGTCGCCCTCGGCGGCCCGCTTCGAGCTGAGGCCGATGGTCGCCAGGAAGGTGTGGACTTCCTCGGTCGTCAGGCCGATGCCGTTCTCCGAGACGACGAGGCTCGGCGGCTGGCCCTTGGCCTGGTGAATCTCCAAATGCACGTCGCCGACGTGGTTGGGGTCCAGGAGTTGGCGCGCGCGGATGGCGTCCGTGGCGTTCTGCAAGAGTTCGCGGACGAACACCTCCGGCCCGCTGTACAGGTGGTGCGACAGCAGGTCGATGATGCCCCGCAAGTCGATCTGAAACTTGTGGTCCACGGCGGGCGGCTCGGGGGCGAGTGGGGGGACTGGTGCGGGGATTATACCCGCCCGCCGGGGCGAGTGGGAGCACGCGATTGTCCGACCCGTTACTTGGCCAGGTACTTGTCGAACCAGGCCAGCGCGCGCGGCCCGTGGGCTTTGACCAGGGCTTCGTCGTGCCGGCCGCCCGGCACCACGATCAGTTCGGACGGCACCCCGGCGGCCTTCAACTTCGCGGCCATGACCTCGGACTGCTGGAGGGGGATGAGGTCGTCCTTGTCCCCGTGGACGATGAGCGTCGCCGCGTTGTCATTGCGGACGTGCGCGACCGGCGACATGGCGTTGGGGATGAGCAACGACTTCGCGGCGGGCGTCGAAGTGGGCGCGACCTGCATTCACGTCGTCACGACGCTGTTCGCGGGACAGGAAGATTCGGCGAATCAAGAGCGTTAGTGCCTGAAAGAGCCGCTACTAACGTTAACTCACGTGGCTCGCGAGGGACTCAGGTCTCACTTCGGCAGATAAATCTTGCCCTGGTCCGACACTTTAAGCAGTCCTTGATACCATTTGAGGTCGCGCTCTTTGTCCGCAAGGTGTGTGCGGGAAGACTTGACGATATCCTGCACTTCGGGATCGAGACTGTTCTCGTTGTCCTTGATGTACTTTTTGCGATCGTCGATCTGGTCTTGAACCATCGGAATAGCAAGTGCGGCGAATTTGCGGAACGACTTGCCCAGGTCCGCACGACGCTCTGTCACGGAACGCAGATCGTCGCCGCGACTCGGCTGATCCCCCACAATCTGCCAGGTGTAATACGCTCTCGTCCACAACGCGGCGGCGTTGTCGGGCAACGAGATTTGGCGTGAACAGGTCGTCAGAAAGGCGATGGCGATCGTGACTAGCATCGGAGGTTACCCGCGTTACGAGATTGTGCGAGGATCGACAGGCGGCACATACTTGCCGTAGCCATCAGGGAGTTCATTGAGCTCTTTCGTTTCAATGTCGTAACGAGTAAACAAGTTGACACGCATGAGTTCACGCTCAAGTCGCTTGTATGCATCAACGGCATCCTTCAACTTATCGACTAGCTCACCATGTTGCTTTTTCAACATTTCCGACTCTTTCTTCGCCGCGGCTCGATCAGCCGCTGAAAGATCGGGGTTTTCGCTTTGCTTATCGGCAATCCTTTGGTTCCGTTCGTTGATTAGCAACTCGATCATCAAGCTTTTGGCCGTATCCGAAAGGTCATTCATTTCGTCGATCAGTTTGTTCGACTGGTCGAGCGTCTCCTGCCGAGTCGGAAGCACGTCCGGAGGCGGCACCGGTTGGGCCGGCGGTGTAGGGACCGAGTAGCCTACAGTGCCGGGGTTGTCAACGCCGGCACTCGGCGTGATCCGCTCGCTCAGGCACTCGAGATTCAGCTTGCTTTTCATGATCCGCCCCGGGTGAATGAAAGACCCCTTGTAAAACTTACCAAGGGGGGGGCATCGCAAGCGGGAAGTTCGCGGAATCTCGAAATCGGCCGGACTACTTCGCCAGGAACTTGACGCAGACCGGGGCGGGGGTGGCGACCTTGATGCCGGTCGGCTTCGGCACGCCGTCGTCGCCGATCGAGAACACGGCCACGTCGTTCCCGTCCTGGCTGGCGACGAGCATCCACTTGCCGGTCGGGTCGATGTTGAAGTTCCGGGGAATCTTGATGCCGTCGGTCGCGTGCCCGATGGCCGTCAACTTGCCGCCGTCGTTCGCAAACGCGGCGATGCTGTTGTGCCCGCGGTTCGAGACGTACACGAACTTGCCGCTCGGGTGGATGCGGCACTCGGCCGTCGAGTTGCCCGGCGTCGGCTGGGGCAGCGTCGAGAGGCTTTGCGTCACGGCCGTCTTGTCGCCGGCGAAGTCGAGGGTCACGGCGTTGACGGTCGAGTTGATCTCGCCGCAGACGAACATCAGCGCGTTCGACGGGTCGATGTGGAAGTGCCGCGGGCCGGACCCGGGGGGCAGGGCGACGAACGGCGTCGTGTGCGGGGTCACGGCCCCGGTGGCGCGGTCGAGCTTGTAAATCAGCACTTTGTCGATGCCGAGGTCGGCGACGAGGACGAACTCGCCGGTCCCGTCGAACGCGCCGCAGTGGGCGTGCGGGCCTTCCTGGTTGCCCTTGTTGACGCTCTTGCCGGCGTGCTGCACGAAGGCGGTGCGGGCTTTCAAACTGCCGTCGTCGTTGAGCGAAAACACGGCCATGCTGCCGCTGCCGTAGTTCGACACGACGGCGAACTTACCGGTTTTGTCGGTGGCCACGTGGCACGCGCCGCTGCCGCCGCTGCCGAGTTGGTTGAGCTTCGTGAGCATCCCCGTCGCCGGGTCGATGCGGAAGGCGTACACCGGACTGCCGTCCTTGCCGCCGCCGCCCTCGCCGACGGCGTACAGCGTTTTGCCGCTGGGGGCAATGGCCAGGAACGACGGGCTGCCGACTTCGACGGCGAGTTCCGGCTTCGTGACCTGGCCGGTCTTGGCGTCCATCGAGGCGACCATGATCCCCTTGCCGCCGGATTTGCCGCCGGTGTACCCGCCGAAGTAGACCCAGTACGAATCGGCCGCGGTGGCCATCTGGACGACGAGCACGACCGCGAGCAGGGCCATGAGAGTGCGAAGCACGAGGGAACTCCGGGGAGAGGGGCGCGGGCGGTCCAGGTTCGCCGTGCCCGCGGCCGGCGCGGGGTGATGATACGGTTCGGGGCGACGGGGCGAAGTGGAGGGCGCACGAAAGCGGCCCGCGGCGAGCGATTCCCCCGCCAGGGAAACGCTCGCCGCGGGCCGGGAAGCGACCTCACCCCCGGCCCCTCTCCGACGCGGAGAGGGGAGCCAGCGAAGAGACCTCACCACCGGCCCCTCTCCGACGCGGAGAAGGGAGCAAGTGGGTCGCAGTCTATGGCTGAAACTCTCTTGCTCCCCCTCTCCGCATCGGAGAGGGGGCCGGGGGGTGAGGTCTTTTCGCTCGGCTAGCTCGGCAGGATCACGCCGTCGATGACGTGGATCACGCCGTTCGAGCAGGCGATGTCCGTAGTCACCACGTTGGTGGTGCCGTTGAGCTTCACGCCGCCGGTGGTGCTGATCTTGACGCTACCGCCTTGAACGGTCTTGGCTTCTTTGCCGTCGAGCTTGACCACGTCGGCGGCCAGGACCTTGCCGGCGACGACGTGGTACGTCAGGACGGCGGTCAGCTTGGGGATGTCCTTCAGCAGCGCCTCGACGGTCCCGGCGGGCAGCTTGGCGAACGCCTCGTCGGTCGGGGCGAACACGGTGAACGGGCCGGCGCTTTTGAGCGTGTCCACGAGGCCGGCGGCCGTCACGGCGGCGACCAGGGTCTTGAACGAGCCTGCGCCCACGGCGGTGTCAACGATGTCTTTCACGGTGCAAAACCTCAGTCGGGGGGACGGGGAAACTCGGCGATCACGCGATCACCGTGAAGCATTCCTAGTTCCCCCCACGCCCCCGAAAGCGAGAGAAATCCGCGAAGAAACAAGGTTCCGAAATCCCGCCACGCCGGTTGACCGAACGCCGCACCCGCGACTAACATGCCCCCTTCCCGAGTGCCCCAGTCCCCCCTCTTTCGGCCCCTCCATCATGCTCATGAAGCGCATCATTCCGTGCCTCGACGTGGACCGCGGCCGGGTCGTCAAGGGGACCAACTTCCTCGACCTGCGCGACGCCGGCGACCCGGTCGCCGTCGCCCGCAAGTACCAGGAGCAGGGGGCCGACGAACTCGTCTTCCTCGACATCGCCGCGACCCACGAGGGCCGGGCCATCATGCTCGACGTGGTCCGCCGGGTGGCCGAGGAAGTGTTCATGCCGTTCACCGTCGGCGGCGGCATCCGCACGCTCGACGATGCCACGCAACTGATTCAAGCCGGCGCGGAGAAGGTGAGCCTGAACTCCGCGGCCGTCCGCAACCCGGGCCTGATCGCCGACGTGTCCCGCAAGTTCGGGAGCTGCGCGACGGTCGTCAACATCGACCCCAAGCGCGTGAACGGCGAGTGGGTCGTCCACGTCAACGGCGGCCGCGTGCCGACGGAACTGCGCGCCCTGGAATGGGCCGTCGAAGTCGAGCGGTTGGGAGCCGGCGAGATCGTGCTGACCTCGATGGACGCGGACGGAACCAAAAACGGCTACGACCTCGAAATGCTTCGCGCGATCACCGCCCGGGTCACCATCCCGGTGGTGGCGAGCGGCGGGGCCGGCAGCCCGGAACACCTGCGGCAGGCGTTCGAGGCGGGGGCCGACGCGGCGTTGGCCGCCAGCATCTTCCACTTCAACGAGTATACTATCCCGGCCACGAAGGATTACCTCGCCGCCCACGGCGTGGCCGTCCGCCGGCTGCCCAAGTCCTGAGCCTTCCGCTCCCCCGAACCGCCCGTATCCTCCGACCCGGAGTTCGCCGTATGTCGAGTCCCGCGAAGCCCGCCGCCACGGCCAAACCCGTCGCCCCGCTCGTCCCGCCGCCGCCCGCCGTCGCCGTGCCGATGACCGCGACTGCCGCCCCGGCCGCGACCCCCGCCCGGCCGGGCGACCCGACCCCGGCGGGCGGACTGAAGCTGGCCGCCGGGGTGGCCGGCGAGTTCCCCGTCAACCAGCTCTTCCGCACCGTCATGCTGCACGAGGGGTCCGACCTGCACTTGAAGGCCGGCTCCCCCGGGATGCTCCGGCTCCGCAACGTTATCCAGCACATGGCGACCAAGCCGCTGACCCAGGAAGACCTCGAAAAGCTGCTCTACCCGATCCTGTCCCCGGCCCAACGGCACACCCTCGAAACGACCGGCGGGGCCGACTTCGCGCACATCGTCGGGTACGACGAGTGCCGGTTCCGCGTCAACATGTTCCGGCAGCGCGGCAAACTCGCCCTGGTCGCCCGCCGGGTGAACACGACGATCCCCAACTTCGAGAACCTCGGCCTGCCCCCGGCGATCGAAAAGCTGTGCCACTACGACCAGGGCATGGTCATCCTGGCCGGGGTAACCGGGTCGGGCAAATCGACGACCATCGCGTCCATGCTGGAGTACATCAACCAGCGCGAGGCCCTGCACATCCTGACCATCGAAGACCCCATCGAGTTCGTCTTCGTGGACAAGCTGTCGGTCATGAACCAGCGCGAGGTGTACCTGGACGTGGTCGATTGGCACACCGCCCTGAAGCACGCCGTGCGGCAAGACCCGGACATCATCCTGGTGGGCGAGATGCGCGACCAGGACACGTTCGAGGCCGGCATCCACGCCGCCGAGACCGGGCACGTCGTCTTCGGGACGATCCACGCCTCGACGGCCGCGAGCACGATCAGCCGCATCCTCGACCTGTTCCCGCCGGCGCAGCACCACGCCGTCCGGCAGAGCCTGGCGTTCAACTTGAAGGCGATCGTGGCGCAAAAGTTGGTGCCGAGCATCAAGCCGGGCGTGTCCCGGGTGCCGACGAACGAGATCATGATGATGAACCCGACGATCCGCGACCTCATCTTGAAGAGCAAGGACGACCGCATCCTGGACGCGATGCGGATCGGCTTCCTCGAAGGCATGGTGGACTTCACGGAGAACCTCCGCCAACTCGTCGAGCGCGGCGACGTGGACAAGGCCACCGCCCTCGAATTCGCACCCAACCCCGAGCAACTCAAGATGGCCTTCAAGGGCATCAAGATGTCCACCCCGGGCATTCTGTAAACGAGTGCGACTTACGCCCCGGCGTATCTCCGGGACACCCGGCCAGATTTGTACCCAGGAGGATCAACGATGTTCGGTCTCGGCATGCAAGAAATGCTCGTGTTGCTTATGGTGGGCGTTATGACAATCGGCGTCGTGCTGCTGATCGTCTTCCTGGCGAACCGTAGCGGCGGTCGCGTCGCCGCGTTAGAAGCCGAGAACCGGCGACTGCGGGACGACCTCGACCGACGACGTGATTAAGTGCCGGCGAACGGCAGTGGGCCGTCACTCGCCCGGGTGCCGCTCCGCGTAGTTGCGCACCTTGCGGCGCATGAGCCAGCGGATGTACCGGGGCCACGCCCGCTTGCCGAAGCAGGCCCACCAGGCGTCACGGCCGACGGGCGTTTCGCGGCGGCGGCTCAGCAGGGCTTCGACGACGCGGTCGCCGGCGTACTCGGGGCTGACCGCGCCGGCGAAGTCGAGATCGACCTTGCCGGCGTGCCGAATGTAGTGCTTCCCCGGGTCGTCGGTCTTCACCAGGCTCGGGTGGACGAGCAGCACGTCGATGTCGAACTGTGCGAACTCCAGGCGGATGGCCTCGCTGAACCCCGTGATGGCGTGCTTGCTGCCGCAGTGCTCGGACATGCTCGGCACGCCGATCCGGCCGCACGTACTCGCCACGTTCAGGACCGCCGCCCGCCAGCCGGTGCCGTCCTTCCGCCCCTTCAAACTGCTCTTCAAAAGTTCCGGCTGGGTCGCCCGGATCATCTCGACCGAGGCGAAGAAGTTCACTTCGGTCACGGCCCGCAGAATCTCGGGCGTCGAGTCGGTGAACTCGGCGAAGCTGGCCGTCCCCGCCGAGTTGACCAGCACGTCGATGCCGCCGAAGCGGCGCACCACGTCGGCGACGAGGTTCGCCCGCGCCGCCGGGTCGGTCACGTCCGTCGGGAAGGCCTCGCACTCGACGCCGGCGGCCCGCAGTTCGGCCACGAGCGTGGCGAGCGCGTCGGCCGACCGCGCGACCACGGCGAGCCGCGCCCGGAGCGTCCCGAGTCGCCGGGCCGTGCGCCGGCCGATGCCGCGCGACGCCCCGGTGACGACCACCACTCGCCCGGCCAAGTCCTGAGCCATGAAACGCACCTTCCAACAGACGCGGGGCGGCAATTGCGTCAGTTTACGGCGTCGGCCCGCCGATACCACCCGGAGAGTTCGACGCACGGGGGGCGCGATGGGCAAGACGTTCGACGCGACGCTGAACGCGATGATCGACGACACGCTCGGGGACTGGGCCGACTTCCTGGCCGACCGCGCCGGAGTGCCGCGCGGCCCGGCCGTGGCCCTCGACACCGACCTCTCGACGACGCTACAAGCCGACCGCCTCTTCCGCGTCGCCGGCGACCCGCCGACGCTGTTGCACCTCGAAATGGAGTCGGCGAGCCACCTCGGCATGCCCGACCGGCTGCTGCGGTACAACGTCGCCGCGACGGCCGCCAACGGCAACGCTTTGACGCGGAGTGTCGTGGTCCTACTGCGGCCCGAGGCGAACGCCAGCGACCTGACGGGGGTCTTGGAGCGTGGGGTGCCTCCGTACCTGACGTTCAAGTATGGCGTCGTGCGCGTCTGGAAGGAATCGACCGCGGCGTTGCTAGACGCCGGCCCCGGCCTGGCCCCGCTGGCGATCCTCACGAACGAATCGGTGCGGGACCCGGACGCCGCCATCGAGCGAGTCCACAAGCGGTTCCGCCGCCCGGACGTGCCGGAACTGTTGTCGCGTCAGTTGATCAGCTCGACCTTTTTCCTGGCCGGTTTGCGGTACAATGACTCACAGATCGACAAATTCCGCCTGAGGTTCGACATGACACTCGAAGACTCGAAGAGCTACCAAATGGTGTTGCGGATGGGGGCAGAGCGAGGCAAGCTCGAAGGCAAGCTCGAAGGCAAGCTCGAATCCGCCCGATCGTTCCTGCTTCGTCTGGGTACGAAGCGCTTCGGCCCGCCGCCGGTTGCGGCTCTCGCCCGGCTCCAAGCCGTGACCAACCCGGACCTCCTCGAACCCCTCGCCGAGCGTATCCTGGATGTCGCCAGTTGGGACGAACTCGTGTCCGGGCTATAACTCAAGTCGCACCCTCCGTACCCTTTACGCCGAGCACCCCGATGACTCGCGACGAACTCGTGATTCAGGCCTTGCCGAGCTTCAGCGATAACCAACTCAAGATGAGCTTCCACTTCTTCGTCCTACGTGAGGAGGGGCGGTTGGGAGAGATTCCCGAGGCGATCGAGGACAAACTCTTCCAAAGCGTGACGGTCGAGAACTTGAGCGCAATCATGCGACGCGCGCCCCTTGTCAGCAGTTGGGACGAACTCGTCGCCGGCCTGTAACCGCCCTCTCCCGAAGGTTCCCCCCGATGACCACGCTCCGCCTCGACCAAGTCGCCGTGCACCTGCGGCCCGTCGATAACATCGCCGTCGCCGCGCGGCCGATCCCCCCGGAGACGCGGCTGACTCACGACGGCGGCACGATCACCGTCGCCACGCCGATCAAGATGGGCCACAAGTTCGCCGTCGTGCCGATCAAGGAGGGCGACCCGGTCCTCAAGTTCGGCCAGGTCATCGGCTTCGCGGCACGCTTCATTGATGTCGGCGAACACGTCCACGTCCACAACGTCAAGGTCGAGCGGTTCGAGCGGGACTACGCCTTCGGCGCGGACCTGCCGGTGCCCCTGCCGCCGCCGGCCGTGTGGGAGACGTTCATGGGCTACGACCGCGGCCCCGACCGCCCGGCCCACCAGCGCTACGGCACCCGCAACACCATCGCCATCATCAGTACCGTCAACTGCTCCGCGAGTACCTCGAAGTACATCGCCGAGCGGCTGCGGGCACTGGACGTGTTGAAGGACTACCCGAACATCGACGGGGTCGTGCCGATCGTCCACAAGCAGGGCTGCGGGCACCAGTACGAAGGCCCCGACCACAAGCAACTCGAGCGCACCCTGGCCGGCTTCGCCCGGCACCCGAACATCGGCGCGTACATCCTCATCGGCCTCGGCTGCGAAATCGTTCAGGCGTCGCACCTCATCGAGAGCGAAAAACTCGGCACGGTCGAACTCGGCGGCGTCCGCAACGCCAAGCAACCGCCGGTCGTGCTGACGATCCAGGAGTGCGGCGGCATCGGCAAGACGACCGACGCCGGGGTCAAGGCCGTGATCGCCATGCTGCCGCGGGTCAACGACGTGCGCCGCGTCCAACTCCCAGCGAAGCACCTCATCCTCGGCACCAACTGCGGCGGCTCCGACGGCAACTCCGGCGTGACCGCCAACCCCGCGCTCGGCGTCGCGTCGGACCTGATCGTCCAGCAGGGCGGCACGACGATCCTCGGCGAGACCCCGGAGATTTATGGGGCCGAGCACGTATTAACCCGCCGCGCCGTGAGTGCCGAGGTCGGCCAGAAGCTCGTCGATCGCATCAAGTGGTGGGAGTGGTACACCGGCGTGTTCGGCGCGGAGATCAACAACAACCCGTCGCCCGGCAACAAGGAGGGCGGGCTGACGACGATCTACGAGAAGTCGAACGGGGCGATCGCCAAGGCCGGCAGCACCGCGCTCGTCGATGTCGTGCAATACGCGGAGCCGGTCACCGCGAAAGGCTTCGTCGTCATGGACACGCCCGGCTACGACCCGGTGAGCATGACGGGGATCGTCGCCGGGGGCGCGAACGTGTGCGTGTTCACGACCGGCCGCGGCAGCGTCTACGGCTGCAAGCCGGTGCCGTGCCTGAAGGTGGCGACGAACACGCCGATGTACGAGCGCATGGAGTCGGACATGGACATCGACGCCGGCAAGATTCTCGACGGCGCGTCGGTGGAATCCGTCGGCCGGGAGATCTTCGCGGCGATCCTGGCGGCGGCGAGCGGCAAGAAGACGAAGAGCGAAATCCACGGCGTGGGCGAGGAGGAGTTCGCCCCCTGGCAGATCGGCCCGACGCTGTAGTAGTAGACTCCACTACGGTGCAGCCGACAGGATGAGGTATTGATGCCGCCGAACTGGGACGCGACGACAATCGTCGGTGAACTCCGCCAACTCCGTACCAACTCGTTGGTCGTCGTGGTGGAGACGGATCAGGGGCAAGGCTACCTCAAGGCGGCCCACGCGGGAGGGCACCCGCACGATTTAGTGTGCGAACTCGTCGGGACAGAGTTGGCCCGTTTCCTCGGGATAGCGACGTTCGACTACGCGATCATCCGCGTGCCCGAACCTGCCCCCTTCCGATTGCACGGGAACCCGAAAATCCATCCAGGTTACGGCTACATCACCCGCAGTTCACCTGGCGATCAGTGGTCGGGACAATTGAGTGAACTCCGCCGCGTTGGGAACGTATCCGACTTCGGCAGGATGGTCGCCCTAGATACTTGGACGCTGAACTGCGACCGTTACCGCCCGCCTGCCGCGGGACGGGCGGCTCGGGTTAACTACGGCAACGTATATCTGGCAAGGCAGGAGCAGCCTTCCCGGAAATTAAACCTCCTGGCCATCGACCACGGCCACTGTTTCAAGTGTGACTATGATTTGACGCCCGGATACCTGGCCAGCAGGGTCATTGACCGTGAGTTGTTCGGCCTGTTCCCGGAGTACATGAGACTGGCCAGGAAAGACGACGCACTCGCGGCGGCAGACCAGGCTGCGAGTCTCCAGGAGAGTGAACTGTCGGCCATCCTCGACCTCGTCCCGAAGGATTGGCACTTCTCCGCTTCGTCACGCGACGCTTTGTCAGGTATGATACTTCAGCGGGCGAAGTCGCTGCGATCGATCGTCGAAGAGTCGTTCCCGGAGTCCGATCATTTCGACGGCGAACCAGTGGGGGAGGGTTAGCGATGAAAGTCGGATACTACTCCCTGATTCAATACTGCCCCGACCCGGGGAAGCTGGAGGCGGCGAATGTTGGGGTCGCCCTGTTCGACCCGGCGTCCCGCCAGTTCGATTTCAAGACAGTTGGGGTGCGACGCGTACACACGTTTTTCGGACGTGGCCAGATCGGCTCGGACCAATTCGCCGACCTCATGAGTTCCTTCGCGGTTCGGCTCAAGCGGGCGGGCAAGAGTTTCGCCACGGCGGACGAGGTGGGAACTTTCGCCGATGCGTTGGCCGGCGAGATCGTTATGAGTCCGCCACGCCCGGTAGCGATTGATCTCTTCGATTCGCGTCTCACAGATCTGGCAACCAAGTTGATTGGCTGGCACAAGCGTCCGATAGCCGATTCCGACGGGCGTAGCGTGCGGAGTCGGTTGACCTCGGAGTTCAAGAAGCCCGCGTACCAGAAACTGGTCCAGCAAAACGTCCGAGTCACACTGCCGAGTTTCGACCAGAATCTGGTGATGCCGTACGGGTATCAGAACGGCCGGTACAACTTCATCAAGCCGGTGAACTTCGCCACGCCCGGCAACGACGGGCTACTCGAGAAGACTGGCGTGATCAGCCTGAAGGCCGAGGAACTCTACGCGACCAACGGTCCACACGGCCTGATGCAACTCGTCGTCGTCGCGGACTTCAAACCGAGTCAGGAGTCCGTGAAGCAGCACGTCCGGAGAACGCTCGAGAAGGCCCACGCGAAGTTTTACACCGCCGAGAGTCTCCCCCAACTGCTCGCCGAAATCCGCGAGCACGCCAAGCCCCTTGATGAGTCCGCCGGCTCGCCATCGGACCCCGGCCTTTTCAGGGCCGACACCACGCCCTGAGCGACTGTGACGACTCTGCGCCATGCCCGTCAGTGAGGATGAGCCCGCCCCCTGGCAGATCGGCCCGACGCTGTAAGGCTCCGCCGCAGGCGACTCCCGGCGAGCGGCCCGCGTGAGCGGGACTCACTCGCGCGCGGCCGCCGATTAACGCCGATCGTCCATGAGCGTGCGGAACTCCTCGAACAGGTAGCTGCTGTCGTGCGGGCCGGCGGCGGCTTCCGGGTGATATTGCACGCTGAACGCCGGTAGCGTCTTGTGCCGCAGGCCCTCGACGGTCGCGTCGTTCAGGCTCACGTGCGTCACCTCCACGTCGGCCGGCACCGTCGCCGGGTCCACCGCGAAGCCGTGGTTCTGCGTCGTGATCTCGACGCGGCCGGTCCGCTCGCTCTTGACCGGGTGGTTCGCCCCGCGGTGGCCGAACTTCAACTTGTACGTCTTCGCGCCCAGGGCCAGGCCCAAGAGTTGGTGCCCCAGGCAGATGCCGAAGACCGGCGTGCGGCCGAGCAGGTTCGCCACCGCGTCGATGGCGTAACGAACCGCCGCCGGGTCGCCGGGGCCGTTCGACAGGAACACGCCGTCCGGCTTGTGGCCCAGAATGTCTTCGGCGGTGGCGGTGGCGGGCACGACCGTCAGTCGGCATCCGGCCGAGGCGAGCGAGCGAAAGATGTTGCGTTTCGCGCCATAGTCGACGGCGACGACGTGGTGGCGCGGCGCGGTCTGCCGGCCGGTGCCGTGCGGCCATGCCCAAAGCGTCTCATCCCAGGTGAAGGTCTGCGTGCAGGACACCGCTTTGGCGAGGTCCATGCCCTCCAGCCCCGGCCACGACGCCGCCTGCGCGGTCAGGGCGGCGAGGTCGAAGCGGCCGTCTGTCGGAAAGGCGAGCACGCCGGTCGGTGCCCCGAGGTCGCGGATCCGCAACGTCAGTGCGCGCGTGTCCACGCCGGCGATGCCCGGCACGCCGCGCGAGCGGAGCCACCCGTCGAGCGGCTGGGTGCTGCGCCAGTTGGACGGCGCGGTCAGTTCGCGGTTGACCACCACGCCGCGCGCCGCGA
>JAYTSV010000153.1:0-17728 GCA_043745465.1 Fimbriiglobus sp.
CGGGCGCAGTGCGACAAGAAGATTTACCAGCAGACGATCAAGCAGTACGTCGAGGCGCAACCGAACCTCACCCTGCGGCAAGAACTCGTCGAGGGGCTGTTGCTCGAAGAGTTCGCCGATTCGGCGAGCGTCGCCACGAAGCGGGTTCTGGGCGTCGTCGCGCGCGGCGAGACGCACTACCGCGCCGCGGCGGTGATCCTGACGACGGGGACGTTCCTCAAGGCGATCATGCACACCGGCGATGCCAAGACCGTCGGCGGCCGCGCCGGCGACGCCTCGGCCGAAGGCATGAGCGACAACCTCACGGCGTGCGGCTTCGAGTTAGCCCGCTTCAAGACGGGCACGCCGTGCCGGCTCAACGGCCGCACCATCGACTTCTCGAAGCTGGCCGTCAGCGCCGGCGACACCAAGCCGCGGCCGTTCAGCTTCGGCACGACTTCGTTGCCGCTCCGCCAGGTCGATTGCCACATCACCGAGACGAACGCGGCGGTCCACGACCTAATCCGCGCCAACCTCGACCGCGCGCCGATGTACTCCGGCCAAATCCGCGGCAGCGGCCCGCGCTACTGCCCGAGCATCGAGGACAAGGTGGTGCGGTTCGCCGAGAAGGACTCGCACCAACTCTTCCTGGAACCGGAAGGCTTGACTACGTCGGAGTACTACGTCAACGGCATCAGCACGAGCCTGCCCAAGGACGTGCAGCACGCCATGCTCAAGCTCATCCCCGGCCTCGATAACGCCGAGGTGATGCGCTGGGGGTACGCCGTCGAGTACGACTACGCCCCGCCGACGCAGTTGCACCCGACGCTCGAAACCAAGCCGGTCGCCGGGCTGTACTTCGCCGGGCAGATCAACGGCACCACAGGGTACGAGGAGGCGGGCGCGCAAGGGCTGATGGCCGGGCTGAACGCCGTCTTGAAGCTGCACGGGAAGCCGCCGCTGATCCTCGACCGCTCGCAGGCATACATCGGCGTGCTGATCGACGACCTCGTCACGAAGGGCGTTGATGAGCCGTACCGCATGTTCACGAGCCGCGCGGAGTACCGGTTGGTGCTCAGGCACGACAACGCCGACCGCCGGCTGACGCCGCTGGGCATCGCGGTCGGTTCCGTCGGCGACGCCGCGGCCCACCGGCTGCACGCCAAGGAAGCGAAGATCGTGGAGCTTCAGGTGTACTTGAAGGCGACGCGGGCCGACGGGGACACGCTGCACACCTGGATTCGCCGCACGTCGGTGGACTGGGCGGCGCTGTGCGACAAGTCGCCGGGATTGCGGGAGTGGGACGCGCTGCCGGGGGTCGTCGAGCAGGTCGTGTTGGAGGCGAAGTACGCCGGGTACATCGACCGGCAGACGGCGGAAGTCGAGCGCTTCCGGTCGATGGAGGGCCGGGCGATCCCCGGCACGTTCGACTACATGGCGGTGCCGCAGTTGCGGTGCGAGGCCAAGGAGAAGCTGACCAAGATTCGCCCGGCCAACCTGGGGCAGGCGGGCCGCGTGAGCGGCATCACGCCGGCAGACCTGGCAGTTCTCTTGTTTTATCTCGGCTAGGCGGTTATACGCGGTTCGGCCGGTCCCCGAGGGTCTGGGGAGTCTGGCCCGCCGACTGGGCTTGTGCGGGTCGTGCGGTCTCGGTAAACGGCTCAAGACAGAGCGACTGGCGAGGGTGGCGAAGCTGGTTGACCTGTGTGCGGTCCGGCAGTCCGGGCAGGCGGGCGAAGGGGCGAAAGCCTGGTCGCCTCGTTTGGCTTCACCCGCGGCGCGAGATATACTCCGTGCGGTGATCGGACGGCCCCCAGCTTCTCCAACTTGTTCGACCCCCTGACAGCGCCCGGCCCCCCACGGCCAGACTTTCGACGCGACATTCCCAGGATGGGACCGGCTCCCGTGCGCTCCGTTGCGTGCGGCCGTCGCCCCCGACACGACAAGGGTGGACCTCCGATGAAGACAGTCTTTACGACGGGCGAAGCGGCCAAGATCTGCAAGGTGAGCCAGCAGACCATCATCCGCTGCTTCGACAACGGCCAGCTCAAGGGCTTCCGCGTGCCCGGGTCGAAGTTCCGCCGCATCCCTCGCGAAGCCTTGTACAAGTTCATGCGGGACAACAGCATCCCGACCGACGCCCTGGAGAGCGGCAAGCGGAAAGTGCTGCTCGTGGACGACGAGGTCGAAATCATCGAGATGCTCGCCAAGGCGCTCGAGGAAGACGGCCGGTTCGAGTACCGCGTCGCCGCCAACGGGTTCGACGCCGGCATGATGGTGAAAGAGTACCGGCCCGACCTGATCATCCTGGACGTGATGCTCCCGGACATCAACGGCAAGGAAGTCTGCGTGCGGGTGAGGCAAGATACGAGCCTTGAGGAAGTTAGGATCATCTGCATCAGCGGGATGGTCGAAGAAGAGAAGATTGCCGAGCTGAAGTTGGCCGGGGCGGACGAGTTCGTCCGGAAGCCGTTCGACGTGGACGAGTTGATCAACAAGATGTGCAAGCAGCTCGAGATGGAAACCTCGTCGCTGGTCTGAGGTGGTGTGGCCGGTCGGGCCGTCGGGACAGTCCCCGGCGGCGCGGCCCCCAGGAAGGGAGCCAGCGGTGAGCGGCGTAGTCACAGGTCGTTCGGCGGTGGCACTGCCGTGGCTTTGCCCCTCGGCCGACGCCCTCCTCACCCTCACCGACGCGGCCCCGCTCGCCCGGACCCTGTCCGGCGACCTCGCCTTCTGTGCCCACGTCGCCCGCTTTCTGCGCCCGTCCCTCACGCCGACCTGCCGGCCCTTCGACGCCCTCACGCTCACCCAGCCGAGCCTCGCCGCCGCCGCCGCCACGCTCCTTGAAAGCACCATCGGTAAAGCCCCGTTGGCCGCGATCAACTTGCCCACTGCATTGCACGAAGCCATCGAACGCGCCGTCGCACTCGCCGGACTTCTGGCGGTCGAAACCCCTGGCGTCTCGCCCGGTGTCGCCGCCTTGGCCACACGCCTGGCCTACCTGGGCTGGGTCGCCGCGGCCGCTGTGAACCCGGCGTCCGTCGCCGCCTGCCTGGCCGACGCCGACCACCGGCTCGACCCCCTCGAAACGCAACGCCGCCACTTCGGCCTCGACTGCCCGGCCGTTACCCGCCGGCTCGCCGCCCGCTGGCGCTTCCCGGACTGGCTGACCGCCCTCCTCGGATCGCTCCGCCTGCCGGCCGCCGACGCCGCACGCCTCGGGGCACCGCTCGAACTGTTCCGCGTCGTCCGGGCCGCGATCGCGGTCGTCGAGCAAACGGGCACGCCGCTGGGCCTCGTCGAACCCGGCACGGCCGACGACATCGCCCCGCAGGAACTTTTCCTCCTCGCGGCGAAACTCGTCGCCCGGGTGCCGACTCCGGCCGCCTTTCGCCCTGCTCCGCCACCGACCCCGGTCGCGCTCTTCGTCCGGCTACTGCGGACTTCGGCGCTGGCCCGCCGGTCGCAGGCCGCCGTCTGGCTGGCCGCGGCCGAGGACCGCGTCGATCAGCTCACGCAACTGCTCACCGAATTGCGCGGCGAGTTCGACTACGAACTGCGCGACGCCAAGCTCGCCGGACTGGCCGAGTTCGCCGCCGGGGCCGGGCACGAGATCAACAACCCGCTGGCGATCATTTCCGGCAACGCCCAACTGCTCCTCGGCAAAGCGGCCGACCCCGACTCGCGCAAGTCGCTGCTAACGATCGTCCGCCAGACCAAACGCATCCACGACATCCTGCAAGGCACGCGGCACTTCGCCCGGCCGCCGCAGCCGTCGCCCGAGACCGTCGAACTGGCCCGCTGGCTGCCCGGCGTCCTGTCGTCCCTCCAAGGCGAGGCCGAGCAAAAAGGGCTGTCGCTCACGACGGACCTGCTCGGCCTCGACCGGTCGCTGACCATTGAGGCCGACCCGCAGCACTTGCGGCAAGCCCTCGGGCACCTCGTACAGAACGCCATCGACGCGGCCCCGAAGGGCGGCTGGGTCCGCGTCGGCGTCCAAGTCTACCCGCGGGCCGTGCGGCTGACCGTAGACGACAATGGCCCCGGCCCGACGGCCGAGCACGTCGAACACCTGTTCGACCCGTTCTTCTCGGGCCGCAGTGCCGGCCGCGGTCGCGGCATCGGCCTGTCGATCGCCTGGCGACTCGCCCAGCTCAACGGCGGCGACGTGCGCTACACCCCGCGGTCCGACGGCGCGACGCGGTTCACGCTCACCGTGCCCCACGCCGGCACGCTTACGGCCCCGCAGCCGACGCCCGCCCGCAAATCCGCGTGACATTCGCCCCACCGTCGGCGACAATCGACGGCGTCCCCCGGGCGAGGGTGCGCGTCGTGTCCCGCAACTGGCCGTCGGTTTTGAGTCGCTTCGCCGAAGGTGTGCAACACCTCGTCTGGCCGCCGCGCTGCCTGACCTGCGACGCGCCGACGGCGGCCGACCACTTTTGCACGGACTGCGTGTCGGGCCTGACGACCGACCACCCGTACCGCTGCGCCTTCTGCGCCGGCACCGTCGGCCCGCACGCCGACGCGACTCAGCCGTGCTTACGCTGCCCGAAGGTGAAGTACGCCTTCGGCTCGGCGGTCCGCTTCGGGCTGTACGCCGACGCGGTGCGGCGGGCCGTGTTGCAAATGAAGCAGCCGGACGGGGAACTGCTGGCCTTCCGCCTCGGCGAACTCTGGGCCACGCACCGCCGCGACGAACTGCTCGCCACGCACCCGCAGGTGATCGTCCCGGTGCCGCTGCACTGGCGGCGGCGCTGGCAGCGAGGGTACAACCAGGCGGAGGAATTGGCCCGCGGGCTGGCCGCGACGCTGCGATTGCCGCTCGCCGCCCACGCCTTGCGCCGCCAACGGGCGACGGATTTGCAGGCGAATCAGTCGGCGACGGCCCGCTGGGACAACGTCAAAGACGTGTTCGCCGTCCGCTCCGCCGCCGGCGTGCGGGGCCTGCGGGTTCTGCTTGTGGACGACGTTTTGACGACTGGCGCGACCTGCCACTACGCCGCCCGCGCACTTTCCCAGGCGGGTGCCGCGCAAGTCCACGCCGCCGTGGTCGCTCACCGGTAGTGGAATGAACAGTTCGCCGGCGGAACGGAAAGTGCATGGGTCGTGCGGGTTGGTGCGACGGGGCGAGACTCGCCCCTCGCCCCCGGCGGCCGACTTTATGGAAAGTGTCGAGCGTGCCCGGCGGTCCGGCGGATAGTAACTCGGAAGAATCGAACGACGCCGCCCGCGCCCGACACGGCCGAACGGCGTCCACACCAGGGGAGTGACGAACCATGCGACGGACGATTATCACGGGCCTGCTTTTCCTGCTCGCCGCCACCGGCGTGCAAGCCGGCACCATTGACATGTTCGCCGAGACCGCCAAGGACTTCGGCACCTCGCCGCGCGGCCCGGTGCTGACCCATTACTTCCCCGTCAAGAACACGACCGACCAGCCGATCACCCTCGGCCAGCCCCGCGTCTCGTGCGGCTGCGTCTCCGCGTCGGTTTTGAAAAACGTGCTCGCCCCAGGCGAATCGACCTCGGTCGTCGCCATGATGGACACCAAGCGGATTCCGCAGGCGAACGTGACCAAAACGGTCGTCGTCTTCGTCACCGTGCAAGCGTCCAACCGCATCGAAGAGGTGCAACTCCGCGTCACGTCGATCGCCCGGGACGACCTCGTCATGTCCCCCGAAACCTTCGCCTTCGGCACCGTCCGGCAAGGCCAGGGCGGCAAGGTGACGACCAAGTTGACGCTGTACAGCGACCCGAACTGGCAGATCAAAGAGACCGAGAGCAGCGGCATCTACATCAAAGCCAGCGTCAAGAAACTGGACAAGCTCGTCAACGAGGCGGGCGTCAGCTACGAAGTGACGGCCACTCTCGACCCGGCCTGCCCGGTCGGCAACTGGACTGCCGACGTGTGGGTCAAGACGAGTGCCGCCGGGATGGAGAAACTCCGCGTTCCCGTGAGCGTCAACGTCGTCGCGCCGATCGTCGTCAACCCCGACCCGGTCGTCTTCGGGAGTATCGTGGCCGGTACCGCTTCCGAACAGAAGGTGATGCTGCAAGGCAGCCAGGCGTTCAAGATTCTCGACGTGAAAGGGGCTGACGCTGAACTCGAAGTCAGCCCGGCCGCCCCGGCTGCCCGCCCCGTCCACATCTTGAAGCTGACCCTGACCGCCAAGGACGCCGGCAAGGTGTCGAAGGTCATCGAAATCGTCACCGACCACCCGGAGCAGAAGAGCATCAAGATTACGGTCAGCGGGAAGGCGACGAAGAAAGAGTAACAGCGGGACGAAGTAACCTCACCCCCGGCCCCCTCTCCGAAGCGGAGAGGGGAGCAAGCGGGCTTGAGTCGTTGATTACTCGGGTCGTTCTCCCCCTCTCCGCTTCGGAGAGGGGGCCGGGGGGTGAGGTCTCTTAGCTCGTGGACATGAACCAAGTCGTCGGTAGTCACGATGTCCTCTTCGTGACGCTCGACTCTCTTCGCTACGATGTCGCCCTGCAACTGCACGCCGCCGGTCGCACGCCGCACCTGTCGGCCCGCCTGCCGGCGACCGGGTGGGAGCGGCGGCATTCCCCCGGGAGTTTCACGCTCGCGGCGCACGCGGCCTTCTTCGCCGGCTTCCTGCCGACGCCCGCGAGTCCGGGACCGCACCCCCGCCCCTTCGCCGCCCGCTTCGCCGGTAGTGAGACGACGACGGCCGACACGCACGTCTTCGACGCCCCGGACATCGTCGCCGGCTTCCGGCAGGCCGGCTACCACACGATCTGCGTCGGCGGCGTCGGCTTCTTCAACAACTTGACGCCGCTCGGTTCCGTACTGCCGGCACTCTTCGACGAAAGCCACTGGTCCCCCGCACTCGGCGTCACCGACCCGAACTCGACGGCGAATCAGGTCGCACTCTGCGTCGAGCGCCTGCGGCTGATCTCTCCGTCGCGGCGCGTCTTCCTGTTCGTCAACGTCTCGGCGATCCACCAGCCGAACCGCGGGTACATTCCGGGCGCGACCGAAGACAGTCTCGCCACGCACGCCGCGGCCCTAGAATACGCCGATGGTCAACTCCCCCCGCTCTTTGCCGCGCTCGCCGCCCGCGGACCCGCCTACGCCGTCGTCTGCTCCGACCACGGCACGGCCTACGGGGAGGACGGCTACCGCGGCCACCGCCTCGCCCACCCGACCGTCTGGGACGTTCCCTACGCCGAGTTCGTTCTCGTGCCTCGGTAACGCGAAGGGGACGCGATGAAGATTCACCCCGTGCTCAACGGCAGCCCCTACGCCAGTTACGTCTACGCCTACCCGCACAAGACCGCGTACCGCACCTTCGACCCGTCGAAACCGCTCCGCGAAGTCTGGGCGAACGAACCGCGATCGGCGCTGTCGCTGTACGTCCACGTCCCGTTCTGCGCGATGCGGTGCGGCTTCTGCAACTTGTTCACGCAGGCCAAGCCGAACGACGCATTGCCGGAACTTTACCTCGACGCCCTCGAACGCCAGGCCGAAGCGGTCCGCGGCTGTCTGCCGGACGCGAAGTTCGCCCGCCTCGCCGTCGGCGGTGGGACGCCGAGTTACCTGAGCGAGCCGCAACTCGCCCGACTCTTCGAGATTTTGCGGACTCACTTCGACGCCGACCCGAAGCGCGTGCCGACCGGCGTCGAGGTGTCGCCCGACACTCTCACACCCGGCAAGGCGGCACTGCTCAAAGACCTCGGGGTGGAACGGGTGAGCATCGGCGTGCAGTCGTTCGACGAGAAGGAAGCGGCCGACTCGGGCCGGCCGCAGTCGCGGGCCAGCCTCGACGCCGCCTTCGCCGTCTTGAAGCGGGCGAAGTTCCCGATCCTGAACATCGACCTGATTTACGGCCTGCCCGGCCAGACCGTGCAATCCTGGGTGCGGTCGCTCAACGAGGCGCTGCTGCACCAGCCGCAAGAACTGTACCTGTACCCGCTGTACGTGCGGCCGCTGACGGGGCTGGCCAAGACGAGCAAGACGTGGGACGAGGTGCGGATGAACTGCTACCACGCGGCCCGCAAGAAGCTCCGGGCCGAAGGCTTCGAGCAAGTCTCGATGCGCTACTTCCGCCGCGGCGTGCCGGCCGACAGTTCGGCGTACTGCGTGCAGGACGACGGCATGGTCGGCCTCGGCTGCGGGGCGCGCTCGTACACGCGGAGCCTGCACTACTCGCTCGACTATGCCGTCGCCCCGAAGGGGGTCAAGGCGATCATCGCCGACTACGTGACCCAAGGCCGCGACGAGTTCGCCCACGCCGTCCACGGCTACGAACTCGACGCCGACGAGCAGCGCCGCCGGTACCTGCTGTACGCCCTGTTCACGCACGGCGGCCTCGACATCCCGCGCTACCGCGAGCGCTTCGGCACCGCCCCGGACGCCGACTTCCCCGACCTCGCCGCCTTCGACAAACTCGGCCTGCTCAAGCACAAGGGCGACACGATCGCACTGACGACGACCGGGCTGGAGCGCTCGGACGCCCTCGGCCCGTGGTTCTTCTCGGGGACGGTCCGCGGCCGCATGGCGGGGTACGAACTGCGATGACGTTGTCGATCCTGTACCGCGGCCCGTTGAGCAGTTGCAACTACGCCTGCGGCTACTGCCCGTTCGCCAAGCGGACCGAGACGCGGGCCGAACTCGCCGCCGACCGCACCGCCCTCGAACGGTTCACGGCGTGGGCCGCCAGTCGCACGGCCGACGACCTCGGCGTGCTGTTTACCCCCTGGGGCGAAGCCCTCGTGCGGCCGTGGTACCAGGCCGCGCTCGCCGCGCTGACGAACCTGCCGCACGTCCGCCGCGCGGCGATCCAGACCAACCTGTCGTGCAAGCTCGACTGGGTCGAAGCCTGCGACCGCGACGCCCTCGCCCTGTGGTGTACCTTCCACCCCGGCGAGACGACGCGCGACCGCTTCGTGGCGAAGTGCGCCGAACTCCGCGCCCGCGGCGTCCGCTTCAGCGTCGGCGTCGTCGGCCTGAAAGAGCACCTCGCCGAGATCGACGCCTTGCGCGCCGAACTGCCGCCGGACGTGTACGTGTGGGTCAACGCTTATAAGCGCGAATCGAGCTACTACACCCCTGAGATGGTCGCGCAACTGACCGCCATCGACCCGCACTTCCCGACGAACAACCAGTACCACGCCAGCCTCGGCGAGCCGTGCCGCGCGGGACACCAGGTCATCGCCGTGGACGGCGACGGCACGATCACGCGCTGCCACTTCATCAAGCGGCCGCTAGGCAATCTGTACGAATCCGGCTTCGAGGCCGCGCTGTTCGACCGCCCGTGTACGAACGACACCTGCGGTTGCCACATCGGCTACGCCCACTTCGACCGCCTGAACCTCGGAAGCGTCTACGGCGACGGCCTGTTGGAGCGCATCCCGCTGGAATTGACGTGACACGGGCTACACCCGGGCCTGCCAAACCGTCGGGTCGCGGGAGGTACGGAAGACCGACATGACGACGACCCGACCGGCTTCCGCTAGATAGTACACGCAATACGGGAAGCCAAGAATCAGCGCTTCACGAACGCCCGAAAAGACCTCGGGGTAGAAGTCGGGCTGGCGGCAACTCGGTCGATGATCGACTCGACGGCGGCGACGAACGCGGTCCCGAGTCCGGCACGCCGGCGGTGGTACCACTCGGCGTCGTCCGCGAATTCCGCCAGTGCAGCACGTCGGTAAACGACCGGAATTTTCATTGCCGGCACCGGCCCAGCGCCTCGGCTTTGACCTCCTCCCACGGCACAACATTTTCCGGGTGTTCGGCGTGGTCGGCGAGCCGGCGGTCGAGTTCGCGGCGTTGTGCGTCGGTAATCAGCGGCGGCGGCGTGTCGTCGGCGATGCTGTCCCAGATGGCGGTCGCCAGGGCGACGCGGTCTTCGACGCTCAGCCGGTCGATGCCGAGGGATTGTAACGTGGGCGGCATGTCGGATGTTCCTCACTGATGCGGCGGGTGGTGTAGTTTACTACAGACCGACCCGATTGACGCGCTATCCAGTCCGCGGGCCATTCCGTATCATCGCGTTCAACGCACCCTTGTTCAGGACCGCCGGCCATGTCCGAAGCGCAAACGTCGCCGTTCCAGAAGCTGATGGTCGCCAACCGGAGTGAGATCGCCATCCGCGTCTTCCGGTCGGCGCACGAACTCGGCATCCGCACCGTCGCCATGTACAGTCACGAGGACCGGTTCGCGCTGCACCGGTTCAAGGCCGACGAGGCGTACCGCGTCGGCACCCCCGGCGAGCCGATCCGCGCCTACCTCGACATCCCGACCGTGGTGCAACTCGCCAAGGAAGTCGGTGTGGACGCGATCCACCCCGGGTACGGCTTCCTGTCCGAGAACGCCGAGTTCGCCCGCGCCTGCCGGGACGCCGACATCGCCTTCATCGGCCCGCGGCCCGAAGTCCTCGACCAACTCGGCGACAAGGTCACCGCCCGCGGCATCGCCCGCGCCGCGGGAGTTCCGGTGTTGTCCGGCGGCGACAAACCGGTCTCCTCGGTCGCGGAGGCCAAGGAACTCGCCGACCGTCTCGGTTACCCGGTCATGATCAAAGCGTCGATGGGCGGCGGCGGCCGGGGGATGCGCGTGGTCCGCGACCCCGCCAAGCTGCAAGAGTCCGTCGAGACGGCCCAGCGCGAGGCGGGGGCCGCGTTCGGCGTGCCGGACGTGTTCCTCGAAAAGTTCGTCGAGCGGGCCAAGCACATCGAAGTCCAGCTGCTCGGCGACAAGCACGGCGGCCTCGTCCACCTGTTCGAGCGCGATTGCTCCATCCAACGGCGGCACCAGAAGGTCGTCGAGTTGGCCCCCGCGCCGAACCTCGACCGCAAGTTGCGCGACCAGATTCTCGACGCCGCGCTGGCCATCGGCAAGGCCGTCCGCATCGACAACGCGAGCACCGTCGAGTTCCTCGTCGATGTGCAAGCCGGCACGTTCTACTTCATCGAAGTCAACCCGCGCATCCAGGTCGAGCACACCGTCACCGAGGTCGTCACCGGGTACGACATCGTCAAGACGCAAATCCTCATCGCCGGCGGCACGCCGCTGAGCGACCCCGAAGTCGGCATGGGCGACCAGGCGGCGATCGTCACCCACGGCTACGCCATCCAGTGCCGCGTGACGACCGAAGACCCGGCCAACGGGTTCACGCCCGACTACGGCCGGCTGTCGGCGTACCGATCGGCGAGCGGCCTGGGCATCCGCCTCGACGCCGGCACGGCGTTCAGCGGGGCCGTCATCACGCCCTTCTACGACTCGCTGTTGGTCAAGGTCACCGCCAGCGGCAACCGCTTCGTGGACGCGGCCCGCCGTATGGAGCGGGTGCTGCAAGAGTTCCGCGTCCGCGGCGTGAAGACCAACCTGCCCTTCTTGCTGAACCTCATCACGAACCCCGACTTCCTCGCCGGCACCGTGACGACGCGCTTCCTGGACGACACGCCGTCGCTGTTCCAGTTCGCCGCGCGGCAGGACCGGGCGTCGAAGCTGCTGTCGTACATCGCCGAGATTTCCGTCAACGGCCACCCGGAAGTGAAGGCCAAGCAGAAGCCGGAAATTTCGCTCAAGCCGGTCGAACTGCCCCACGGCACGCGCGAGCCGGCCACCCCGCCGCCCGGAACGCGCGACCTGTTGAAGCAACTCGGCCCGGTCAAGTTCGCCCAGTGGGTGCGGGCGCAGAAGCGCCTGTTCGTCACCGACACGACGATGCGCGACGCCCACCAGTCGCTGCTCGCCACGCGGATGCGGACCGCCGACATGCTGCGGATCGCCCCGGACTACGCGCAGCGGCACGCCGACTTCTTCAGCCTCGAAATGTGGGGCGGGGCGACCTTCGACACGAGCATGCGCTTCCTCAAAGAAGACCCGTGGGACCGCCTCGCGCAACTCCGCACGCGCGTGCCAAACGTGCTGTTCCAGATGCTCCTCCGCGCGGCCAGTGCCGTCGGCTACACCAACTACCCGGACAACGTCGTGAACGCCTTCGTCAAGGAGTCGGCGGACGCGGGCATGGACGTGTTCCGCATTTTCGACGCCAACAACTGGCTGCCGAACCTGCGCGTCGGCATCGACGCCGTCCTCAAAACCGACGCGCTGGCCGAGGCGGCCATCTGCTACACCGGCGACATCCTCGACCCGAAGCGCGACAAGTACACGCTCACGTACTTCGTCAACCTCGCCAAAGAACTCGTCAAGATGGGCACGCACCTGCTCGCCATCAAAGACATGGCCGGCCTGCTCAAACCCTACGCGGCGAAGAAGCTCGTCAAGGCCCTGCGCGCCGAGGTCAACGTGCCGATCCACTTCCACACGCACGACGCCCCCGGCGGGCAACTCGCCTCGTACCTGCTCGCCGCGGAGGAGGGGGTCGATATCGTCGATTGCGCCTTCGCCCCACTCTCGGGAATCACCGCCCAGCCGACATTGAACGGCCTCGTCGAGGCGATGCGGTTCACGGAGCGCGACACCGGCCTCAAGTTCGACGACTTGCAGATGACGGCCCGCTACTGGGAAGAAGTCCGCACCTACTACGCCCCCTTCGAGGCCGGCCAGAACGCGTGCTCGGCCGACGTCTACCAGCACGAAATGCCCGGCGGCCAGGCGACCAACCTGATGCAGCAATCGAAGTCCCTAGGCCTCGGCGACCGGTGGCCGGAGGTCTGCCGCATGTACGCCGAAGTGAACCGCATGTTCGGGGACATCGTCAAGGTCACGCCGACCTCGAAGGTCGTCGGCGACATGGCGCTGTTCATGCTCTCGAACAACCTGACCCCGGCCGACGTGGAGAATCCGAAGCGCGAAATCGCCTGCCCCGAGTCGGTGACCGAGTTCTTCGAGGGCAAACTCGGCCAACCCCCCGGCGGCTTCCCAAAAGCCCTCCAGGAGCGCATCCTGCGCGGCAAGCCGGCACTCACGGAGCGGCCCGGCGCGAGCCTGCCCCCGGCCGACTTCGCCGCCGCCGCCAAGGAGTTGGAGCCGAAGTTGAAGCGGGCCGCCACCGACCGCGAGGTCGTCTCGTACCTACTCTACCCGAAGGTCTTCGCCGACTTCGCCGCGCACGAAGCCCTCTACTCCGACGTGAGCGTCTTGCCGACGGCCGTGTTCTTCTACGGGATGCAGCGCGGCGACGAGGTCAGCGTCGAGATCGAGGCCGGCAAGACGCTGATCGTCAAGTTCCTGACCATCGGCGACGCCCAGCCCGACGGCCGGCGGTTCGTCTTCTTCGAGTTGAACGGCCAGCCGCGTGAAGTGCTGGTGCTCGACCGGTCGCTGACCGCCACCGGCCCCGCGGCCCGCCCGAAGGCCGACCCGGCCAACCCGAAGCACGTCGCCGCGCCGATGCCGGGGGCAATCGTGGCGGTGATGGTCAACGTCGGCGAAGAGGTCGCCAAGGGGCAAAAGCTGCTCACCCTTGAGGCGATGAAGATGCAGACGACGATCTACGCCGAAGCCGCCGGCAAGGTCGCCGAGGTGCTGGCGAAGTCGGCGACGCAAGTCGAAGGCGGCGACCTGCTGATCCGGTTCGAGTAGCCTTACTGCCCGACCAGATACCCCGTGGCGAACGCCAGGCCGACCATCGCAACTGCGAACGCGACCAGCACGACGGCCGTGCGGCGGGTCAGAAACAGGCCCTCCTCGACCGGCACGGTGACGGCCTCGGGGATTGCGCCGGCGACTGCGTTTTCAACAGTTTCCCGCGCCCGCCCGAAGTCCGGTTTCTCGAACTTGACCGGCGGCAGCGGGGGCATTTTGGCGACGACGGCCGCCGTGCCCGACCCGTTCCGCGCCATCAGGTCCGGGGCGGCCGCGAGGTTGCCCTCGTCAGCCAGGTCGATTTCCGGCTCCGAACCGGGGGCGGGGACGAGGACTTCTTCGCCGCACTTCGGGCAGGCGATCGGCGTGCCGGCCTTGCGGGTGGCGATGCTCAGCATGGTTTCGCAGTCCGGGCAGCGGAATCGGATCGGCATCGGGCGGGACTCCTCACGGGGTGGGCGGCGGGCGGTGAGATGCCGTTCATTGTGGTACGGAACCGCCGGGCGTGCAATCGCTTCCTTGACCGCGGCGGGGAAGTGCGAACAATGACGGTGGCCCACCCGTCCCGCCCGCCCGGAGTCGCCCATGTCCCGCCGCACGACCGGTTGTCTCGCCTGCGGCCTGATGACGGTCTTCGCCGTGGCGGCCGTCGCCGCCGACCCCGTGACCGTCACCCTGTCCGACGGGTACGCGGTCCAGGGCGATTACGCCCGCGAGACGGACACCCTGACCGACGGCAGCGGTCGGCCGATCAAGGTGGCCGCGGTGAACGGGTTCGACGTGGTCCGGGACGGGCCGAAGTACGTCATCTTCAGCACGCACGCCGGCAAGGGCGGCAAGATCGACAAAGACGCGAAGCGGGACGCCGGCCCCGAGTACGCGACCAAACTCAAGACCCGGTTCATGCAACCCGTCCTGCCGATCCGCGAGCGGACCAAGCAGACCGAGTTCAACGACCAGTGGCTGCGGACCATCGAAACGATCACGACCGACGGCGGGTTCCAGCGGATCAACCAGCAGATCGTCAAACTCGACGCCTACTCGTTCTTGCTCGACTCGCCGACGGACAACCTGTCGCAGGCGTACCACACGTTCGAGGAAAGCCCGGCCACCGTCCGCCGCTGGCTGTCGATCCACCCCGAGCTGCGCGACCCCGCCGGGAAGGCCGACCCGGACCGCCGGCTCCGCATCGCCAGTTTCTTGAAGAGCGTGGCCGCGTTCGACGGCACCCGCCAACAGGTCGTCTGGTTGCAGGCCGCGCGGCGGGAACTCGCGCGGCTCAAAAAAGACGCACCCGGAACCTGGGAGAAGAAGGCGACCGAACAGTTCGACGCGCTCACCGACGACATCGACAAGGCCGAGACGCGGCTGACCGTGGACGAGGTCGAGGCGGCCGTGAAGTGCGGCCGGTACGGCGAGGCCCGGCAGTTCCTCACCGGCTTCAACCCGCCGACCAGCGACGCCCGCGAGAAGTCCCGGCTGGCCGCGGTCAAGGCGACCATCGAGTCCGTCCAGCCGCAGTTCGACCGCACGAGTGCCCTGCTCCGCGCAGTGATCGAGCGCGAGAGCGGCATGGGCGCGATCGTCACCGCCGCGTCGGTCACCGGCGGCGCGGCCGCGATGTTCACGCCCCGGCCGAAGCTGACGCCCGCCGTGACGACGCTCCTCGAAGCCGGGGCCGCGGTGCTCAGTGAACTCCACCCGGACACGGCCGGCCGGCTCGAACTCTTCCACGACCTGGCCCGCCAGTCCGAGGCGCGGCGCGACAAGGGGCAGTCGCCGAGCGAGCCGTCCGACGCGCTCCTGGCCTACGCCGTGAGCGGCTGGCTCAAGGGCAAGAACGGCGCGGACAAGTCCGTCGAAGGGGCGATTCGCACCTGGAACCTGCGGCGGCTGGCCGTCGAGTACCTGAGCGGCCCGACGGCCAACGGCCGCGCCGCCACGCTCGACGGCTACCGCAAGGCGACCCCCGTGCCGCTCGCCATCGACGAGTTGACGCAGGTCATCACGCTCATGCCGCCGCCCGCCCCGATGGACCTGAAAGCCCCGGCGTGGACCCCCGTCCCGGTCGCCGAGTGCGACGGCGTCCCCGGCATCGTCCGCGTCAACACCGGCTCGCTACCGGACGTGTCCAAGGGGGTCGATTACTGCCTGCGCCTGCCGCCCGAGTACCACCACGGCCGGAGCTACCCCGTGGTCCTCGCGCTGCCGAGCGCGTCCATGCCGGCCGAGCGGCTCATCGCCCGCCTGGCCGAGCAGGCGGAACGCAACGGGTACATCGTCGTCGCCCCGGAGTGGACGGGGCAGTTCGGCACCGGCCAGTACGACTTCTCGGGCAAGGACCACGTCCAGGCCCTGGCCCCGCTCCGCGACCTGTTCCGCCGGTTCAACGCCGACGCCGACCGCGTGTTCCTGTTCGGCCACAATGAGGGCGCGAGCTTCGCCCTGGACCTGGGCATGGCCCACCCCGACCTGTTCGCCGGCCTGGCCGGGTTCAACGTCAACCTGCCCCCGCCGGTCTACCTGGAGTACTGGCGGAACAACCAGAAGCTGCCCACGCACTTCGTCATCGGCGAACTGGCCGGCGCGTTCCCGAGCCTCCGCAAGGTGTACGAGAAGTGGATGACCCGCGGGTTCCCGGCCATGCTCACCGTCTACCGCGGCCGCGGCGCGGAGTGGTTCGCGCCCGAAGTCCCCCGGCTGTTCGACTGGATGAACCGCAAGGTCCGCGTCCGCGGGGCGAAGACGCTCCGCCTGGACAACTTCACCGTCGAGCCGTGGCAGGTCCTCCGCGACACCGACACCCGGTACTACTGGGTCGGCGTCGCCCCCGGCGGCACCCAGTACGGCAACCCGCTGGCCAACGGCGTGCCCAACCGCATCAGCCCGCCCCCCCAGTTCGCCGCCGACATCGGCCGCAACGGCGTCATCGCCATCACCCAGGCCCTGGGCGTCAAAAAGTTCACCATCTGGCTGGAGCGCGACCTAATCGACTGGACCAAGCCGGTCCGCGTCACCGTGAACGGCTACGCCCCCGTCGGCTACACGGCCAAAGTGCTGACACCCGACCTGCAACTGCTCTTCGAGGAACTGTACCGCACCGGCGACCGCAAGATGCTGTTCCTGGGGAAGATCGAAGTGAACGGTTAAAGATACCACGTCAGGTTGTTAGTGGTGGTTTGCACGAAATGACGTATGTAAAAATTAATTATGCAAGCGTTTTGTTAAAAAGTATAACCGCGGATGTGTCATCTACACATCCGGGGCTAAAATGCATTTTTACGAAGATTCATATGAATCGAGCGCTCTGAGTTTTCCCAGCGACGCCTTCAATTTGAGGAGGCCAACTTCAGCATCTGCCGCTTGTGAAAGATAACTATCAGTGTTTGCTTTGATTAGTTTTAAGGCATCTCTTAATCTTACAAGCTCTGTCAAAAATCCCTCGTCAACTTCGGCAGTCAAAAACTGATCATCGCATGTTAAGCACTCTCGACCACGTCTAAACCAATTAATATCATTGTGATCAGAACGGCACCAATGTTGTCCAGACTCCTTGGCAACATAACTAGGATTGATTCCCTTGCAAACAGTGATCTTTTTGCACGTCGGGCACCATAAATCAGTTCCGCCTTTTGCGACTTTCATCACTCGCCTCCTTTGAATTGTACATACCAACTGCCACGCTGGACGGAGTGTCCAAAAGCGATTGGGTAGCTGGCGATGCAGTATAGGCAGCACAAGTTGGAAAGGCAAAAAATTGTGAGTTTACTCTAGCTATGCCTACTCCGCGAACACTTCGCGGAAGCCGGCGGCGTGTTCGGCCAGGAGTGTTTTCAGTGCCGGCAACTTCAGTTGCTCGGCGGTCGAGAACTTGAACAGGATCACATCGACGCCGTCGGAACGGTCTTGTGTCAGCGACGGGTCGCGGCCGATGCCGTCGAGGCGGCTCAGGTTGAACTGCGCCGGCTTGCCCACGAAGCGGAGTTCGAGCGACGCCGGGTCTTTCGTCTTCCAGCGCGCCCAACTGCGGCCGACCCCGGGGAGCTTCAGGAGGATCGAATCCTGGGCGTCGAACTTGAACTCGACGGCCGGCTCGACCTCGCGGACGACCGCGATCAGCTTCTTGAGGATGCCGGCGTCCCACTTCGACGGCTTGCCCGGCGGGAAGCCCTTGGGGCCGGTGTGCCACTGCTCGCCGTTGAGCTTCCACGGCATCACGTCCTC
>JAYTSV010000154.1:0-17582 GCA_043745465.1 Fimbriiglobus sp.
CGTGCAGAGTCCACGGGTCATCACGAATACTCCGTCAGAGAGAGTATCGGAAATTGACAAACTGCGTTCGTCGAGATCAGGCGAGAAGTCGCTCGGGACCGTCGAGGATACTTGAGCGATGGGAGATCGCACCGGGCAAGATTCCCGTCCGATTTTGAACTCGACAAATATGAGTGTGCATAGAGTCTCCGAAGACCAAATGCGCGTCAAGCAATTTTCGCTCGAATTTTCAATTTCATCATTCCGACCCGCCAAATCGAAGCGTTTAGCGCCTCCGGCTTCGCTCATTCCCGTTGGCCGTTCGCCGGGGGCCGTGGCTTACGGGATGCCGCGGACGATGGCGGGGCCGATCGCTTGCGTGACGCGGACGGGGAGGCGCTGCCAGAGGCGGATGAGCCGTTGGTACTTCGGGTTGTCCGGCCGCATCTCGCCGGCCTCGCCGTTGCACAAGTAGTACTGCCACGTCGCCGGGTGGACCTCGGCCCCCCACTGTCGCTTGAACTTGAACGTCGGGCCGTCGGCCGTCGAGCGGCCGAAGTCGAACACCAGTTGGCCCCGCTCGACGGCCCGGTCGAGCAGGTGGCGGTACATCAGCATGTTCGCGCTGCTGGCGTTGTACTCGCGCAGGGACGACGCCGTCGGCACCTCGGTGACCCCGTTGCCGTGCAGGAGCAGGGCGACGGCGATCGGCTTCGATCTGTCGAGGAGCGTGCCGATCTCGGCCCCGCTTTGCGCCGCCAGGGGGAAGGTCGTCAGGATCGCCTCGAACAGTTTGCGGCCGTAGATCGGCGTGCCCAGGTCGCGCATGTTCCGGCACATGACCGCGTAGAAGTCGTCGAGCCGGTCGAGGCCGCCCCAGGCCATCGTGAAGTCGCCCTTCTCGCCCTTGCGGACCTGGTTGCGGACCTTGGCGTCCAACCCCTTCCAGAGCACTTCGGTCGTGGCCGGGAGCGGCAGCCGCATGTGGACCTTGGTCGTCAGCCGGCCGTTGAGGGCCGGGTGGTCGATGGGCGTTTCGTGCCGCAGTTCGAGGTGCCGGGCGTTCAGCTCGTCGGCCAGGCGGACGGCCCGGTTGACGAGCAGCGACTGCACCTCGGGCGACTCGGCGACGACGCCGTTGCTGTTCAGGTACGGTAGGCTGACGAGGAAGCGGCCGAACAGGGCACTGCTCACGAACGACAGGGGCAGGTACCCGCACACCTCGCCGCCGACGGTCGCTTCGACGGCGTACGTGTCGTGGTCGAGTCCGTCGCGCAGGACGGCGAGCCAGCCGGGGTGTTGGGCGAGCGCGCTGGGCCGCGCGGCTTGCGTGAAGGCGGTCAGGGCGGCAAGGCGGCGGGCCAGGCGGGCACCGGTCAGGACCGCAATCAGCGGCGTCGTGGCGTCGGACATTGAGCGAATCATAGAACCCTACCGCGTTCGGGACACCGGCCCGGTTTACTGTAGGACGCGGAATGTCGGCGGGCGAAGCGGGCACGTCGGGTACACTGATGCGGCAGTTTTAACGACGGGGGTCGGTCCAATGGCGGCGTGGGCGGCGGCGTGGGCGGCGGCGTGGGCGGCGGCGTGGGTGCCGGATCGGGCGGGGGATCGCGTCGCCGGCCTCGGCCTGGCGCTGGGGGCGGTCGCAGTCGTCGCCGGCCTGGTCCGCTTCTGGGGCGTCCACCCCGGGTCGGCCGACCGCTTCCTAATCCTCCTCGGCGCGGCCTGGGCGGCGGTGAACCTCCGGCCGGGGTGGGCGGCACTCCCGCCGCGCGGCCGGCCGGCGCTGGGGACGGTCGCCGTCGGGGTCGCCGGGGTGGCGTTCGCCGTCGGGCTGTTCCTGGTCGTGCAGATCGGCCCGCGGACGCTGCTGCTCTGGTGGCTGGCACTCGCCTGGGCGACGGCCGCGTCCGGGCTGCTGATCGCCCGGCACGGGCTGCGGCGCTGGCGGGTGCTGCTCTTCCCGCTGGCCTTCGCGCTGTTCGCCCTGCCGATCCCGCTCCGCGTGTTGAACCCCCTCCAAGACGTGCTTCAAGAGCAGACGACGCGGCTTTCGGCCCACGCCCTCCGAGTGCTCGGCGTCGAGGTCGAGCGGACGGAGTTCGTGCTCGAGTTGCCCGGCGGCCGGCTGCGGGTCGCGGAGGCGTGTAGCGGCGTGCGATCGGTCACGGCGGTGACGGCCATCGCCGCGTTCGTGGCCTTCCTCAAAGGCTTCGGCCCGGCCCGCGGCGGGGCGCTGCTCGCGCTCGCCGTGCCGGTCGTCGCCGCGGCGAACGTGCTGCGCGTCGTTGCCAGCGGGCTGATCCAGGAAGCGGTCGGCGGCGAGTACGTTCAAGGGGCGTGGCACGAGGCGCTCGGCTTCGCCGCGATCTTCGCCGGCCTGGCGCTCGTCCTCGGCCTCGCCCGCCTGCTGGGGACGCCGCCCGCGACGGTCGTCGCCCCCGGGGTCGCGGTCGCGCCGACCGGGTCGGGCTGGGTGCCGGCGGCGGCGGTCGTTTTCAGCGCGGCGCTCGGCTGCGCGGGGCTGGGGTTGGGCGACCGCACGGAGGCGCGGGCCGACGGGGTCGCGCCCCTGGACGAGGTCGCGCGGGACTTACCGCCGTGGGCCGGGGAGTCCCGCGCGGTGCCGGCGAACGTCGTCGAACTGCTCGCGGCCGACCGGCAGATTTCCCGCGTCCTGACGAACCCCGTCGGGGCCGAGGCGCACGTCTGGGTCTTCTACTGGGGCACGACGACCGCCGTTCGCGGCTACCACCACCCGGACGTTTGCTGGGGGAACAACGGCTACCGCGCGACCGACCGGTGGGTCGAGACGGTCGCCTGGGGCGGCCCCGACGACGCCCCGGTCGCGGCGACGGGGCGGGAGTTCCGCCAGGGCCTCGACCGCCAGGTGGTGGTCTACTGGACGCAGGAAGGCCGGCACGTCTGGACCGACGCGGACGAGCGCGCGGCGGAACGGGACGCGCTCGGGTCGAGCTTCGCCGGGCACCAGTGGGTCGGCCGGTTGCTCGGGGCGACGGCCGACGCCGGGCCGCGCGTGCAGGTCGTCGTCGTCGTCCGCGGGGCCGGGCCGCCCGCCCGCCGGGACGCCGCCGCCGTGAGCCGCCGGGTCGCCGCAGAGGTCTACCGCGTCTGCCCGTGGGCGACGCCGGCGGCCACGGTCCGATAAAGTTTCCGGGCTTGCGACACTTTCTCGTCACATTTGATTGAGCGCACGTCAATTATCATGGTACTATCGTCGAAAATCGCGATTTCAGCGTGAGTGTTCGGCGGATGGACCGTTGGAATTTTGCGCGAAACGGAGTCCCCAGGATGTTGGCCCCGGAACGGAATCAGTTCCCCGACGGCCTGTTCGACGCCGACCGGGCGGACGGCCGGCGGTGGTGGCTGGCGCACACCCGGCCGCGACAGGAGAAAGCGCTGGCCCGGCACTTGGCCGCGCGCGAACTGTCGTTCTACCTGCCGTGCCGGGCGTACCGCCGGCGGGCTGGGCGGCGGGTGCTGACGAGCCAGTTGCCGGTCTTCCCGGGCTACCTGTTCGTCCGGGTCGCGGAGGCCGACCGGCCGGCGGCGCTGGCCGCGACGGCGGTCGCCCGACTGATTCCCGTCGCCGACCAGGCGCGGCTGTGGGCCGACCTGGCGCAAGTCCGGCGGGTGCTCGACCTCGGCCTGCCGGTCACGCTGGTGGACCGCCTGCCGCCGGGGACGCGGGTCGCCGTCCGCACCGGGCCGCTGGCCGGGGCGACGGGCGTGGTCGTCCGGGAGGCGTCCCGGCGGACGTTCGTCATCCGCGTCGATCTGATCGGCCGCGGCGTGGCCGTCGTCGTGGACGCCGAAATGTTGGGCAAGCTCGGGGCCTGAGGAGCGGGGCGGGGGAAGAGGGGCCGACGTGATCGTTTCGGCCGTGCTGCTGCTGCTCGTCTCGACCGCCCTCGGGGTGGCGTGCGTCGGGCTGTCGCGCCCGGCCGCCAGATGCCTCGGCTTCGTGGACGCGCCCGACGGTCGCCGCAAGCACCAGGCGCGGCCGGTGTCCGTCGGCGGCGGCCTGGGCGTGCTGCTGGCGGCGGCGCTGGGCCTGGGGTTCGCGGCGGCGGTCCGACCCGACGTGGCCGACCGCCTCGCCGGGCCGCCGGGCCGGTTGCTTTCCCTGCTGGCCGGGGTCGCCGTCATCGCCGCGGTCGGCCTGCTCGACGACCTCGTCCCGTTGCGCGCCCGGCACAAGCTGCTCGGCCAGTCCGCCGCGGCGCTGGTCCTCATCCTGCCGGGCGGGTACGTGATCGACCGGCTGACGCTGCTCGGCGTGCCCGTCGAACTCGGCCCGGTGGCCGTGCCGGTCACGCTACTCTGGTTCCTTGCGGCCATCAATGCCGTCAACTTGTTGGACGGCATGGACGGCCTGCTCGGCACCGTCGGCGTCATCATCTTCGCCAGCCTCGCGGTCATGGCCCTGGGCCTGGGCCACGAGTTCTCCGGGTACGTCGCCCTGGCGATGGCCGGGGCGCTGCTCGGTTTTCTGGTCTTTAACCTGCCCCCGGCGACCGTTTACCTCGGGGACTGCGGGAGCATGGTGATCGGCCTCGTCGTCGCCGCGCTGGCGATCTCGTCCAGCCTCAAGGGGACGGCCGTGGCCATCGTCGGCCCGACGGCCCTGCTCGTCCTGCCGATCCTGGACACGACCGCCGCCATCGTCCGGCGGAAGCTCACCGGGCGGGGCGTCGCCGTGCCCGACCGCGGGCACTTCCACCACGAGATGCAGCGCCGCTACGCCAGCCGCTGGCCGGTCCTCGCCGCAGCGGCGTTCCTGGGCCTGATCGGCGCGGCCGGGGCGCTCGTCGGCACCTTCCTGAGCAACGACTTCTACGCCGTCGGCGCGGGGGCCGTCGTCCTCATCGTGCTGGCCGTGACCGGGTGGTTCGGCCTGACCGAGGTGCGGCTGATCGGCGCGCGGGCCGGGGCGACCCTGCGCCGCGTCCGCGGCCCCCGGGACGCCGTCGAAAGCGCGGTGCAACTGCAAGGCTCCGCCGAGTGGCGCGACTTCTGGCGGAAGCTCGTCCGGCTGGCCGAGACGCTCGAAGTCACCACGCTGCGGCTGACCGTGACCGCGCCGGCCTGGAGCGAGTCGTTTCACGGCCGCTGGGACCGGTCCGATAGTACCGTCGGCGTGGACGCCGAGGACTTCTGGCGGGTCGAGGTGCCGGTCGCGGCGCAGGGCATGACCGTCGGGAAATTGACGCTGGTGGGGTCGGCCGCCCGGCTGACGATGGTCGAGCAACTCCGCCGCCTGACGGCCGTCCTGCCCGACCTGAACCGCATCCTGCTCCCACTCCCACTCCCCGGCCAAGAAGCAGCCACGGATTGAGCGGCCCCCGGCCGACGACACGCCCGGGAAGGGTCGAGGGCACGCCGCGCTGCTCGCCGCTACACTGTCACTGCGTGTCCAGCAAGTTCACGCCATTCTTCTCGACTCGCGTGTCGCCGTCGCCCGGCCAGACTGACAAGAACGGCTCACCCGCGTCACCGACACTAAACCGCAGCGTCGCCGGCATCATGACGAACGGGTCGATGACCGTCACGAGTTCGCCAACTGCGAGCGGGAACACCGCCCCCTCCGGCTCGACGCACAACAGGAGTGCGACGGAGGAACTGTTTTCGATCACGAATCGGCTCGGACTGCTCACGCCAGCTCCCGGCTACTTTTTCACGGCGATTCGGGCGATTTGCGGGAGCAACGCCGTGAGTGCCGCCTTGATGCTGGCGTCGTCGAACCGCTCGACGATTAACGCTGGCCCCGTGAGGTAGTAATCGCCAGCCGCTACCTTGGTTCGCAAGTAGCCGACAGTGTGGACGAAGATCGAGTACGTGTCGTCGAACTGATTGACATCACCCTCGCCCTCAGACACCTCGACGTACACTTCGCTCGACGCGACCAACGCATCGAGCGGGTTCGAATCGGGGTAGGACAGGTAGTAGAAGGCACTGAGGTTCACTGCGTCACGGCCAAGGTTAGTCCTACTCCGCACCTGTGCCAACTGCGAAAACTTCGCCCCAATTTCGCCAGTCCTCGACCCACGACAGGCACCCCGACGGCGTGGTCTCGATCCCGACGTTGACGCGCTCGACATTCGCTCGGTCAATCCAACTCAGCAAGTAGATCAGCCCGTTGTAGCCGGGCGAATCGACCGACTCGCTCACCACGCCGAGCCAAGTCTCCGGCGGCGGGGCGTCGGCGTGGTCGAAGTAGCCGCCGGTCAACTCGCCGGCGACGCCGTCGTACATCGTCGAGCTGAGGTCGGTAGCAAGCACCTTGCCGTCGTAGGCGTCACACGACAGCGCTGAGCTGGCGGCATCGAGCAAGCTGCGGCGACGTTCGACGACGTCCTGCACCGTCGCGCGGTAGGCCTGGACACGGCTTTCTAACGAATTGCCAGCCCGTAAAATCTCGAAAAAACTGCGAGCCGGCCGAAGCTCGCACTTGGCTTCGGACAGGTTCGTAGCTGAATTTTGTTTAAGCCGTGCAAATGCGATGGCTTCAGAGATGATGTCCGATGGCGAAGTTGTCATGGACCACCTCGCGCGTTTAAGAGCCGAGCCAAATCCTGTAAATCTCAAGACGCAAACGCATGACCTCAGGAGGAGTGATGCCTTTGACCATTAGCAGTTCATACTTTGCTTGGATCGAGTCGCGGTAAATTTGCAGTGACTCCCTCGAAAACGTCGTCGGCATAGCCTTGTCACCCCTTCTTACCGCGTCCAAAAGCTGCCGAGCGCCTGCCTCACCAGTAGCGAACTCGTTCATGGCAGCGTTGATCGCTGTTTTCTCGGCATCTGCGAGCGCATGGAAGCGTTGTGCGGTTTGATGTGACGCCTGTTGAGCGGCAGCTTCAGCGGCCGACATTTGAGGGGCACCGCCCCCGCCGCCGCCACTATCGGGGAAGCTCCGGATGTTGTTGACGAGGCTGCCGCCGCCGTTGGCGATCATGTACACGCCGCCGGCGATCTCGACCACGCCCACGGCTCCGACCGGCACGGCGACAATCGTCAAGGCTCCGCCGCTGCCGACCTCCGCGACCGTCGCGCCCCCGGCAGTCGTCAGGCCGGCGGCAGTCACCTCCAACCCGATCCCGATGCCGATGACGTTGCCGGCGATCCGGCCGAGGGCGAAACGCTGGCTGTCCCGGAAGTACGGGTTGTTCACCGGAAGGGGGAGCGGGACGACCGATTCGATGAGCCCGGCCCCGACGCCGACGCTACCTTTCACGAGCGTTCCCACGCCGTACTCCGCGCCGTCGCCGATCAGGCTGCCGTTCCACCCCCACCTGGCATTGTCACTCCACGGCCACTCGTACCCGAAAGGTCCGCCCCAGAGATTGATGGTAGAGTCGGCACGACTCGGGTCGAATGGGCGGTCGTCCACCACAATGACATCGTTTGGATCGCCCAACATCGTTTTGGTCGAGCCGCCTAACGCTTGGTTGGTCCGGTCACTCGAAGTCACGCCGACGAAAATGATGTCGGAGTTGTCCGGGATCGACTGCACATCAATGGGCGAGACGCTCGACCGTGACGGGTTGGAAGCTACGCTTGCATCGAGAGGAGTTAGTACGATCAGCGATGCTGGCATCGTCCGATCTTCAAAACGCTCGACCGAAAGCCGAGTTGCGTACAAATGATTGCGAGGCGATGATCTGCGAGCAAAGTTTTCGGACATGGCAATTTAACATGCGATATTGTGATTGGTTAGTATTCGTGGAAATAGGGTATCGTCCGGCCCGAGCATGATTCGAAGCTAAGCAATTTTATTTAACTGACGATCTCGTGTCAAGTCTTTTCTTCCGTCATTCCGAGGCGACGGCGGGGTCTTCCTGGAAGCGGTAGCCGACGCCGCGGACGGTCTCGATCATCTCCGTCGTGCCGCCGGCGTCGTCCAACTTCTTGCGGAGCGTCTTGACGTGAACGTCGATGGTCCGTTCGAGTACGATCTGGCCCTCGCCGATGGCCGCGTCCATCAGTTGGTGCCGGTTGAACGCCCGGCCGGGCTGCCGCAACATGCACTCCAGCAGCTTGAACTCCGTCGGCGTCAGGCTGATTTCGTCGTTGTGGACGGTCACCCGGTGGCGGACGCGGTCGATGCGGATGCCCAGGTGCTCGATCAGGTCGCCCGTCTCGACCGGGCTTTCGACGCGGCGCAACAGCACCTTGATCTTCTGCAACAGCACCTTGTTACTGAACGGCTTGGTGACGTAGTCGTCCGCGCCCATGTTGTACCCGACGAGTTGATCCGTCTCCTCGGACTTGGCCGTGATGAGGATGATCGGGATCAGCTTGGTCCGGTCGCCGGCCCGGAGTTCGCGGCAGATCGACAGGCCGTCCAGGCCGGGCAGCATGATGTCCAGCAGGACCACGTCCGGGATGAGGGTTTGGGCCTTGCGCAGGCCCTCGTTGCCCTCGTTGGCCGAGTGCGTCTCGTACCCCTCGCGGTTGAAGTACCAGGTCAGCGACTGGACGAGGCCGCGCTCGTCCTCGACGATCAGAATCCGCGGTTGGCTCATGGCTCGCTCGACCTCGGGGGGTGGGCGTCGGGTCAGCCGAATCGGCCGGTGATGTAGTCTTCCGTCTGCTTCCGCTGCGGCCGGGTGAACATCTCGTCCGTCGGCCCGGACTCGACCATACGGCCTTCAAAGAAGAACGCCGTCGCGTCCGACACCCGCGCCGCTTGCTGCATATTGTGCGTCACGATCACAATGGTGTAGTCGCGCTTCAACTCGAAGATCAGGTCTTCGATCGCGTTCGTGGACTTCGGGTCGAGGGCGCTGGCCGGCTCGTCCATGAGCAGCACTTCGGGGTCGGTGGCCAGCGCCCGGGCGATGCACAACCGCTGCTGCTGGCCGCCCGAGAGGGTCAGTGCGGAGGCGCTCAACCGGTCGCGGACCTCGTTCCAGAGGGCCGCCTGGCGCAGGCTCCGCTCGACGATCGCTTCGAGCCGGGCGGCGTCCCGCACCCCGGCCACGCGCGGCCCGAAGGCGACGTTCTCGGCGATCGACTTGGGGAACGGGTTCGACTTCTGGAAGACCATCCCGACCCGCCGCCGCAAATCCACGAGGTTGACCTCGGGGCCGTAGACCGGCTTGCCGTCGAGGCACACTCGCCCGGTGTGCCGGGTGCCGTCGATCAGGTCGTTCATCCGGTTGAGCAGCCGCAACAGCGACGACTTGCCGCACCCCGACGGGCCGATGAAGGCGACGACGGACCGGGCCGGGATGGTCAGGGTGATGTCGAACAGGGCCTGCTCGGCCCCGTACCAGAAGTTAACGTTCTCGACGCCGATCTTGGCCGCGGCCGGACCAACGGCCGGGGCCAAGCCGCTCAAGGCCGCGGTCCCGGTGCCGGTCGTCGCCCGGCGGGTGAAGATGTCCGAGTAGAGGCGCGACACGGGTCCGGACTCCGGGGCTGGCACACTTCCTGCACCAACAACTTTAAGACCCGTCCGTGAAGGAACGGAGAAGGAGGCGTGAAGAAGGCGAACGGGTTCGGCCTTCTGGCGGCGGTTCGCCCCACGCCCCGGCGATCCGCTAAACTGAACCCACCACCGCACGGGGAGCCTCATGAAAAGCGACCGCAAGTACCTCTTCCCGAACGTCATCGAACTCAACCTCCAGGCCGGCCGGCCGATGGGCGTGAACGTTTACCTGATCGACGGCGGGAGCGAGTACGTGCTCCTCGACATCGGCCAGAACGACGCCCTGAACGACATCATCGACCTGCTCCGCAAGCTCGACTTCCCCCTGTCGAAGTGCAAGATGGTGATCGCCACGCACGCCGACGCCGACCACGTGCAGGCGCTGGCCGGGGCGCGCGAGCGGCTCAAGACCAAGACGGCCGCGCACCCGCACGCCGCCGCCGTCCTCCTCAGCGGCGACGCGGTCCAGACCTACGCCAGCATCCCGGCCCAGAACTTCCACATCGACATGCCGGCCGTCAAGGTCGATAAGAAGCTCGACGAGGGGGACGTGGTCAAAGTCGGCGACCTCGACCTGCACGTCTGGCACACCCCCGGCCACACCCCGGGCCAGCTCAGCTTCAAGCTGAACAACCTGCTGTTCAGCGGCGACACGCTGTACGCCGACTCGTGCGTCGGGGCCATCGACGCCCACCACGGGTCGAACCTGCCCGACTACCTGACGAGCCTCCGCCGCATCCTGGCCGACGACGCCGAGTTCATCGCCCCGAGCCACGGCCCGGCCTTCCGCAAAGACCCGGCGATCGTGCAAGCCGCCATCGACCGCCTGACGAAGTACCAGTACCTCGCCGACTTCGGCACCTGCGCGGTGAGCTGGCCGCTCCAAGAACAGTGGGAGCGCGACGTGCTCGCGGGGCGCATGCCGGTGTTGTGAGCGCGGGTGTGGTGTGTCGGGTTTGGGGTGTGATCGGACGGCGTATGGGGGGATCGTGAGATGCCGTATGCCGACTTCACGCTGGAGTCCGTCGAGGCACAGTTCGCGCTGAACACGGCCCTCGGCGACCTGTTCCCGGACCTGCCGGCTGCCCCGGTCCCGGCCTGGCTCCGCGAGCAACTCGACCGCGGCCGGGCGGTCGCGGCCCTGGTCAGCGAGAAGGCGCGGTCGGAGTTCCTCGTCGCCCCGATCCTCCTGGCGTGCCGGGGGTTGGTGGCCGGCGAGTTGGCCATCGACTCGGGCCAACGGCTCGACATTGACGCGACCCGCGGGCTGACCGGCGAGTGCGACTCCATCCTCGCGCTCACGGCCCCGGTCCCCCGCCTGCGCGCGCCGCTGGTGACGGTCCTGGAGGCGAAGCGCGGCGACATCGAAGTCGGGCTGGGCGAGTGCGTCGCACAGATGTTCGGGGCGCGCCTCTTCAACGAGCGCGCCGGCTACCCCGGTGGCCGCCTGTTCGGTGTCGTCACGACCGGCGAAGCCTGGCAGTTCCTGCGCCTGGACGGCCCGACCGTGACCCTCCACCCGTCCCGCCTGTTCATCGACGACCTCGGCGCAATCCTCGCCGCCTTCCGCAGCGTGTGGGTGCCGTGAGCGGCGTGAGTGGTGGGGCGAAATGTCGTGGCGGATGCCGGAGCTTTGTGGGCTTGAGAAGTGATCGACGGAAAGGTCAGGCGAGGGGCGGGTGTCAACACGCTGATTCTGACGCCAGAAATCCCTTTTGCGACGAGGTTTTATGATGATTCCAAGTCGAGACCCTGTACGCGATTACTGCCGTGGCCGTAGGTACGCTGACCACGTCATTCGAGACGGGCTTCCCGGCTTGGTTGAAAGTTGGGAGCGAACTGTGGCAAATTTGCACGTGGGAGACTGTGGGTACTTATGCGAATTCCTGAATGATATGGATGGGCGTCAAATCCTTTGCGAAGTCCTTCCGATTGCCCTGCCAGAACAACTCGACGCAGCTTATGAGCGATTACGAGTTGCAGACGAAACATTTCTCCGAGAGACCGTCCCCGTCGAAGAGTGCTTATGGGGTTCGGAAAACGCTCTCAAACGCGGATGGTTACCTTCGCGAAATTGGTGGTATTATCGCAAACCAGCCGGGTTAGAATTCGAGTGGTAGCAGATACCCGATTCGCGGGCAATTATGGCAAAGATCATCGAACGCTCGGACGCCGCGACATCGGCGGCCGACATCCCGCTTATTACCCCCCTCCGATTACGGCTCCGCCGCAGCGAGTCGGGTTCGCGCGACGCGCGAGCGAGGGACCGCCGGTCGTTGACTGGACGGGGAGCCGACGACGGTACGGCCGACGACCTCGAACGCGTTCCACAACCTGTGCGTCCCTCGCTCGCACGCCGGGCGAACCCGACTCGCCTGCGGCGGACGGTTTTCCGCCGGGTCGCCGTTCGGTCGGGTCGGGGTTGCACGATCTTCGCCGGGCTGCCTATAGTCCGGTTCGTGACCACCGATTCGCGCCGAGGGAAGGATCCCGATGGCTACGGCGACCGCCGATCAACGAAGCCCCCTGTCCCGGGTCCAGCCCGCGGCCAAGGGCCAACTCCGCGCCCGACCGGGCGTCGGCACGGCCATCGAAACGCCGCAACTGTCCGTCGTCGTCGTCAACTTCTGCCAGTGGCGCAACACCGCCCGCCTCACGCGGCAACTCCGCCGGTCCGAAGCCGTGCGGCGCGGGGCCGCCGAGGTCGTCATCGTCGATAACGACTCGCCCCGCAAGCGGGTGGCGGAAGCGCTCGGCAAGCTGTCCGGCGTGTCGGTCCACTTCAACGGCGCGAACGAGGGGTTCGCCCGCGCGGTCAACCGGGGCAGTAACCTGAGCCGGGGCGAGTGGGTGCTGCTGTTGAACCCCGACGTGAGCGTGCCGGACGGCTTTCTCGACGACGTGCTCGACGCCGCCCAGCGGTGGCCGGGCGTCGATTCGCGGTGCGGCGTCGTCGGCTTCCAGTTGCGCAACCGGGACGGCACCCGCCAGGCCAGCGCCGGCCGCTTCCCCACGTTAATCCGCACCGCCGCCGGAATGCTGCTGCCCCGCGCCCGCCGCAAGTGCGGGCACCGGCCGCTGACCGACCGCGTCCCCGTCCCGTGGGTGACCGGCGGCTGCCTGCTCGTGCGGCGGGACTGCTACGAGGAACTCGGCGGCCTGGACGAGCGCTTCTTCCTCTACTACGAAGACGTCGATTTCTGCCTCCGCGCCCGCGCCGCCGGGTGGTCGATCTGGTACGACCCGGCCCTGCAAGTGACGCACCACTGGCCGCTGCACGTCCGCGAGGTGCCGCCGCCGCTGCGGCTGGTCACCCGGCACGCCCTGCTGACGTACTCCCGGAAGCACTGGCCGCGCTGGCAGGCCACCGTCCTGTCGGGCGTCGTCCGGGTCGAAGCGGCCGCGCGTCAGCGGCTGGCCCGTTGCCGCGGGGACGAGGCGGCCGACCACTGGTACGGCGAACTCCGGCGGCTCACCGGCGACCTGGCCGCGGGCCGGGCCGACGCCGTGGCCGGGCACATCCGCCGGGCCGCCGACACCCTGCACGGCATCGCAGCCGCCCAGGACGGCCGCACCCAGTGACGGGCCGTTGACAGCCGGTGACAGCCCGTTGACACCGCGAAAACTTTGGTGACACCCCTTTGACACCGCCCCCCCGCCTGTCGGTCGTGATCCCGTCCCACCGGCAAGCTGGGTTGCTCGCGGCCTGCCTGACCGCCGTGACGCGGAACGCCCCGGCCGGCACCGAAATCATCGTCGTCGATGACGCCTCCGCCGGGCACGCCATCAGCCGCGTCGCCGAGGGGTTCGGCGTCCATGGCCTGCGGCTGGAACGGTCGGGCGGCTTTTGCGTCGCCGTGAACGCGGGGCTGGCCGTGGCGCGGGGCGAAGTCGTCGAACTGCTCAACGACGACACCGAGGTGCAAGCCGGCTGGGCCGACGCGGCGTTGCCGTGGTTCGCCGACCCGCAGATCGTCGCCGTCGCTCCGCTCGTGCTGCAACACGGCACCTCGAAAATCGACACGGCGGGGGACGATTACCACCGCGGCGGGTACGCCACCAAGCGCGGGCACGGCGTGGCGTGGGAAGTCGCGCCGGCGGGGTTACGCGTCGCCGGGCCGGTCTGGGGCGTCAGTGCCGCGGCCGGCTTTTACCGGCGGTCGGCTCTCAAAGCGGTCGGCGGCTTCCCGGCGGACTTCGGCGCGTACTTCGAGGACGTCGATGTCGCGCACCGCTTGCGGAAAGCCGGCGGCCGGGTCTGGTACGAGCCGGCGAGCGTCGTGTGGCACCACGTCTCGGCGTCGTACGGCCGGGTGCCGTCGCGGCGGACGTTGGAGGCGCAGTCGTGCAACGAGGAGCGGGTCTGGTGGCGCAACACGCCGCGGGCGGACCGGCTGCGGCGGCTGCCGTTGCACGTCGCGGTTTTGGCCGGCAAGGCGTTGCGGCGGCAGGGCGAAGGCACCCTCGGCCCGTGGCTCGCCGGGCGGGTGCGCGGGCTGCTCACCCGCTGAGCCGCGTGCCGTCGAGGCGGGTGAACTCGGCCTCGTCGATGCGCGCGAACGCGACCGTCGTGCCGACGCGCAGCGGGAAGTAGCCGGCGGCGGGATCGACGAGGGTCAGCGGCGTGCGGCCGACGAGGTTCCAACCGCCGGGCCGGGCGAGCGGGTAGACGCCCGTCTGCCGGCCGGTCAGGCCGACGCTGCCCGGCTCGACGCGCAGCCGCGGCGAAGTCAACCGCGGCACCCCTTGAAGCACTCCCGGCAGGTAGCCGAGGTACGGAAAACCGGGCACGAAGCCGATGGCGTAGACCGTGTACCGCGTGCCGGCGTGCGCAGCGATCGCGGCGTCGGCCGTCAGCCCGGTGACCTCCGCGACGCGGGCCAGGTCGAGTTGCCGTTCGTAGCAAACGGGGATCGTCACGGGCGGCGATTCCGGGCGAATCGCGGCCGACGGTTTCAACGCCTGCGCCCACGCCAGCACGTCGGCCAACGCGACCCGATCCGCGTCGAAGTGGACGCCGACGGCGGTGTACGCGACGACGACATCGTGCAGCCACGGCGGTGCGGATTCGCGCGCCGCTTCGCCCCAGGCGAACGCCGCCGCCTCGTCGCCGGGGCGGACGAGCTCGTCGCCGGGGCGGACGAGGACCGCCTGGTCCCCGAGCGGGGCGACCGTCACCGGGCCGGCCCCACGTCGGCGGTTTGCGCCGCCTCCCACGCCTCGACGGTCCCGATCGGTAGCCAGTAACCCGCCTCCACGACGGCAAACCGGCCGGCCGCGGCGAGCTGGCCGACGGCGTCGGTGATCTCGTACTCGCCGCGCGGCGACAGGGGCAGGGTGAGGTCGAAGACACTCCGCGGGAAGAGGTAGCCGCCGATGTTGGCCAGTTGCGGGGCACTCAAGCCGCGCGGCTTCTCGACGATCTTGTCGAGCGTGCCGTCGGGCTTGCGGAAGAGGACGCCGAAGCTCTCGGGGTCGTCCACCGGGCGGGCCAGAATGCCCATCGGCACCGCGGCCAACTTGGCGAGGTCGGCCCGGCCGATCAGGTCGTCGCCGTTCAAGACCATGACCCGGTCGCCGGTGACGGAGCCGCGGCAACTCATCAGCGCGTCCCCCGTGCCGCGCGGCTCGGCCTGGCGGACGGTGACCCAATCCTTCACGTGCGTCTGGTGCCGCAGGTAGTCGTCGATTTGCTCCGCGAGGTAGTTGACGACGACGACGACGCGGTCCACCGGCGGCAGTGCCCCGAGGATCCAGTCGAGGATCGGCCGGCCCTGTACGAGCAGCAGCGGCTTGGGGCAGGTGTTCGTGTGCGGCCGGAGGCGAGTGCCCTTGCCGGCGGCGAGGATGATGGCGTCCATACGGGTCGAGGCGCTCCGGGAGTCTGGCGGGGTCGGCGGGGCTTAGCATACCCGGGCCGGGCCGGGCGAATCGGCAAAATGAGTCAAGCCGGCAAAGGCCGCGCGTCGAAAAGGATTGCGTCGGGTCGAACGCACGGCAGGAGCCGACGGGCGACCGGACCGGGGGTCGAAGGTTCGCGCACGGATGCGGGCCGTTCGACACGTCCACCCACCCGCGACCACGGCCACGCCGTCGCCACCCACCCCGGCGGCGGCGCGGTCGGCGGTCCGGGCGGAGGGATCGTGCCCCCGCGGCGACCACCCCCCACGGACGGAACGGGAACCCCTACCATGCAACGTCAACTCCTCGGCGCGGCCCTCCTCGCCTTCGCGCTCGTCGGCACCGGCTGCAACCCCGAGTACGTCGCCGGCCGGTGCGACTGCCAGTACAACCCCGCGAACGCGGTCATCGCCCCGGCGTCGAACCCGTACCCGGTGATCGGCGGCCCGAGCAGCACCGTCGCCGCCCCGGCCACCACGATGCCGATGGCCATCCCCCCGGCGACGACGGGCAAGTAATCCCGCCCGCCCCGCGGCGTCGCCGCGCGCCCATTATTGCCGCCGAGTCGTTTCGCTAAAACCACCCCGACCCTTGGTACTTCGTTGAAGGCGTGTTTAATGTTGCGGGGTTTTCTTGCGGGTTTCTAATCGTTGTTTCCGGAGCCGCTCGTTCGCTTCAATCTGCAGTTGGAGGAGTTGTTCCTGTTGGATTTCGTGAATGGTGTTGTTTAAGAGCCACTGTCGTGCGAGTTGGTGTTGTTGATGGACTGCTGCGACGGCGTGGAGTGCCAGGCCGGGAAGTTGGGCAGGCTGGACGGTGATGAGCGCAATAATGACGTGTGCGATGGTCATAGTTGACTCGGAGTCGAAGGGGTATCGTCGGGCCGACGATTCGGTGGGCATCGCGTCTGTCAGCACTTCGACAATGTTCCGCACCGCCGCTCGCCGGGAACTTCTGCCCCACACCCTACCGGTACGGGTTGCCCGGCGACGCGAGTCAGGGGCGGCAAGCCGTTACAGCCCTAACCACGCCCGCACCGCCGTTTCCACTGAGGCCAGACCGTCGGGCGGCAGCAGCCCAAGCCGCCGAATCAGCCGCGGGCGGGGCACCGTGACGAGACCTTGCGTGTCGAAGGCCCCTGGCTTGAGGAAGGCGACCGGGACCGCCACCTCGAACGCCGTGCCTTGAACCGATGTGGTGTGCGGCACCAGGGCGAACAGCACCCGGTCGGCGGGGCCGGGCCGCACGCTGAGGACCAGGCACGGCCGCACCTTGGCCGCCATGCCGAGGTCCACCAGCCAGACCTCGCCGCGCTCAACGGGATGGGTTGGCATCGGCGGCCTCCGCGGCGTCGTAGGTCAGGAACAGTTCGTCGGCCAAGTCCTCGCAGCCCGCGAGCGGCGAGTCGTCCGTGCCGGCGGGGCAGCGGAGGAGCAGTTGGCCGACGACCGCGTCTTGCTCGGGAGCGGGCAGCGAGTCGAAGGCGGCCAGGAGTTCTTGTGCGGCGGCGGACATGGCGAATCTCCCACGGTTGATGACGGCATTCTACCGGTACGGGTTGCCCGGGGACTTGTTGCCGGGGCGGCGGCCTTTCCGGGCGACCTTCGGGGACGACGGCTGCTCGGGGGTGACGGCCAGAGCGGCGATGCGGACGGCCTCGCTCGCGCAGTCGAGGAAGCGCTGCTGGCTGCGCACCGGCGGCTGGCCCTCGGCCGCGACGACCCGCCGGTAGCTGCCGTCGGCCCGGAGCTCGCGGGTCTTGACGTTGTCGGCCAGGCTCAGGGCCAGGATTTCGTCGATCACCCGGGCCTTCAAGTCCGGCTGCTCGATCGGGAACACGACCTCGACCCGGCGGCTCAGGTTGCGGTCCATCCAGTCCGCGCTGCCGACGTACACCTGCGTGTCCCCGGCGTTCTCGAAGTAGAAGATGCGGCTGTGCTCCAGGAAGCGATCCACGACCGACGTGACGCGGATGTTGTCGCTCACGCCCGGCACCCCGGGACGCAGGGCGCAAATGCCCCGGCAGACGATGTCGATCTTCACGCCGGCCTGGCTGGCCCGGTACAGCGCCTGGACGATGACCGGTTCGAGCAGGCCGTTGATCTTCGCCGCGATGCGGCCGGGGATGCCGGCCCGCTGGTTGGCCGCCTCCTGCTCGATCTTTTCGAGCATGAACGGCTGCAACCGCGTCGGGGCGACGATCAGCTTCTGCCACTGCGGGCCGACGGCGTACCCGGTCAGG
>JAYTSV010000155.1:0-4593 GCA_043745465.1 Fimbriiglobus sp.
CGGAGTTCTTGCGTGGCACTCCGGGCGCTGACCCTTCCGGCTCGCCGAGTCAATACCGCGGCACGCCGGGATCGACGAGCAGGCTCCACGCTTCGATGCCGCCTTCGAGGCTGGCGACATTGTCGAGGCCACTTTGTGCCAGGAAGTACGCGGCTTTCAGGCTGCGGACGCCGTGGTGGCAGTAGACGACGACGGGGGCACCGTCGTCGGGCTGAATCTCGCCGAGCCGGACCGGCAGTTCCATCATCGGGATCAGCGTGCCGCCCGCGATGCGGGCCAGGGCGTACTCCTCCGGCTGGCGCACGTCGATCAGCGTGACCGGGTCGCCGCGGTCGCGCATCGCCTTCAAGTCGGTCGCCGAGAGTCGCCGCACCATTGGTCACGCCCCCGCGATGTCGGGCAAGTTGAGGAGTTGCAGGTAGTGCCGCTCGCGCTCGCGCATGCGGACTTCGGCCGCTTCGTCGGTGTCGGAGTAGCCGCACAGGTGCAGGCAGCCGTGGATGACGTACAACTGCCGTTCCAACTCGACCGCGTGGCCCCGGTCGGCGGCGTACTCGGTGGCGATCTCGTCGCCGATGACGATCTCGCCTTCGAGCTTCTTCGCCCCCTTCACGGAGTACGGGAAAGTGAGCACGTCGGTCGGCTCGTCGTGGGCGAGGAACTGCTTGTTGAGCCGGTGGATGTGCGCGTTGTTGACGAACGCGATGGTCACCTTGGCCGACGCGACGCCCTCGCCTTCGAGGACGGCCTTGGCGACCTCCTTGAGGCGGGCGAAGTCCAGGGCGTACTCGTAGGGGTTGGCGACCGAGAGTGTGAGCATTCCGGCATTGTAGCCGCCCGCGTGCAGTTGGCGCTTGACGCCCGCGCACGGCCGGCCAGAATCTGTAGCAGGCGGAACCGTGCGGCCCGGCGGCCCGTCCCAAGTCTGAGTGAAGTCCGTGCCCCCGGAGTCCCGGCCCATGTCCCGTCCGTTCTTCCTCCTCGTTCTCTCGTCCTTTGCCATCGCCCCGTCCGCGTCCGCTCAGACTGCCGACCCCATCGACCTGGCGCGGGGCTTGCGCGAGAACGGCCTGTCCGACCTGGCCCTGGAGTTCTTGCAAGACCTCTCGACCAGGCGGCCGACCCCCGGGGCACTCGCGGTCATCCCGCTGGAGCGCGCCCGGGCGAAGCTCGAACTCGCCGCCGAGGAGACGGACGACGGCAAGCGGACCGCCCTGGTGGGCGAGGCGAAGGCCGACTTCGACCGCTTCCTGGCCGCGAACGCGACCCACCCGCGCCGCGCCGAAGCGGCGTTGTCGCTGGCGCGATTGATCTCGATTCAGGCCAAGGGGATGGTGTCCAAGGCGAACAAGCGGGCCGACGACAAGGACCGCGACCTCCTTGCCGCCCGGCCGGTGTTCGACGACGCGTCGAAGCGGTTCAGCCAGGCCGCGACCGAGTTCGCCAAGAAACTCGACGACGCCACGCTGACCCCGCCCGCCAAGCGGCTCGTGCAGAACGACCTTTACCAGGCCCGACTCGACGAGGCGATCAATAAGTTCCAGTTGGCCCTGACGTACCCGTCGGCCGGTGCGGCGGCGAACGACATCGTCCAGCGGGGGAACGCCATCGACGAGGCTCGCAAACTGTTCCTCGACCTCGGCGGCCGCGACGCGTCGCACCTGCTTTGTTGGGTCGCCCAGGCCTGGGTCGGCGAGTGCGAGTTGGAGAAGGCCGCCCCCGTCGAAGCGGCCAAGCGGTTCGACGCGGTCAAAAAGGAGGCCGTGCGAGTTCCCAACGTCGCCGGTCCGGGGGCGCGGACGGCCCGGTTCTTCGAGCTGCGGTCCGAGTTCCTCAAAGCCGTCAACGAGAAGAGTGCCGCGAACTTGCGCAAGTCCCAGGGGGCCATCGAGCAATGGCTGGCCGACGCCGGTGGCCGCACCGCCCGGCCGACGCCGGAAGTGTCGGCGGCCCGGTTTTACCTCGCCACGGCCAAAATGAAGCAGGCCGAGCCGCTGGTCAAGATCGACCCCAAAACGATGCAACCGACCCTTCAAGGCAACGCCCGCGAACTCCTCCAAAGTGCCGAGCGCGACTTGCGCCGCCTGCTCGACCCCGAGAACGACTACACGACCCGCGCCGCCGAGGCCCGCACGAAGCTCATCCGCACCCTGATCGGCGACCCGGACAAGATCGACGCGGCCAAACTCGCCGACTACGAAACCGGACTCATGGTCGCGCAGGTGCAGTACTACCGGGCCGTCAAGGAAGCCGACTCGGAGGAGGCCCGCAAAGCGGCCGCGGCCAGGGCCGTCGCCACTTACGAACGCTTACAGCGAATGCCGGTGCCCCGGGAGTTCGCCCGGGATGCGCTCGAGGCCCAGGCCAACCTCGCTTACGCTTACACGCTGGCCGACAAGCCGTACCAGGCGGCGGTTCTCGCCGACTCGATTGCCCGCACGAACCGCAACCCGACGACGGCGTCCCGCGCCGGCCTGATCGCCATCTTGGCGTACCGTCAGGCCGGGGCCAAGGCCGACGAGGCCGACGCCAAGGGTCGCCGCGGCGACCTCGACCGCGCCGTCGCCGTCGGCCTCTGGCTCGACAAGCAGTTCCCCCTCGAAGCGAACACCGACAGCGCCCGCGTTCAGATCGCGCGGGACATGCTGCAAACCCGCCGCTACCCGGACGGCTTCCGACTGCTCACGCGCGTCGGTCCCGGCAGCCCGGTCGTCCTCGACGCCCGCTACCTCGAATCGATCGCCGCGATCGAAATGCTCCGCGCCGGCCCGGCCCAGGACGGGGTGACCCCGCTCACCCCGGCGGAGAAGGCCGAAGTCTACCAGAAGACGCTCGCCGACCTGTCGAGCCTCCCCGACACGCCGCCGGCCGCGGCCCGCGGTGACGCCCGGCTCGCGGTCCTGCTCGTTTTGCAACTCGCCGAGTTGCACTTCCTGAACGGCGTCGCCGAACTGCCGAAGGCGGAACGAACTGCGGCCCTCGCGGCCAAGAAACTCGCCGCCTTCACGGCCCTCGCGCCGGACGACAAGAAGGAACTCGAGTACCGCGTCGAGTTGGCCCGGATGCGCGCACTCTGGGGCCAGTCGGTCGTCCTGTTCCAGGCCAAGAAGTACGGCGAAGCGGTCGCCAAAATCGCCCCGGTCCTCCAGGAGGCGAAGGAGAAGGGGCCTGTGTTCAAGGACGACATGGCCCCGGAAGTCGCCGCCTTTGCCAAGCGGGTGGACGAGTTCCGCCGGGACAAGCTCCTCGGCCTGGCCATGCAAGCCCGCATCCGCGAGGGGTCCGTCGATAAGGTCGCCGAACTCCTCGACGTGCTCAAGAAACTCGGCGGCAGCCTGGCCAACAGTGCCGGCACGTTGAACGCCCTGATCGACGGCGTCCGCCCGCAGATCGACGCCCTCCGCCGCGAGGGCAAGGCCGCCGAAGCCGACGCGCTCATGACCGGTATCGGCACCATCCTCGACAAGGTCGCCGCGGAACCGGACGTGAAGCCGCCGACGATCATCGTCCTGGCTCAGGGCCTGAACTCGATCGGCAACCACGACAAGGCGGTCGAGTTCCTCAAGAAGATCGCGGCCCCCGCCGACGCGGCCCTGATGAAGAAGCGGCCCAACGAAATCCCCGCCGAGGCCGACCAACTCGCGGTGTTGCGCTATCGCAATGCGCAGTTGGAGATGGTCCGGGCGTACCGCCAGGGTAAGAAGTTCGCCGAAGCGGACGCGATCCTCAAGGACGCCGTCGCCGACGGTAAGCCGGGCACCGGCTGGGCGAACAACGGCGACTTCAAGCGCGAGGCCGCCTACTTGCTGGAGGCCAAGGCGACCGACGACCCCAACCCGGCGTCGGCCGTCAAGCTCTGGGGCGAAGCCCGCGCGAAGTGGACCGAGCAATCGAACCAGTACTTCGGGCCGCTGAAAAATCTCGCCGGCGGCAAGAACGACCCGCGGCTTGCCGTCCGCGCGTTGCTCGACCTGAATGCCCTCCCGAAGCACGAGAAGTTGCCGGCCCAGGTCGCGCAGGTCCGCGCCGGACTGGCCGCGACGCCGCCGCCCAAGTGGCTGACCGACCTGACCGTCGAGCGCACCAAGGGGCCGGACGGCAAGCCGGTCGAGCACCCCGAAGCCGTCGCCTTCGTCGAGGAGATGCGGAACACGTCGAAGCGGCTCGAAACGACCTTGAAGCCGCTGTTCCACGACTTCGTCTTCGAGTCCCTACGGTGCGGCGTGAAGGCCAACCTCAGCCTGCTCAAGGCCAACCCGACCGGCCTGGCGGGGAAGTTGGAGCCGTTCGCCAAGCAACTCGTCCAGCTCGAAACCGGCAACCCGGACATGGCCGACGAAGTGAAGGCCAAGTTCGCCGGACTGCTCGACGAGACGCCGGTCTTGAAGGAGCAGTACCAGAAACTCAACGGCAAGGCGTTCCTGTCGGACGCCGCGCTCCCGAAGTAACCGCCGGCCGTCGGCCCGCACCGCTCAACGCCTCACCTCCCGGAGTCCGTTCATGCTTCGCCCGTGGCTTTCTCGCACGCTGTTGACGGCCGGCCTCGTCGCCCTCGCGGTCGTCCCCCGGACCGCCGCCCAACCCCCCGCCGCG
>JAYTSV010000156.1:0-4577 GCA_043745465.1 Fimbriiglobus sp.
GCATTGGTGACAGAACGATGACAACCGAAATCACGCGGGGAAGAAAGGAGTGCTCGGCGACCGTTTTTTGGTCTTGCAAATGGGGTCCACTTTAGTCGCAAGCCTACGTCGCCTCGTTCACGCTGATGGTCCCGTGAACGGGGCGCGGACGACGGTCAACGACGGTTGGTTTCGAAGATGACGGCTTTCGAACCGGCCAGGAAGTTGTTGATCGGGAGTGTGCGATCGGTGGTGAAGTTGTAGCGGGTGCCCTTCGTGAGGAAGACGGTGAGCTTGCCGAGGGGCTTGGGCGGGGAACCAGGCCTGTTGCTGAAGCCTCCGGTGACACCGATGGGCTGGCCATTGGCGTAGATGGTCACGCCGTTAATGTGGGCGCTAGCGATGCCGTTGGTGGTCACGTAGATGTCCTGCTGGACGACGGCGGGCGGAGCGGCTATCGTGTCGGTGGTCACGAGAGCCAGGAAGATGGCCGGGAGGCAGAAAAGGCCGAGGTTCTTCATGATCGGGATCTCCAAGAGGAAGGCAGTCGTAACGCACAGCGTTTTCATCATGACTCCAGACTCCGTGTGGCCCGAGGAGTACGGCCCCATTGGCTATCTCCTTGAGAAATGCCGAACGACTTCGTGCCAGGGTTCGCTCAGCGAAGGGCATTCGCCCTGTCACACCAAGTACGCGGCAGTCTTACGCGGGAATCGAAAGAGTCGGCCGAACGCTACACGGGCAGAGGATTTCCGGTTACAATTTGGCATTTAGAACGGCGACACAACCGAGGCACCACATGTCACCCAACCACCACGGCACTCCGTCCACGCACTTGACCCTCCTCGCCGGCGTGCGCGGCGGGGAGGAGGAAGCTTGGACCCGGTTCTTCCACCGCTACGGCCACGTTATCCTCCAGTGGTCCGGACACCGAGGTTTGCAGCAAGTCGATTCTGAGGACATTCTGCAAGCCTTCATGAAGGACGCCCCGCGTAAGCTCGCGACGTACAACCGGGAGGGGGAAGACGGGAGCGTCCGACGGTTCGGCCCGTGGCTCCGGACGGTCGTCGGCCACCTCGTCGCTGACCGCCAGCGCGACCAAAAACGAAAGCCCGCGGGCTACGGCGAGGGCGGGGATGACCGCATGACCGCCTTCGGGTGCCTGACGACCGAGGACAGCGCGGGCATCGCGGACGCGGTCGCCGCCGAACACAGCGCGGACGTAAAGCGGGTCGTCGCGGCCGTGCAAGAACGCCTGAGGGGCAAAAACTCCTGGGCGGTCTACCAAGCCCGTGAACTTGAGGGCCAGCCCGTCCCACAAGTTGCTCAGGCCTACGGCATCAGCGTCGGGGCGGTGTCGGTGGCCGTCAACCGGGTCAACAAGATGCTCGCCGAAGAGTACCAGAAGTTATTCCCCGAACGTCGTCACCCCGCTCCGGAGAAGCCCCATGACGTGCCCGGATGAAGCCGAGTTGGGACAGTACCTGAACCAGGAACTCGCTCTGGATCGGGCAGGCGTCGTTGACCGGCACATTAGCGGGTGTTCGCGGTGTCAGGACTTTCTCGACCTGCTCGTCCGGCGCGGCTCGCCGCGCGAGTTGCTGCGTGAAATCGGCCCCGACTTGAAGGGCGACAACGCTGAAGCGGCGGGAACGCCGAGCGTCCCCGGCTTCGAACTCACGGAACTGATCGGCACCGGCGGAATGGGCCGCGTGTGGAAGGCGCGCCAGCTCGACCTCGGCGGGCGGGTCGTCGCGATCAAAATGCTTTTCGGCGGTGCCCACGCCGCCCCGGAGTGGGTAGCGCGGTTCAAAACTGAGGCCGAAGCGCTCGCCAAAATGGATCATCCGAACATCGTCAAGCTGTACACGTCCGGCCCGACGCCGCATGGGTTCTTTTACGCGATGGAGTATCTTCCGGCCGGGAGTCTCGCGGACGCCCGTCGGCAGAATCCGGACGGATGGACTGCCCGGCGAGCGGCCGAGTTGATTGCCGCCGCGGCCCGTGCGATCGATCACGCCCACCAACACGGTCTCATCCACCGCGACCTCAAGCCGGCCAATATTCTGATTGCCGGCGACGGGGCACCGAAGGTGGCGGACTTCGGACTGGCCCGATCATTTGAGGGGGCCGGCGAGTACAGTCGCACGGGGCGCGTTCTCGGAACCCCCGTATACATGGCCCCGGAACAAGCGGCCGGCACGAAACAACTCAGTCCGGCGACGGATGTCTACGGCCTCGGCGGGGTGATGTACTACCTGTTGACGGGACTTCCACCTATCCCCGACGACGGGTCCGAGTTGGATGTCCTCACCCGCGTGAGGTATAACGACCCAGTCACCCCCCGGCACGTCCGCCCGACGCTCCCGAAGGACATGGAAACGATCTGCCTCAAGTGCCTCCGGAAGGATGCGGGGCAGCGGTACGAGACAGCGGAAGCGTTGGCGGAAGATCTCGACCGCTTCCTGACCGGACGGCCGATTCTCGCGCGGCCGGTGAGTTGGCCGGCCCGAGCAGCGAAGTGGGTTCAACGGAACCCGGTTCCGACGATTGCGGTATTGTTGCTCGCCTTTGCCGCCGGCGCTTTAGGCATGGCTTGGCAGTCCGAGGCGCGGGCAGGGCGGTCGGACCGAGAAGCGAGTGACGCGACCATTCGGAGACTGGAGGCCGAACAGAACGAAGTCATAGAGCGCGGCAACCGGCTGAAAGCCGAGCGCGGTCGGGTGCGGGACGAGCGGCGCGACGCTGTCGCGTCTGCCCTCCGCGGGGGCGACCCGAAAAAGGCTCTTGCGCTACTGGTTGCCGCAGAGGCCGACGGGGTGGAGATCACCCCGGAGATGCGGTTCTTGGAAGTGGACGCTTTGGAAGCAACGACCCAAGTGGGGAAGGCGAGAGAGCGACTCGAAACGATAGGTGCCGAGTTCCCGCCCGCCTACGCCAGCCGCCGGAACCTGCGGCTCGGGGACCTGCTGATCGGGATCGAAGATGACCGGGCGCGGGCACTAATCGAGAATGCAGCGGCGGACCCGACCCTAAGTCCCGCGGACAAGGCTTACGCTCGTGGGGTACTTGCCGCAACGACCGCGGAAGCGCGCACGGCGTTTCAAGCCGCACTTGCCACGGATACCAACCATCTCCCTGCCCGACGTGCTCTCAGCCTCGTATTGCTCTGCTCGGGACAATTTCCGGACGCTATCCGAACCGCCAAGGACGGCCAGTTACTCTACCCTCAACACCCCGACTTCCTCTGGGTCTTGTTTTTGGGGCACGGATTGGGGGGCAACGAGCCGGCCGCCCAGCGGGCTCTGACGCGGCTAAAGCCGATGGTTCGGGAAGACCTTCACGCCGACCTCGACGAGGTCGTCCATGCGTTGCCACACCTGACCCGCGAGTTCCAGGCAGGGGTGTACGGCGAACCGCGGCCGCCCGTAAACATGGCCCATTTTGCCCGTCTAGCGATTGGTAACCCCAAACTCAATGCCTTGTTCGGGCTCCCCCCTGATGGCCCTTTCGCAGAGGGAGACGTACTCCTCCGGCTGCCGCCAGCGGCCGGTAACTCACTCCAAGAGTTCTGGAACATGATGAAACGCATCACGAACGGAGCAGTTCCTTACGTCGAGATCGGCCGCGACGAGGCGGCGACCGCCCGCTTCAAGGCGATGGTGGAGACAAACCCCGATGGGTTCATGCGGTTCATTTACGGAATGGTCTTATTCAGCCGAGCGACCAGTCATTGGCAGCGTACCCCAGAGGATCTGGACGGATTGCGACCGCTTTTGGCCGAAGCCGGGGCGGCATTCGAGGTGGCCTCGACGAGTCACGGACTGATTGATGCTCGCCTCATCGCATTAGAGAAAGCAATCAACTGTTACTGCTTGGCGGGAAAACCGCGTGGCGCGAAAACCCCGAGGCCCGAGTGGGTTCGGAAGGGCGACGAACTGCTCCGCCAGCGCCTTCGGATGCCGGATCCAATACACCCCACGCTGTTTGAAATCTTCGTCAAGACGGCGACGAATGCCGATGACTTTACCACCGCCCGGGCCGTCCTCGACGACTGGAAAGTCCGCTTTCCCAAAGACATCCGTGCTACGCGCCTGCGGGCCGATGTCGAGTTCATGGCGGAGGCGTACTCGCCCGCACTACGCGCCGCCGACAAGGTTTTAGCCCAGAATCCGAACGACGCAGAGATGATTGCAATCGCCGAACAGTGCAGAGCGAAACTCCGGCCCGACCAACCCGAACTCGCTCCACATCCGCGGTTGAGAAAATGATTCCGCCGCACACCGGATGTGACACGTGCAGACGTTCTGTCGGCTTGCAGCAACTTGCACAGGCGTGTGTATCCAAATTCTGTGGTGGTATTCGGGGTTTGAAGCGCTGCACCGCCGGAAGCCCTTCTGCCGCCGAACTTGTTATTAGATTGCGCCTGCGCAACCTATCCCGGCCGACGTGGCCAAGACTGGAATCGACGTAAGTCTACCCACCTGGGTTCACCACTTGCAACAACAAAAGCTCCAGAAACCCGCGCAATCTATCACAATAACGGACCTTGCGCAGGTTCTCGCCCGCCCTCAACACTCCGCCGCCGAACTTGTTAT
>JAYTSV010000157.1:0-4526 GCA_043745465.1 Fimbriiglobus sp.
CGAAATCAACTCGCGCGCGGCCGGCGGCGCTACCTCGACCACTACGACATCGCCGCGACCGAGCGCCGCTTCCTGGAGCCGTTCGACGCGCTGTGAATCTGGCGAGCCAGAAGCGTCAGCGCCTGGAGTCCCCCAAACAGGCGAGCCGCTTGCGTAAGCGGGCGGGTTCTGGACCCGCGAGGGCCGAGACACCGTCCATTCGGGGGAACGCGCTTGCCGATGGAAGCGCGGCTGCCAACAATGGCCTGCCAACTACGGCCGGCTGTAGCTACACTGTCAATAACTTGTGGTTACACCGAGGCAACCGCAGCTGCCAACAAAGGCTTGATCGGCCGCGACGTTTCAGAGACACGCCTCGACTTGAAGATCGGGAGGAAGAGTGATGCGTACCGACGACCGAACTCGCCACTTCCTCCAGGGAGTCGGTTCACTAATCGACTGGACGCCGGCGGCCGATCGGTACGCGGCCTCCCGGCGTCGGATCGCACGGGCGCTGCCCGATACCACCGGGTATCTCTTCGCACCGCCGGGCCGAGTGGACGGCGGAATCAACGCGGTTGTGTCGGTAATCGTCTTGCTCGAATACCTGGTTCGCCACCCCGAAATGCTCGCGACTTACCCTGAAGACGTTCACAACATTGAGGCGGCATTAGCCGCGGCCGAACAGACCCCGCCGGTCGTCGAACACCACTCTCCGATCGGCCACCTCTGGGTGGACGCGGTGCGCCTGGCCGAGGATCGCTACCGGGTCCGTCGGCTCCTCGCCGCGCGGGGTCGCCAATACCTTCAGCAAATCCGCGCGGCTTGCCATGACCCCTCCTGACGCCGAGCGTCCGGGGGAGCTTTTCCCGGTTCCCAATCTGCCCTTCCCGCTCCAACCGGCAGAGATGTCGTTTAGCCTGTTCGTCGGGCCACTGCCCGAGCCGGACACGCTCCGCAAGTACGACGATATCGTGCCGGGCTACGCCAAGAAAGTCGCGGCGCTGCACCTTCGCACCGCCAAGCAGTCTCTCGACATCCAGCAGTCGGAAGTCACCCACCGCCAGCAACTCGAACGCGACGAACAGGCGACCATTTCCCGCGACGTGACGGCGCAGCGGGAGATCGAGCGGACAGGCCAACTCACGGGCGCGGTGGTTGCCGTCGTGGCGTTGGCGTTATGCGGGTGGGTGGCTTGGTTGGGCCACCCATCTGCCGCGACAGCCATCGGGTTGAGCGTTCCCGTCGGCCTACTGACCGCCTTCATCTACGGCCGTTACAAGCAGTCGGACTCGTCGCCGCCCCCGAAGCAACCGGCCCCGCCGGGGGGCGCTCCGGCGAGTCCGTCGATCCCCACTCACGGCCCGTAACTCACTCCCCTCACGGCGTCTCGATCGTCACGGCCATCACCACGGGGGTCGTGTCGTCCGGGCCTTTGACGAACTCGATCGTGGCGATGACCGCGTCGCGCTTCGGGGTCACCGCCAGGTAGCGGAGTTGCTGCTTGCCGCCGCCGCTGGATAACTCGAACGCGAACTCCGAGCCGGCCACGTCCACGCGGCGGATGTAGTCCGCGAAGTGGACGCCGTTCTTCATCGCGTGGTCCTCGGTCTTGCCGTCGGCGTAGCGCAGCCGCACCGTGAGCGAGGTCGTGCCGCGCGGGCTGGAGGGGTAACACCAGCCGCCGACCCCGGAGAGGAGGTGGATCGCCTTCGCCGCGGTGTTGCACGGCAGCGTCACCGACTTCGGCATCGTCGGCGGGACTACCCCCTGGGGGCCGAAGAGCATCACGGCGTTCTTCGTCTTCTGGCCCTGCGGGTCGGTCAGGACGAACGGCACGCCGCGGAACTCCTTCGGCGACCAGTCCTTGAAGACGAGGCGTTCGAGTTCGCCGTCGGGGGCGAAGAACATGCCCTGCGACGTGACGACCGTGGCGACCTTGTCGAGCGGCACCGGGACGTACTTGCCCTTCAGCGTCAGGAATTCCAGCAGGTCGGTCATCTCCACCGCCGTCATCTGCTTCTCGAAGCCTTCGGGCATCAGCGACTTCGACGACTCGGTGAACTCCTCAATGTCGTCGCGCTGCAGCGGGTGCCGCTTGTTCTCGGCGTCGAGCAACTCGACCGTGGTCTTCGTCTCGGCGGCGAGCAAGCCGGCGATGACGCGGCCGTCGAGCAGCCGGGCCGTGTACGACCGGTAGTTCCCCTCGACGCTGCGCGACGGGTCCACGATGGCGATGAGAATTTCTTCCTTCGGGTGGACGGCGAACCCGGTCAGGTCTGGGCCGATGACCAGCCCTTCGGCCCCGTGCTTGTGGCACTTGGCGCAGTGGGTCGTGTACATCTTCTTGCCGTTGCCCACGTCGCCGACCTTCGCCAGGATCGGCCGCAGGCCGTCGATGACCTTCTGGCGGTCGGCGTCCGGCAAGCCGCCGCCGGAGGCGAGCAGCTTCTTGGCCCGCGTCGCAATCGCGGCGTTCGGGTGGGACGCGAGGGCCGTCTTCTGGTCGAGCGCGAGCATGTCGAAGCGGAGCGTTCCGGCTTCGACGGCGTCGAGGAACGCCTTCGCCGACTCGGGCCGGGCGAGGACGGTGCGCAGCGCGGCCGTGCGGTTGGCCGGCGACAGTTCCTTCAACTTGGCCGTGACTGCGAGGCCGAGGGACTTGGCCTGACTGGCGTTGAGGGCGTCGAGGATCGCGGCGGTGTACGCCGGCGGTGACAGCGGGGTGACACTGGCCAGCAGCGTCGTCACGGTGGCGTCGTCGGCCGGGCGGAGTTCGACCGCCTGCCGGGCCGCGGCGAGCCGGGCCGCTTCCGGCTGCTTGGTGTCGGCAACCGTCACGAGCAGCCCCTTGACAATGCCGACGACTTCAGCGTCCAGTCCTTCGACGCCCCACGCGCTCCCGAGTTTCAGCATCCGGCCACGCGAGTTCGCCGACAGGGTCGGCAGCATCGAGCGGTAGTCGGCTTGCTGCGTCGCGGTCAGCGTCGGCTTCTTGCCGGCGGGCCAGCCGGCGACGACCCCGGTGACGACGGCGTCGCTGGTCGCGCCCTTCCCGGCGAGTTTGGTGAGGACCGCGCCGACGGTGTCGGGGGCCTTGCTGGCGTAGGTCGCGGCGACGAGTTCGACCGCCTTCAACCCCGCCGGGGTGAGGGCGGTCGGCGCGGCGGCGAAGGCCGTCAAGACGCTCTCGGCGTGTACGGCGGCGGCGATGATCGTGGCGTCGGCGAGGTTCTTGTCGGTGAATGCGTCGAGCTTCGCCAGTTCACCGGCGAGCCGCGTGCCGATCGCCGGTGACGTTGCGGTGTCACTGAGCGCGAGCAATTCGGCGAGCTTGTCGGTCGGTGATTGTGCGAATGCCTTGGCCCCTGGCAGGTTCTTGGCGTGGACCCCGGCGACGGGGTGAGTGAGGAGCTTCGGCAGTTCGTCGCCGAGGTCGAGGTTGCGCTCGACGATCATCCGCTGGGCGTGCAGCCGCCAGAAGAGGTTCGAGTGCTTCAGCGCCTCGATCAGCGCCCCCGCCTTCACGTCGGCGGTCAGCTTCGGCGTCGGCTCGGGCTTGGCGGCGGAGTAGACGACGCGGTAAATGCGGCCGTGCTTCTTGTCGCGTAGGGGGGTCTCGTAGGCCGCCCCTTTGCCGGTCGTGAAACCGGTCGGCGTCGGGTTGTGCTGGACGATGTAGTTGTACCAATCGAGGAGCCAGACCATGCCGTCCGGGCCGACCTGGGCGTCGATCGGAGCGGCCCACTCGTCGTCCGCGGCGGCCAGGTTCCAGCCGTACCGGGCCACGAACTCGGTGCCGATCGGTTGCAGTTGGAGCGTCGCGGTGAGGTGCCCCGTCGGTTCGCTGACGAACGCCGCCTTGTTCCAGTACTCCGGCGGGTAGGTGCGGGCGGTGTAGATGGCGCAGTTGGCGGCCGACGTGAAACCGTGGTGCCAATCGACTTGCCGGACCTTGTCCGTGATCGGGTGGAAGGCGTTGTCGAGCGCGATGTTCGGCAACACGCCGCCGGACAGGCCACGGACCTTCTCGTAGTATCGGTTCGGGATGGCGAGGTGCACCAGCGGGCAGCCGTTGGCGGTGCTGCCGAAGATGCGGCCCTGCTCGTCGAAGGCCAGGCCCCAGGTGTTGTTGCTCGTGCTGCGGAGGAACTCCAGTTTGCCGACCGCGAGTTCCTTGCCGGCGGGCCGCAATTGGAAGCGGTAGTACCCCTGGCGGAAGCTCGATTTTTCGCCGTTGACCGTGCCGTTAAACCCGGCGTAGCCGACGCTGCCGTAGACCCAGTTGTCGAAGCCGTAGCGGAGGTTGCTCGGCCCGGCGTGGGTGTCGTTGGTGGCCCAGCCGGTGAACAGGACTTGCCGCACGTCGGCCACGCCGTCGCCGTCGGTGTCTTTGAGGAACAAGGTGTCGGGGGCTTGGTGGACGATGACGCCGCCGTTGACGCACAGCAGGCTCGTCGGGATGCTGAGCTTGTCGGCGAAGACGGTGAACTTGTCGGCCCGGCCGTCGCCGTCGGTGTCTTCGAGGATGACGATCTTGTCGCGGC
>JAYTSV010000158.1:0-4511 GCA_043745465.1 Fimbriiglobus sp.
CCAGCTCGAACTTGTCGAACGGCCGCCAGCGGACCGCGACCTTGTCCTTGCCGACGTACTTCGCCGCCAGGTCGATGGCCTTGTCCGGCGGCAACGGGGCGTCGAACGCCGCGTCGCCGCTGAAGTCGAACGGCCCGGCGTGCAGCCACTTCCCGCCCAGGTCGGGCAGCCCCTGCGCGACGAGCGCCGCCCGGACCGCCGAAGTCCGCGTCCCCTTCTTGGGGGCGTCGGCTTGCGCCGCCGCGAACGGGACCGACCAGCCGAGGGCGAGCAGGGCGACGAGCGGACGCATGGGCGGCACCACAGGAGGGGAGAGGAGGCAGGGAAGTGATTATGCCCGACGGCCCGGCGGGACGCAACCGTGGGTTACTGCGGCGTCAGCCCAAAGTCCTCGACGCACCGCTCGGCCGGCACCAAGTCTCCGCTCCGCAACGCCACGTCGTGGGCAGTGAAAACGTCGGGCATTCGACCCCCGATTGGACTGTGACCGGAACATCGGCCGGCGAGGCGGATTCGGTTACGCTTTCTGCCGGCTCGGGGAGGCCGTCGAAGCCTCGAAGCTGCGGCGGAAGCGCCACACCGCCTCCAGAATCTCGGCGTCGGAGGCGTCCCACAGCCCACGGCCGTGGAGGTCCGTACACAACTCGCCGACCGCGGCCATCAATTGGCCCGACCGCATCTCGGGCACGGCCTCGGCCAAGGCGCGGAGGGCGTCGAACAGTTCGGATCGCGCGCCCATTTCGTTCACAATCGGTCTCTCACTCGCGGGGAAAGCGCTCGGCTCAGCCGGTAACGCCCGATTACCAGCACCGGGACGGTCGCACCGGGAGCCAACCGGGCGACCCGAGTCGCCCGCGTGACGCCGTCGAGAAGCACGAGGACGCCGTCCGGGTCTTCATAAACGAACAGTGGCGGCATCCCGACGGTTGACGCGCCGTACTGCCGGGTCTGTTGGTGCAACTTCCACGGGTCGGCCCCACCAAGCCGGCTCGTCGGCAGCCGCAAGTCGCCCGGATCGACTTGCCGAACCAACTCACTCATAGGGACATCTTACCCCACCCTGTCACGTGCCGCAACGACCATCAAATTCCACCGCAATCACTCCTTGCCCTTCGACATCCAGTACAGCAGCGTCTTCACCTCGAACGGTTTCAGGTCGGGCTTGAGGCTGAGCAGGCGGGCAGCGATGGCGGCCAGGTGGGGGGTCGCCCAGCTCGTCGCCGGCTCGCGGGAGAAGCCCAGGTTGCCCTTGGCGTAGGCTTGAAACTCGACCGAGTCGCGGAGGTGGTAGGCGAACCCGAGGGGGTCGGCGAACGCGCCCTTGTCCACCGAGATCAGCGGCGGGGCGAACGCCGCGGGGTACGACCGCGTGAACGGGTGCTCGTTGTGCGCCGCCGCGAAGACGAGCACGTCCTGGAAGTACGCCTCCTCGATGGCCCGCTGGAACTGCTGCCGGCGGGGGAGTTGCGACAGCCGGCTCTCGGGCACGCCCAGCGACAGGTTGACGACCTTGACCTTCCACACGTCCACGGCGTGGCGGAGCGCGGCGATGACCGTCTCGACCTCGCACGTGCCCTGCGGGCCGAACACGTCGGCGCTGTACAGCCGCGCCCCCGGGGCGATGCTCAGGATGATGTCGGCGACGATGGTGCCGTGCGGGCTGGACTGCTTGCCGTCGTAGGCCGACGGGGTCGGGCTGCCGGGGCGGAAGACGGCCCCGTCGATGTGCGAAATCGGCGTGCCGAGCTTCGCGTACTTTTCGACCAGCAGGTCGCGCTCGACGCCGCTGTCGATGACCGCGATCGGCACGCCGGCCCCGGTGGCGCGCGGGTCGGCGAGCAGCCGGCCGGGGGCCAGGCGCTCGAACAGGTCGTCGAAGAACGCGGGTGCGGCCACCGGGTCAGCGGCCCGCGGCGGTGAGGCCGTCGAGCAGGTCGCGCAGGTTCTGCACCAGCTTGACGCAGTGGTCCACCGCCGGCGGACCGTGCCGCACGGCCAGCGACCGGACCGCCTCGACGAGCTTCAAGCTCGTGTCGGCGTCGGCCACGGCGTTGGCGTCCGCGCTCAGGCCCTGCCGCAGGCGCTCCAGCGCCGCCGACGACGCCGAGAGCGGGGCCGGCGAGCCGTCCATCGTCCGCTGCACGTCGTGCCCGGCCTTGAGCGCGGCTTCCACGGCGTCGAAGATGAGCCGGTGCGACTGCCGCTCGGCGAGGGCTTGCCGTAGAAGTTCCGCCCCGATGTCGGCCGCCGCCGCCACGAGCCGGCGGTCCTCGTCGGTGAACGCCGGCTTGTCGAAGAGTTCGAGCACGACGTGGACGCCGGGGCCGACGCTCACGGGGGCCGCCAGGATCGACCGCCGGCCGCGCTCGAACGGGCGGAGTTCGACCAGGCCCGCGGCCTCGGGCGTGAAGTCGTTCAGGATCACCGCCTCCTGCATCGACACCACACTCGCGGCCAGGGACCGGCTGAACGGCACCGGCGGGCAGTCGATCACGTCGCCGCCGGGCGTGTAACAGGCGGTCGCGTCGGTGCCGTCGGGGTGCAGGTGCCGCACGAGCAGGACGCCGTCGGTCGCCCCGGTCGCGCGCAGCAGGAAGCGGAACAGCGTGTGGACGGCCACCGGCAGCGGCACGGGGTCGTTGAGGGTCGCGGCGGAACGGACGAGCGGCAAGACGTTTTCGACGGCCTCGCCGAACGACTTCAGGCTCTCGTTCAGCTCGCGCTGCCGCTTGGCCGGGCGAATCTTGGCGAGTTGCTTGTGGACGGCCTTCAGGAAGGTCTCGCGGTTCAAGTCCTGGTTCTTGTCGAGGTAGTCGCGGACGCCCATGCGCAGGGCTTCGAGTGGGGTCGCCTGCCCGGCAAACCCGGTGACGAGGATGGCGACGATGTCCGGCTGGAACTCGACGAGGTCTTCGAGCAACCGCAAGCCGTCGGTGCCGGAGCCTAGGTTCCAGTCGAGCACGGCCAGGTCGATGACCTGCTCGTTGGCCAGGACGAGCGCCTCCTCGGCGTCCGCTGCGACGAGGACTTTGACGCCACCGCCGTCGGAGCGCAGCCAGTCGGCGAACGTCCGGCGGACGCCCTCTTCGTCGTCCACGATCAAGACCGCCTCAGTCATGTCGCTTGCCCTTGCTGGTAGGTGCGCCAGGCGGCGGGGAAGTCGCGGTTCAGCAGGTACGCGGCGGCTTTCAGGCGTTCGATGTCGGCACCGCCGCGCACCGCCTCGGCCGCCGTCAGGTGCCGCAAGGCCGCGGCGAAGTCGCCGGTCGCCAGGGCCGACTTCGCCGTACCGAGCAGGCCGGCGCGGCGGGCCTCGACGGCCACGGCGAGGGTCAGGTCGGCCTTGCACCGGCGGCAACTCGTGACGCCGGCATCGTTAGTCGCGCGGCAGACGGGGCAGGTCACGCGTCCTCCAGGTAGAACATCACGTCGGTCAGTTCCGTCGTCGCCTTGCCGACGGCCGGCCAGTCGAGCGCGACCATCGCGGACCGGATGACTTCGGTCAGCCGGTCGAGTTCGGCCTGGTCCTCGGCCGTCGCCTTGGGCCGCAACCGCTCGGCCTTGTCGAGGGCCGCGCGGGCCTGGCCCGGCTCACTGCGGGCGTCCCCGGCGGCCGCTGTGCGGAAGCGCGGCGTCTCCGGCGGGGCCTCGTTCGACGGTTCCTCGTCCTCGGCTTCGTAGCCGGCTTCGTCGTCCTCGTCCGTCGGGTCGGCGGCGTCGCCCAGGAAGGGGTCTTTCCACAGGCGTTCGAGCCGTTCCCGTGCGGCGTCCCGCTCTTCCAGCGCGAACCGGGCGATGGCGTTGTCGATGGTGATCTGCTTCACCAGCCCCGTCGTCTTCTCGCGCGCAGACACCTTCAGCGTGCCGTCGAGGGTCATGTCGAGTTGGACGACGAGTTGGTTCCCGGCCGGGACGCGCGACAGGCCGTCGATCTGGAACGTCCCGACGCGGTGGTTGCGGCGAACGTCCTCGCTCTCGCCCTGGAAGATTTCGATATCGACCTTGTCCTGGTTGTCCGAGACCGTGCAGAACGCCTCGCTCCGCGACGCCGGCAGCGGCGTGTTCCGCCGCACGATCGGCGCGAAGCGGAACTCGTTGAACGGCGTCAGGTACGAGTCGGGGTATTCGAGCGTCTTGATGCCGAGGCTGTGCGGCGTAATGTCCACGAGCACGGCGCTAACGTTCTGCTTGGCGACAATCGCCCCCTGGACCGCGGCCCCGAGCGCGACGCACAGGTCGGGGTGGACCTCGCGGTGCGGCGACTGCTTCAAGCGTTCTTCGAGCAGCCGGCCGATCATCGGCGTGCGGGTGCTGCCGCCCACCAAGACGATCTTCTCGATCTGCGCCGCCGTCAGCCGGGCGTCGTTCAACGCCTTCTGCACGCAGTCCATCGTCTTGTCGATGAGTGGCGCGATCAGCGTCTCGAAGTCCTTGCGGTCGATCTCGGTCGAGAGGTGGACCGGCACGCCGTCCTTCTCGGCGATGAACTCCTCCTCGACCTTGGCGAAGGC
>JAYTSV010000159.1:0-52169 GCA_043745465.1 Fimbriiglobus sp.
CGGCACCATCTACGAGACCTTCCTGACGGCGCTCCCCGGCATCGGCAGCGTGTGCAGCGGCGGCCGCTACGACAACCTCGCCGGGCTGTACACGAAGCAAGTCCTCCCCGGCGTCGGCGCGTCGCTCGGGGTCGATCGCCTGCTGACGGCGATGGAAGAGTTGAAGCACCTCTGGCTCGCGGGCCTGACGACAACGGCACCCGTGCTGGTGTTGCAGTTCCCCGACGCGAGCTTGCCCGACTGCGTCACGCTGGCGACTGAGTTGCGGCGGGCCGGAGTCGGTTGCGAACTGTACCCGGACGGGGCCAAACTGGGCAAGCAGTTTCAATACGCCGAGAAACGGGGTCACACGCTCGCGGTGTTCGCCGGCCCCGAAGAACTGGCCGCCGGCGTCGTCAAGGTGAAGAACCTGGCCGCCCGTACCGAGGTCACCGTCCCCCGCGGCGAACTCGTAGCGACGGTCACGGCCGAACTCGCGCGGGCCAAGCCGTGATCCGCTCCAACCACTACGAGGCGGCGTTCGAGGCGTTTCTTCGGGACCGCGAGGTCGGCTTCGTCGCCGTCGATGAGGCCAAGCGCTCGACGCTGGGCGACGAGGTCGTCAAGTCGCTCGACTTCATCATCGTCGGGCCGGACACGTCGCGGCTGGTCGTCGATGTCAAGGGCCGCAAGTTCCCCGGCGGCTCGGCCGACGCCCCGCGCAAGGTCTGGCAGAACTGGGCCGACGCGGCCGACGTGTCGGGGCTGGTCAAGTGGGCGACGCACTTCGGCCCGGACTTCCGCGGCGTGCTGGCGTTCGTCTACCAGATCGTCCCGCCGTTCACGCTGCCGGACGACACGCCCGACCAGTTCGTCTTCCGCGGCCGGCGTTACCTGATGCGGGCCATCCCGGCGCTGGAGTACCGCGAGCGGATGAAGCGGCGTAGCCCGCGCTGGGGCACCGTCCACCTCGCCACGGCCGACTTCCGCGACCTCGTCCGGCCGTTCACCGAGATGCTGGAGCCTCAAGAGTCGCCCAGCGCGGTAGACTACGAACTCCCGTCCGAACTCTAGTCCGCACCCCACTCGGCGAGCCGCATGAACCGCATCCGCCTCGGCGTCGTCCTCGAAACCGCCGGCCTGCCGGTGCGCCAAGCCTTTGAGGCGGCGGCCCGTGCCGGCGTCTCCGGGGTGCAGGCCGACGCCGTCGGCGACCTCGACCCGACGCGCCTGAGCGAGACCGGCCGCCGCGAACTCCGCACGCTGCTCCGCGGCACCGACCTCGAATTCACGGCGCTGAACTGCCCGCTGCGGCGTGGCCTCGACAGCCCGGAGCAGTTGCAAGTCCGGCTCGAACACCTCGTCAAGGTGCTGCAACTCGCCGCCGACCTCGGCCCGCGCGTCGTGCTCATGCCGATGCCGCGCCTGCCCACCAAAGACGAGTTGACGACGCCGCGCGGGTTGACGCTGCGCGAGTCGCTGTCGTTCCTGGCCGTCGCCGCGGATCGCGTCGGCGTGTCGGTCGCGCTCGAACCGGGCCTCGACTCCGCGGCCGCAACGCGCGACTACCTCGACACCTTCGACACCGGCAGCCTGGCGGTCAACTTCGACCCGGCGAACTTCCTGATCAACGGCCACGACCCGGTGAAGAGTGCCGTCGCCTTCGCCGGCCGCATCCGCCACGTCAACGCCCGCGACGCCCAGTCCCGCACGGCGTCCGGCGGGGCCAAGGAAGTCCCCGTCGGCGACGGCGACATCGACTGGCTCGTGATGCTGGCCACGCTCGAATCGGTCGAGTACCGCGACTTCGTCGTCGTCGATCGGGACCACGGCACCGACCGCTGGCCGGACGTGCTGGCCGGCGTGAAGTTCCTCCGCCGCTTCGTGCCCGCGTCATGACGCCGTCGCCGCTGCGCGACCTGCCGGCCGTGCCCAAACTCCTCGACCACCCCGCGCTCGCCGAGTTCGCCGCGCGCGAGTCGGTGACGCACGAGGTCCGCGAAGTCCTCGCCGTCTGGCGCGACCGGCTGCTGTCGGGCAGCGCCCCCGCGTCGCCGACGCTCGACGCATTGGCGCACGAAGTCGCGGCGAAACTCGTGGCGAAGTTACGGCCGATCTTGCGGCCAGTCATCAACGCGACCGGCATCGTGCTGCACACCAACCTCGGCCGCGCGCCCCTCGCGGAGTCGGCGGCGGACGCGGCCCACGCGGCGGCGCTGGGTTACCTGAACCTCGAACTCGACCTCGTTACCGGCAAGCGCTCCAGCCGGCAGGACTCCATCCGCGCCGGCGTCTGTCACGTCACGGGGGCCGAGGCGGCGACCGTCGTCAACAACTGCGCCGCGGCGACGATCCTGGTCTTGCGCACCCTGGCGGCGGGCCGGGAGGTGATCGTCTCGCGCGGCCAACTCGTCGAGATCGGCGGCGGCTTCCGCATCCCGGATATTCTCGCGGTGAGCGGCGCGACCCTGCGCGAAGTCGGCACCACCAACATCACCCGCATCTCCGACTACGCCGCGACGATCACCCCGGCGACGGCTCTTTTGATGCGCGTCCACGCCAGCAACTTCCGCATCCGCGGATTCACGAAAACTGCGAGCCTCGCCGAACTCGTCGCGCTCGGCAAGCTCCACAATGTCCCCGTGATCGACGACGTGGGCAGTGGTATGGTGCTGGACCTGACCCCGTTCGGCCTGCCCGACGAGCCGTCGATCCGCGAAGGCCTCGCGGCCGGGGCCGACCTCGTCCTGTTCAGCGGCGATAAGCTCCTCGGCGGCCCCCAATGCGGTATCGTCGCCGGCCGCCGCGACCTGATCGAGCGGCTCGAACGCGACCCGCTGATGCGCGCCTTCCGCTGCGACAAGATGACCCTCGCCGCCCTCGAAGCGACCTTACGCCTCTACCGCGACCCGGCCCAGGCCCGCCGCGAACTCCCCGTCTTGCGAATGCTGACGACGCCCGTCACCGAGCTGCGCGGCCGCGCCGAGCGCCTGCGCGAAGCCCTGCACGGCGTCGCCGCCGAAGTCACGGTCCGCGACGAAACCGCCTACGTCGGCGGCGGTTCCCTGCCCGATGTCGCCCTGCCGACGGTCGTCGTCGCGGTCAAGCCGTCGGCCATGAGCGAAGGCGAGTTGGCGGCCGCACTGCGTCACGGCGAGCCGGCGGTACTGGCGCGCGTGCAAGCGGGCGAAGTGCTGTTCGACCCGCGCGCGATCTTCGAGCGGGACTTCGACGCGCTCGTGACCCGGTTGCGCGACCTGCTTCAAAGGCCGCCGGCGTAGATGCTGCGGCCGCCGTCCACGGGCAGGCAGACGCCGGTGATGAAGTCGTTTTCGACGAGGGCCAGTACTGCCAGCGCGACGTGCCGCGGGGTTCCTTCGCGCTTGACCAGCGTCGCGGCGATGGCCTCGTCGCGCTCGGCTTGCGGCAGGTCGTCGGGCAGCATGACGGGGCCGGGCAGGACGGCGTTGACGCGGACCTTCGGGTTGCGCGTGCCGAGTTCGACGGCCAGGCTGCGGGTCAGCCCGGGGATCGCCGCCTTCGACGGGAAGTACGCGGCGTAGTTGGGGTACGGCCGGGCGACGGCCCAGTCGCCGATCGTGACGATGACGCCGCCCTCGGGTTGCGCGCACATCCGCAGGCCGACGGCGCGACTGACCAGGAACGTCGAGAGGGTGTTGGCGTCGAAGTTGGCCCGCACGTCGGCCGCGGTCACGTCTTCGAGTGGCTTCGATTGCCAGACCGCGGCGGCGTTGACGAGGACATCGACGCGGCCGAAGCGGGCGAAGACTTGCTCGACCAACCCGTTCGCCTCGGCCTCGACGGTCAGGTCGGCGGCGAACGCCTCACACTCCCCGCCGAAGCCCCGCAGGTGGGCGACCGTCTCCCGTGCCTCGGCCGCCGACGTGCGGTAATGTACGGCGACGGCGTACCCTTTTTGGGCGAGCGCGTCGGCGATGTGGAAGCCGACGCGGCGCTTGCCGCTGCCAGTCACGAGGGCGACCTTCGTCATCGGCGCGACTCCCAATCCCAGGCGACGGTCGAGCCGGCGGTGTCGAGCGGCGCGTCGAGCGTCACCCACGTCTTGCACCCGGCGTACTCGGGCTTCTCCGCGACAACATACGGTTCAACCGACTGGTACGCCGTCACCGCGAGCACGTACAGCCCCGGCGTGCGGTAGGCGAAGCGCTGGCGGATCGTCTCCTCGCTCAAGACGTGCAGATCGGCGAGTTGCAACAGCGCGTCGAGATCGGTGACGTACTCGACGCTGTTGACGTGAGCCCAGTGCGTGAGGTGCAGTTCCCCGGCCGGCGGTCGCGCGGCCTCGGCGGCTTCCAACAGCGGCAGGAACTCGGGCTTGATGCCCTGGAATTGCGGCTCGTGGAAGTAGGTCGGGTAAAGCCAGAAGCGGTCGTGTTCGGGCCGGAACGTTCCGCCGACTTCGCTGATGCCGCCCTTGCGCAAGATGATGCGCTGCCGCCCTTCGCCAATGGCGTTGCAGACGACGGCCCACTCTTTGAACGCAATCTGCAACATGGGGAACTCCGCGAGGACTCGTGCATCGGTTTTGTTAGCCCGACGCGCTAGCGAGGGTCGAACGGTCGAGGGCAATGTTCTGGTCGTTGGCCATACCGTCAGCGTCTGCCAACATCGTCGTAGACCGTTCGACCCTCGCTAGCGCGTCGGGCTAACATGAATTCGCCGGTTTATCCCAGGAACGTGTTCTCGCCGCGTTGGCCGCGCGCCAGCAACTCGCGGACCGCGTCGCGGGGCGACTTGCCCTCGTACAGCACTTCGTACACGCCGGCGACGATCGGCATCTCGACGCCCATCGCCGCGACGCGGTGGTAGACGCTCTTGGCCGTGTACACGCCCTCGGCGACTTGCGGCCGGGCCAGCACGTCGGCCAGCGTCGCGGTCCCGGAGGCGAGCTCCGCGCCGACGCGGCGGTTGCGGCCGTGCGGGCTGAAGCAGGTCGTCACGAGGTCGCCGAGGCCGGCCAAGCCGGTGAACGTCCCCGGCTCCGCGCCGTGCAGTGCCCCGAAGCGGCCCATCTCGACGAGGCCGCGCGTGAGCAGGGCCGACTTGGCGTTGTCGCCGAAGCCGAGGCCGTCGGACACGCCGGCGGCGATGGCGATGACGTTCTTTAACGCCCCGGCCAACTCGACGCCGAGGAGGTCGAGGTTGGTGTAAATCCGCAACCGGGAACTGCCGAAACTCGCCTGCACCGCTTCGGCCGTGGCCCCGTGCGCGCAGGCGGCGACGAGCGAGGTCGGTTGGCCGCGGGCGACCTCCTCGGCGTGACTCGGGCCGCTCAGGGCGACGACGTTGTCCGCTCCCAGAACTTCGGCCAGGATTTCGCTCGGCCGCGCGAAGGTCTCGATCTCGATTCCCTTGGTCACGCTCACGACGGGGCAGCCGGACGGCAAGTGGCCGCGGAACGGGTGCAGGGTTTGGCGCAAGAATGCACAGGGGATTGCCGTCACCCAGCAGTCCGCGCCGGCCACGGCTTCGCCCGGGTCGGCGGTGATTCGCACGGCCGCGGGGATCGGCACGCCGGGCAGTTGCCGGCGGTTCTCGCGGTGGGCGAGCAGGTCGGCGGCACTGGACGCGCGGCCGGCCCAGAGGCGGACCGTCCGGCCCGGCCGCGCCGCCAGGTGGCACGCCAGGGCCGTCCCCCACGCGCCGGCACCGAGGACCGCGAACGTCTGCATAGCTCCCCCGTTCCGGACAGTGTCCCGACCCCTCAAAGTTTACCGGGGCGCGGCCCGGGCGGCGCGCGAACTTCGAGAATCGGTCATGGCCCCCCGCGCCGCTCGTCGATGGTGTCTGGGGCGAAGTGCCTTCGCCGCGACGAGATTTCCCGCCGACCAGGAGGGCGACTGATGGCCACCCAACTCCACATTTACCGCGGCCCGGCCGGCGACCGCTACGACGAGAACGCCTCCGATGACTACGCCGACACGCTGAAAATGCCGAGCGTCCGCGTCCGTCTGGGCGACCTGTTGCCGCTGGTGGCGATGGCCCAAAAACTGAACTTCATCTGGCTGAAAGATTTCCTCGACGACGACGTGCGCATCAGCGAAGACCTGCACGAAGTGCTACTTACCCTGCGCGCCGGCCGGCCGTCCGCGTGACCCGACGAGGCAGCCCAGCAGTGCCGCTTCGACCGCGTCCCAGTCGCCCGGGGTGGCGAACAGTTCGACGCGGCTGTCCCGCCGGTAGGCGATCGTGCGGACGGTCGTCGTCCCGGTCGCGCGGTTGACGGCGATCCACTCGCCATCGACGCGGAACACCCCCTTCAAGCGCGTCGCGCCCGGCAGTGCCCCGAGTGCGGCGAGCAACTTCCCCTCGTCGAACTCGTCGCCCGGGCTGAAGACCCAGCCGCACGCTTGCGGCGAGGGGTAGCGCACCGGCCGGCCGCGCGTCGGCAGTCGCACCAACTCGTCCCGCGGCACGGCTTCGCCGGGGTGCGCATCGGGGTACAGCGCGCGACGTTCGTGCTTCGGCATCAGGTCGAGCCAGGCCGGGTCGATGCGGCCGTGCTCGACGGCGGCGACGAGCAGTTTCGGCGGGAACAGGCCGTCGGCCCACGCCCCGAACGCGGTCACGAGGTCGGGCGTCGCCCGATCGGCCTTGTTCAACAGCAGCACGTCGGCGAGGTGGACCTGGTCCATGAAGATCGGGTTGTCGAACATGCCCGGGCAGGCGAAGTCGGCCGGGGCGACGAGGCCGACGGTCGCCCGCAGTTCGAGCCGGTCAGCGTAGTCGTCGCGGATCGTGTCGAGGAGCCGCGCCGGGTGGCCGAGGCCGGTCGTTTCGAGCAACAGCCGGTCGGGCTTGGCTTCCGTCAGCAAGAAGTGCAGGGCGACGGGCAGTTCGGGGGCGGACGCGCAGCACACGCACCCGCCGGCGATCTCGCGGACCGTGACGCCGCGGGTGCCGGTGCCCTCGATCAGCGCGCCGTCGATGCCCACGTCGCCGTACTCGTTGACGAGCACGGCCCACTTCTCGCCGGGCGGCTTGTGCTCCAGGAGGGACACGATGGCGGTCGTCTTGCCGACGCCGAGGAAGCCGGTGAACAGGTTCGCGGGGGTGAGTGCCATGCGGGGATTGTAGGCGTCACCGCTTGGCCGCGTCCCGGCACCGGTCCGAGCAGTACTTGACGGCGTCCCAGTCCTTAGCCCACTTCTTCCGCCACGCGAACGGCTTGCCGCACGCGGCGCAATTCTTCGACGGCAAGTCACGCTTGTTGACGGTCTTGGGCATCGGCAACCTTGCTACCGGCCGATATTCGACGCAGAGACCTCACCCCCGGCCCCTCTCCGACGCGGAGAGGGGAGCAAGCGGGTTCATAGCCGTTGACTGCGACCCACTGGCTCCCCCTCTCCGACGCGGAGAGGGGAGCAAGCGGGTTGAAGCCGTGGACTGGAACTCACTGGCTCCCCCTCTCCGTTTCGGAGAGGGGGAGCCAGTGAGTTCGCTTCTCACAAGTCTTTGCGGCTGAACCCGATCAGGCCGACGGCGGCGGCGGCCATGCTCAATGTTAGCGCGATCCCGGCGAACTCGACCATGCGCGACGAGTCGTACTGGCTCCGCAGGATGTTTTTCAGCAGGCCGAGCAGGTGCTCGGGGGTCGAGTACGACACGGGCAGGAGCGACAACAGCGCGATGCCGCCGTACAGGAGCACCCAGAACAGGGTGATGCCGGTGACGGTGCCGCTGGCGAGCGCGCCGATGGTCACGCCCCACGACACGATCACGGTGAGCATGAGGGCGACGAGGCCGACCGCGACCGCCCCGCCGTCGGTCGTCAGGTCGGGGTCGAACAGGAAGCGGTGGAGCGTGAGAACGGCCGCGGCGAGGACGACGAAGGTGCTGACGACGACGAACACCCGGGCGTGCCACTTGGCCAGGAAGTACTGGTGCCGGCTGATGCCCCGGCACAGCACGGCGTCCGCGACGCTGGACCGCTCGGACGAGATGGCGCTGACCGCGAGCAGGGCGATCAGGCCGAGGCCGCCGACGCCGGTGCCGCTGAGCAGGTGCGCGGTCTGGACCGAGGCCGACTGCGCGACGCCGAGTTCCCGCTGGATGCCGACCTTGTAGATCATGAACCCGCCGGCCGCGAGGACGCACATGAGTACCCAGAGCCGGTAGACCCAACTCCGCAGCGTCTGCCGGAGGTCGGTTTGGAGCACGGCCCAGTACGGCAGCAGGGGGTTGAAGCGGATGCGGGTCGTCGCGGTCGCGTTCATCGGCGGGCGTCCTTCCGGAGTGTCAGGCCGCCTCGGCGGGGGCGTAAAGCCGGGTGAACCCGCGCGACTCTTCGCGCTCGACCAGGTCGAGGTACGCCTGCTCGGTCTGCATGCCGACGCTGCGGACGCTGACCAGCGCGACCTTGCCGTCGCACAGCGTCTGGAAGACCTGGGCCAAGACGGCGGTGTTGCTCACCTCGTCGGTCAACTTGAGTTCGAGCCGGCGGTGCCGCAGGGTCGCCGAGACGACTTCCTTCATCGCCTTCAACTGGGCGACGGTTTTGGTGATCGCCTTCTGGTCGCCTTCGAGGTCGAGTTCGTAGTGGTTCTTGCGGATGCGGCCCTTCAAGTCCTGTAGGGTGCCGTGGAAAATCATCTGGCCTTTGTTCAGCACCGAGGCGTGGTTGCACACCTCGTCCACGTCCGTGAGGTTGTGGGACGAGAGGATCATCGTCTTCTCGGCCGCCAGCGTTTTGATGAGTTCCAACATGCTGCGGCGGGCTTCGATGTCGAGGCCGTGCGTCGGCTCGTCCCAGATGAGCAGGTCCGGCTCGTTGATGAGGCTCGCGGCCACGGCCAGCCGCGCCGTCATCCCCGGCGTGAAGTAGGCGATCGGCTCGCCGGAGTGCGGCAGCAGGTCCACGGCCCGGATCAGCGACGCGAGGCGGGGCTTGCGCGAATCCCGGGGGATGCCGAACAGCCGGGCGATGTAGTCGAGGTAGGTGATGGGCGTCATGCCCTTGGGGAACTGCGGGTTCGTCGGGATGTAGCCGATGCGGCGGCGGAGGTCCGCGGCGTTCGGGTGCATCGTCTGGCCGAACACCTTGGCGTACCCGGCCGTCGGCCGGTGCAGGCCGAGGATGAGCCGCAGAAACGTCGTCTTGCCCGCGCCGTTGGGGCCGAGCAGGCCGAGGATCGCGCCGGGTTCGATGTTCAGCGTCGCGTCGTTGAGCGCGATCTGGCGGTTCTGGTAGATTTTCGTGAGGTGGGCCGTCTCGACGACCATCCCCGACTTCTTGTCCGCCATGCGTAGCCCTCCCCCGGAGATGGTCCCCCGACCGTCCCACGTTGCGAGCGATAGCCACGCCGTCCCGCGAATGCAAGGGGATTTACTGCGACAGCAACGGAACGACCCCCGCCGGGGGAATGGCGGGGGTCGCGGGGGATGGAGTTCGACGTGAAGGGGGAGCGGGTCGGCTGGGGGGTGACGGCCACCGGGGGAATGGCAACCGTCGGGGCCGACTCGCTTCACCGCAGTCACTTCGGGGGAAGGTGACCGCGACGAAAGGACTTCAAAGCAGCCGGCGTGCCAAACGGCACGACCCGCGTTTTCCGGGCGATGGCGTCACACTGGGCGCGGTGCGGGGGACTACGAAAGCCCGTGCGTTGTAATTGTTGCCCGGGGCGTGTAAGACGTTCTGCGAAACTCGACCGACCCGCGCGGAGTGACTCCCATGACGCAGCCCGACGGCCTCGTCCGCGACCTGACGGCGGCCCTGACGGCCATCCCGCTCATCGACCCGCACAGCCACATCGACCCCCTCGCCCCGACCGCCAAGTCGCTCGACGACATCCTCGGCTACCACTACTACACGGAACTCGCGCACTCCGCCGGCATGAGTCAACGGCTGCTGGCGAAGGACGCCGACCCGCGCGAGCGCTGCCGCGAGATTGTCAAGTTCCTCGACCGCTTCGACAACACCGCCCAGCACGCCTGGTTCGCCGAGATCGCCCGCACCTTCCTGAACTTCCCCGGCGATCGGATCACCGCCGCCGACGCCGATACGCTGTTCGACGCGGCGGAAAAGACCTTCGCCCATCCCGACTGGGAGGAGCAAGTCTTTGCGCAGACGAACCTCGAAAAAATCTTCCTGACCAACGAGTTCGACGACCCGTTGACCGGCTTCGACACGTCCCGCTATGTGCCGTGCCTGCGCACCGACGCCCTCGTGTTCAAGCTGCACGAGCCGGCCGTCGTGGCACGCCTGGCCAAGGCGACCGGCGTCGAAGTCGGCGACGCGGCGAGCCTGCGGGCGGCGATCCGCAAGCTGTTCGAGCACTTCACGGCGAATGGGGCGAAGGCGTGTGCGATCAGCCTGCCGCACGACTTCGACCCGACGGCGTCGGCCGTCTTCCAAACTCTCGCCGAGCACTGCCGCGAGTTCGGGCTGCCGTTCGACCTGATGATCGGCGTGACGCGCGACGTGTACCCCGGCGGCGTGCATCAGGGCCGCGACCTGTTCGACCGCGGCGGCTCGCTCGTGCAATACCGCCAGCTCTTCAACGACTTCCCCGAGGTCAAGTTCCCCGTCTCGGTGCTCACGAGTGCCCAGAATCAGGAACTCGTGGCGTACTCGTGGATCTTCCCCAACGTCATCACGAGCGGCCACTGGTGGTACTCGAACACCCCGGCGTACATCGGCCGCGACCTCACGGAGCGGCTGCAAGCGGTGCCCAAGACCAAGCAGGTCGGCTACTACTCGGACGCCTACAAGCTCGAATTCGTGCTGCCGAAGTTCGGCATGTACCGCCGCATCCTCGCGGGGGTGTTGGCCGACGAGTTCGTCCGCCCCGGCCGCGTGACCGAGGCCGAAGCGGTCGCCCTGGGCAAACGGCTACTCCGCGACAACGTCCGGGAGATTTTCGATGTGTAACGGTAGGAGACCTCACCCCCGGCCCCTCTCCGACGCGGAGAGGGGAGCAAGTGGGTCGCAGTCGTTGGCCGAAACCCGCATGCTCCCCCTCTCCGCATCGGAGAGGGGGCCGGGGGGTGAGGTGGCCTTTCCCGCCGGGGAGTCGAGACCTCACCCCCGGCCCCTCTCCGACGCGGAGAGGGGAGCAAGTGGGCTGAAGCCGTGGTCCGGAACCCACTTGCTCCCCCTCTCCGTCTCGGAGAGGGGGCCGGGGGGTGAGGTCGCCTTTCTCGCCGTCATCGCCGTATCACTGCTGCTGGTCACGGGCTGTACGAAGTCGGCCGACCGCGTCGTCGTTTACTCGGCGCAGGACGAGGACTACGCCGTGCGCGTCTTCGAGGGGTTGAACCTCGGCGTGGCGGTCGAGACGAAGTTCGACACGGAGGCCAACAAGTCGGTCGGCCTGGTCGCCGAACTGCAAGCCGAGGCCGGCCGGCCGCGCTGCGACGTCCACTGGAACAACGAACCGCTCGGCACGATTCGACTCGCGCGACAGGGGCTGTACGAGGCGTACCCGAGTGTCGAAGCGGCGAACTACCCCGTGGCCCCGAGACGCTCCTATGCCACGTTCGCGGAGCGGGTGCGGGTGCTGATCGTGAACACCCAGCGCGTCCCCGTCGGCGAGCGGCCGACGAGCCTGTTCGATCTCACGTTGCCGCGGTTCAAGGGCACCGTCGCCATCGCCAAGCCGCAGTTCGGCACGACGGCGACGCACGCTGCCTGTTTGTTTGAAGTGCTCGGCCCGGACGGCGCGAAGGAGTTCTTCCGCGCGCTCCTGGGCAACGGCGTCAACGTCGTCGCCGGGAACAAGGCGGTCGCCGTCGGCGTGGCGAAGGGGGACTTCGCCGTCGGCCTCACCGACTCCGACGACGCGATGCTCGAACTCCTCGCCGGCAAGGACGTGGCGATCGTGCTCCCGGATGCCGACGCGACCCGCCCCCGGTTCGGCACGCTCTACTTGCCGAACACGCTCGCCCTAATGAAAAACGGCCCGAACCCGACGGCCGGCAAGCGACTCATCGACCGACTGCTCTCGAAGGACGTTGAAACGAAGCTCGCCGAAGGCGGCGGCTACCAACTGCCGCTCCGCACCGACTTACAACCCCTGCGAAAGACCGTCCTGAAGGCGACGCCCGAAGGAACCCGGATGCGAGTCGATTTCGACAAGGCCGCCGACCTGTGGGACGAAACGCAGACGTTCCTCCGCGTCACCTTCGCCCGGTAAGTCTTGTTAGCCCGACGCGCTAGCGAGGGTCGAACGGTCCTGGGCGATGCGAGGTGGCGAAGACTTTTCGTCAACGTCACCCCACACTGTCCACGACCGCTCGACCCTCGCTAGCGCGTCGGGCTAACAAAACCATCGACGACCTGTTACGTCAGCCCCGGCAGGACGCCGTCTTTGCAATAGTCGGGGTTGCCGAACTTGTCGATCCGGTGGCCGAAGCCGTGGGCGAGGCTCATGAGCAGGCGGTTGTGCGCCAGCTTCTTGTGCTTGACCGCGCGGCCCATCTTGAAGTCTAAGCCGTTGCCGACCAGCACGAACGGGACGTTGTCCATCGTGTGCGAGTTGCCCTGGCCCAACTCGTTCGTCCAGACGATCAGCGTGTTGTCGAGCATACTGCCGCCGCCGCCCGGTTCGGGGGTGTCGCGCAGCCGCTTGGCCAGGTAGGCGAGTTGCTCCGCGAACCACTTGTTGATCTTCGTGAGCTTCTCCTGGGCCTTGGCGTTGCTGTCCGGCTCGTGGCTCAGTTCGTGGTGGTTCTCGTCGATGCCGAGCCACTTCATGCGGGCCTGGCCGACGGAGTTGGTGTACTGCAGGGTCGCCACCCGGGTCATGTCCGCCGCGAAGGCGTTGACCATCAGGTCGATCTGCATCTTGCTGATCTGCGGGATGCGGTCGTTCTCCTGCTTCACGCCGGGGTCCAGTTGCGGCACCGCGTGGGCGAGCGCGTCGGTCTTCGTCGCCTTCAACTCCTGTTCCATCTCGCGGACGAAGGTGGCGTGTTCGTCCAGGAGGCGGCGGTCCTCGGTGCTGACCGCGTCGCGGACCTTCTTCAAGTCCGCGGTCAAGTCGTCCAAGACGCTGGCCAGCACCTCGCGGTCCTTGGTGCGACCGTAGAGCTTGTTGAGCATCGCGTAGGGGTCGTCGATCGGCGTCACCGGCTTGTTGGCGGCGGTGTAGACCATGCGCGTCCAGGTGTCGGCGTGCTTCGGCACCATGACGCCGAACTCAAGCGACCCGAACCGGGTGCGGGTCGCGGCGTCCTTCTGCAGGAAGGTCTTGATCTCCTGGTCGATGCTGTGGCCTTTGGCCCAACCGGCCGGGGTGTGCGACCCGCCCTGGATGTTGCCGGGGAAGAGTTCGGTGCCGGTCAGCAGGCAGCCGATGCCGCGCATGTGGTTGTCGCCGTCGCCGGCGATGCGGTCGGACACGCCGTTCAGCAGCAGCGTCTGCTGGCGGAACGGCTCCAGCGGCGTCAGGCTCTCGGCGAAGGCGAAGTCGGCCCCGTAAGTCGTCGGCCAAAAGGTCTTCGGCGTGATCCCGTTGGGGCTGAACATGACGACGAGCCGCTGCTTGCGCTGCCCCTGGTTGGCGAACGCGAGGCCCGGCAAGTTGGCCACGAACGGCAAGGCCGCCGCGCTCACGCCCAGCGTCTTGAGGAAGTCGCGGCGGTTCGTCGTCATGGGCTGCGGCCTTGTGGGTGGAAGAGACCTCACCCCCTGGCCCCCTCTCCGACGCGGAGAGGGGGCCAGGGGGTTTCAGCCGTGGATTGCTTCGGTCGTTCTGCCTCTGTCCGCGATGGAAAAAGGGAGCCAGTGGGTTTCAGTCGTCGTCTTCGAGTGTCGTTCTCCCCCTCTCCGTGTCGGAGAGGGGGCCGGGGGGTGAGGTTGCCTACAGTCTAGTCCACTGCGGCCGGGATTCCCGCATCATTTCGTTCCCGGCGGGGCCGCGGCGGTCACGGCGACTTCGACGGCCAGCGCGCGGATGTTGTAGTTCGCCCTCGCAAACGCCTCCCGCAACTCGGCCTGCTTGCGCGGCCCGTAAGCCCGGATCGGCTGCTGTGCCAGGTGGTGAAACGTCTGTTCAGCGAACGAGTCGTGGACCTCGACCGACGCGGCCAGGTAGTTGGCCAACTCGACCGCCCCGCCGAACTTGACGGTCTCGCCCGCGCGGTTCAGGTACGACCCGCTCGCGTCCAGCGGCTTGCCGCGCTCCGTCGTGCGGTAGCGGCCGACGGCGTCGAAGGCTTCCAGCGAGAAGCCCAGCGGGTTGATGAGGCCGTGGCACTGTTGGCAGCCGCGCGGCGACGTTTGCAACGCCGTGCGCTCGCGGGTGCTCAGGCTCGGGTGCAAGTCGGCGGCGAACGGCGTGAACGCCTCGTTCGGCGGCTTCAACGTCAGGCCCAACACGCCCCGGGCCAGGAAGACGCCGCGGTGGATCGGCGAACTCTCGTTGGTGTAGGCGTAGTTGGCGAGAATGTACGGGTGCGTCAGCGTGCCGAGTCGCTTCCCCGCATCGAGCGGCAGCTTCACGTACCCGCCGCCCTTCGGGGGATCGACGCCGTAGAACTTGGCCAGGCGGTCGTTCAAGTAGACCCGGTCCTCGGTCAGCAGTCGGCGGAAGTCGGCACCGTCGCTCTTCAGGATGTCGGCCAGGGTCAGGTCGAGCGACGAGCGCAGGTCGTCGGCCAGCGTTGCGTCGAACCCGGGGAAGCGTTCCTTGTTCTTCGACAGTTCGTGCGCCGCGTCCAGGCCGAGCCAGTGGTGGAGCAGGCTCATCAACTTGGCGTCGGCGCGGGGGTCGCGGGCCAGGCGTTCGGCGTGCGTGCGGATTTCGCCCGGCGTGCCGAGCTTGCCGGCGGCCGCAGCCTTGAGCAACTCCGCGTCGGGCAGCGTGTCCCACAGGGTGTACGACAGCCGCGCGGCCGTGGCGTACTGCGGCGGCGTGCCGACCGGCTCGCGGTACAGGAAGCGCGGCGACTTCAGCGTCAGCAGCACCACCCGCTTCATCGCCGTCTCGGGGTCGTCCTTCAAGGCGTCGAAGTGCCGCTCGACGTAGACCCGCTTCTCGGCGTCCGTCAGGGGCCGGCGGAAGGCGGTTTCGGCCAGCTTGACGCCGAGGACTTTTAGCTTCGCCGCGCGGTCCGGGGCGTCGCCTTTCGTCTTCGCCCAGCCGTCCATGCGCGGCAGGATGTACGCGGCGGCTTCGAGGGCCGCGTCGGTCGTCGCCTGCTCCCATTCCTTCGACACGGTCGTGCCGCGCTCCCAGCCGTAACTGCGGTCGTCGGGCGGGAACGGCGTCGCGGCGGGGAAGCCCTCCGGCGCACCGTTCGGCGACAGGTACCGGGCCGGGATCACCTCGGCGGCGCGGCCGGGCGGCTTCCACTCCAGCGCGATCATCGACGGCTTGACCGGCACCGGCTTGTCCTTGTTGGGGTCGTTCTGCACCCCCTGTTTGGCCTTCGAGAACTCGACCTTGATCGGGTAAGTCCGCCCGCCGACGAGGGAAAGGCTGCCGCGGAATTCGGCGTCCGTGCCGGACTTGACCCAGGCATCGACCAGCGGCTTCGCCTGGCCGTTGACCCACAGTTTCACGGCCTGGTCGCACTTGACGATGAACTCGTAGTCCCCGGTCTCAGGGGCGTACACCGCACCGGTCCAGAGGACGTAGAACTGCGTCGCGTCGAACTTGTCGCTCGGCCCGGCGGTGCCGAAGTCGAACCGCAGCACCGGATCGACGCGGTCGATCAGCCGCTTCTTGGCGTCGTACCGGCGGCCGTCGAAGTACTCGCCCTTCAACCCGGGCACGTCGCCCCGACCGCCCCCCGCCTGGCCCTGCAAGGTGCCGACGAGGTCGAACACGCTCTGGCGGTACTGGTTGACGGTCAGCCGGGCGAGATCGACGCGGGGCGGGGCGTTCCGCTCGCGGGCTTCCTTCGAGTAAAACGCCGCGTGAATGTACGCGGACACCTTGTCGGCGTCGGCCGCCGGGATCGACCCGGGGTTGTCCGGCGGCATCGCCTTGGCCACGTACTTCGAGAGTTGCGGGACCGACCGGTTCCCGGCCAGCGGCTGGTCGTACTCGGCCTTCGTCCCCTCGCCGGCGGCCCCGTGGCACTTCTGGCACTGTGCCCGGTAGATCTGCTCGCCCGTCAGCCCGTCGGCGGCCGACGCCGGCGCGGCCAGAGCCAGGAGGAGCAACGCGGTCCAGCGCATCGGGGAAACCTACGGTCGAAGGGACTGCGGCGACGCCGCGGCGGGTGACGAAGTATAGCCGGCCCCGGCCCGCGACTCAACACCCAACCGGGCGGCGCGGTTCCGGCCGAACCCCGGCCGGTCGTAACGGTCGCCGTCGCGCCGACCGTTACGACCGGCCGGGTGGACGTTTCGCCGGCGGGTGCGCATCCTGAAGAGCAACGCCGGCCGCGGGCCGGGGACTCCCACTCGATTCAAAGGCGACCCGCCGTGCAACAGACGCTCATCCTGCTCAAGCCCGACGCGGTCCAGCGCCGCCTGGTCGGGGCGATCACCGGCCGGCTCGAAGCGAAGGGGTTACGCCTGGTCGCGCTCAAGCTGGTGGCCACGCCGCACGAGCTGGCCGAGGCCCACTACGCCGTCCACAAGGGCAAGCCGTTCTACGACTCGCTGCTGACCTTCCTGACGAGCGGGCCGACGGTGGCGATGGTCTGGGAGGGCCGCGAGGCCGTGGCCGCGTGCCGCACCCTGATGGGCACGACGGACGGCGCGAAGGCGGCCCCCGGTACGGTCCGCGGCGACTTCGCCCTGAGCGTCCAGAACAACCTCGTCCACGGCAGCGACAGCACCGAGAACGCCGCGACCGAAATCGCCCTGTGGTTCACGCCCGCCGAACTGACGAAGTCCACCCCGACCGACGCCAACTGGGTGGGCTAACGGTCGCGCCTCACGACAACCCGTCCAGCACGACGTTCGCGCGGGCCGCGCCGCGCAACTCGTCCAACACTTCCTGGGCGTGCCGCGGCTTGACGTGGATCGGGTAGACCGGCACGCCGGCGACTTCGAGCCGGGCCGCGGCGGCTAAGAAGTCGGCCGTCGTCAGGTGCTTCGTCAGCGTCGCCAGGTCGGCCAGCCGCGCCGGGAAGCTCGCTTCCAGGTAGACCCCAACCAGCCGCGGCCACGCCGCGAGTCGGTCGATCAACTCGGGCACCGGGGCGGTGTCCGTGACGACGGCGACGACGGCGGTGCCGTCGTCGATCGTGAACGCGACCGTCGGCACGGTGTGATCGACCGCGTGCGGGGTAACGACGAACCGGCCGAGGGTCACCGGCACCCCGGGCGCGAGCGGCCGCGTGTGGAAGAACGGGGCCATCCGCCGGCCGAGTTCGACGAAGTCGGGCATCAGCGTATCATTGAAGACGTGCGACTGGAGCGCGGCCAGCGTGCCCGGCGTGCCCAGCACCGTCGGCGGGTCGGCGGTCATCTGGTAGACGTTGTCGATGAACACCGGCAGGCCGGCGACGTGGTCCATGTGCGCGTGCGTCAGCAGGACGTGCCGGACGCGGGCCTGGTCGGCCGGCGGCGCGAACCAGCCGAGCGACCCGGCGTCGATGGCGAGCTCGCCGTCGATCACGAGCGTCGTCGTCGGGTGGCCGGGGCAGTCGCCGGTCGGGCGGGAAACGTGGACGCGCATGGTCGGGTCGTTTCGGCGGGGCCGAGGCTCCCAGGGTGGTTTTCGGGGCGAGGAACTTTCAGTGATGCGGCCGGCTCAGACGACCCCTTGCGGTCGGTTCCTCGAAGTTACCCAGAACCCGCAAGCCGGGGAAGCCCATCCCCGGCCGGGGGCGCGAACTTTCCGCCGGCCGCGCCGGAACGGCCGACTCGGCCTGCCGCTCGCGGCCAGCCTCGTCGCCAACGCCGCGCTCCTCGGCGGACTCGGCTACGTCACCTTGGCCAAGCCGGCCGCGACGACCACCCGGGCGGCCGAGACGCGGCCGGTGTCGCCCGACTCGATCCAGGCCCTTGGCCGGTTGCAGCCGGCCGGCGGGATCGTCAACGTGTTCGGCACGCCGGGCGACCGGGTCGGCGAAAGCCTCGTGACCCTCGGCACCGTCGTGGCCAAGGGCGACCGCTTATTGACGCTCTTCGGCGAGGCCCAGCAGGCGCTCGCGGTCGGGGCGCTCGACGCCCAGTTGCGCGAGGCGACGACGGCTCAGGCCGCCGCCGGCCGCGCCCGGGACGCCAAGCGGGCCGACATCGACGCCGAGGTCCGGCAGGCCAGGGCCAAGCTCGACGCGGAACTCGCCGCCCTCGATGCGCGGCTGGCCGGCGTCACCCTGCAAGAAGCCCGCGCCGCCGGCGAGTTGCGCCGCCTGGAGAAGGTAAAGGCCGACGGCGCGCCGGTCGCCGACCAGGACCTCGTCCAGGTCCGCACGCTGGCCGCGACCGCCAAGGGCGAGTTGACCGCGATCACGATTCAGAAGGCCAAGGCGGTCGAGCAGCAGGCGGCCGGCGAGGCGGTGGCGGTGGCCAAGCGGGCGACCCTCGACGCCGAGACCGACCGGGCGCTCGCGCTCATCCCCGTCGAATCGCTCAAGGCGAGCCGGGCCGCGGCGGTGCAAAAAGTCGCGGACGCCGTCGTGCGCGCCCCGGCCGCCGGCCGCATCGTCAAGGTCGGTGCCCGCGCCGGGGACACGCTGGGGGCGACGCCGGTGCTGCAACTCGCGGACACGGCGACCATGACCGTCGTCGCGGAAGTGTACGAGACCGACGTGGCCCGGCTTCGCGGCTGGCTGACCGGGGGCAAGCAGGTCGAGGTCGAGGTGGACGCCCGCGTCGTCGAGGCCGGGGCCGCCATCAAGCCATTGAAGGGCAGCGTCAAGCTCGCCGGCGTCGCCCCGATGATCGCCAAGAACACCGTCTTCGCCCTCGGGCCGCGCGAGGACGCCGACCGCCGCGTCGTCGAGGTCGAGGTGACGCTCGACGCCGAGTCGTCCCGGCTGACGGCCGACTTCATCGGCCTGCAAGTCCGCGCGACCTTCGTGGCCCCCAAGTGACCTCCTTCCGGTTAGCCCTGTCGAACCTGCGCCACGACCGCGGCCGCGCCGCCGTGTCGATCACCGGAGCCGGGTTCGCCGTCGTCCTGATCTTCATGCAACTCGGCTTCCTCGGGGCGACCGAGAGTACGGCGACGCTCCTCTACGACCGCCTGAACTTCGACGTGCTGGTGCTGTCCAGCGAGTACCTCGACCTGAGCCGCCCGGGCCGCTTCGACCGCGCCCGGCTGGCCCAGGCGCAGGCCCTTCCGGGCGTCGTCGAGGTGCTGCCGTTCTCGACCGCGCAGGGGCTGTGGCGGAACCCGACGCCGCCGGCCGAAGACCCGCGCGGCGGCCGGCAGTGGGCGATCGTGATGCTCGGGGTCAACCCGGCCGAGTTGGGCGAACTCTTCCTGCCCGCCGACCGCGGCCTGTTCGCCGACGCCGCCGACCGCCAACGGGCCGCCGCCGCGCTGACCCGGCTGAACGTCGTGATGCTCGACCGCCGGTCGCGCCCGGACTTCGGCCGCGAAGAGGCGATGCCCCCCGGCACGACGACGGAGTTCAACGGCGCGACCGTCGAGTTGGCCGGGTACTTCACGCTCGGCACCGGGTTCAGCTACACCGGGCTACTGCTCGCCAACGAGGAGACGTACTCGACGCTGAACCGCCGGCCGGCCGGCACGGTCACCTTCGGCCTGGTCCGACTCGCGCCGGGCACCGACGCCGCGGCCGCCGCCTCGGACTTGCGCCGACTGTTGCCGCCGGACGTGCTCGTCATGACGCGGGCCGAACTCGGCGACCGCGAGCGGAGCTTCTGGATTAACAAGACGGCCGTCGGCCAGTTCTTCACCTTCGGCGTCGTGCTCGCGCTGCTCGTCGGGGCGATCTTCGTCTACCAGATGATGGTCGCGGACATCAAGAAGCGGCTCCCCGAGTACGCGACCCTCAAGGCCGTCGGCTACCGCTTCGGCTACCTGTTCCGCGTCGTCGTCTGGCAGGCGATGTTCCTGGCCGTCGGCGGATTTCTCGGCGGCTTCGTCACGTCGCTGGCGCTCTACCGCGTGACGGCGGTCGCCGCGCAATTGCCCGTAACGATGACGGCCGAGCGGATGGCGACCGTGTTCGCGCTCACGACGGCCATGTGCGTCGGGTCGGGGCTGATCGCGGTCCGCAAGGTGCAGACCGCCGACCCCGCCGACCTGTTCTAAAACGGCAGTGGCTTACGCGCCGGCCACCGCGAGCCGGCGCGACCGGCCGTCGGGCCGCGTGGCCGGCGTCGGCCACCGGCTGTCCGACTCCGCGCCTTCGACCAGGTCGGCGAATTCGGCCAACGACGACACGACGAGGTCGGGCCGGTAGGCGTACCGGTCGAGGTCTTCGCGGCGCGCCCCCCCGCTCAAAACGAGCACGGTGCGGAAGCCGAGTTGGACCCCGCCCAGGATGTCCGTCTCCATCGTGTCGCCGATCATGGTCGTCTGGTCGGTCGTCAGGCCGAGTTCCTTGCGGGCCGCGCGCATCATCACCGGGCTAGGCTTGCCGACGCTGAAGGCCTTCACGCCCGTCGCCGCCTCCAGCAGGGCCACCAGCGCCCCGCACCCGGGGCGGACGCCCTTGTCCGTCGGGCAACTCGGGTCGAGGTTCGTGGCGATCAACTTGGCCCCGGCCACGACCATGCGCGTGGCCGCCTCGACGAGTTCCAGGTTGAACGTCCGCCCCTCGCCGACGACGACGTAGTCCGGGTCGTGGTCAACGACCGCGTAACCGCTGGCGTGCAGGGCGTTCAGCAGGCCGCCCTCGCCGATAACGAACGCCGTCCCGCCCGGCTTCTGTTGGGCCAGGTAGCGGGCCGTCGCCATCGCGCACGTGTAAATGTGCTCTTCCTCGACGACAATCCCCATCCGCGCCAGCTTGGCCACCACGTCCCGCCGGGTCCGCTGGCTGTTGTTCGTCAAGAACCGGAACGGGATGTCCCGCTCGCGTAGCCGGGCAATAAAGGTGTCCGCGCCCGGAATCAGTTCCGAACCGCGGTAGAGGACGCCGTCCATGTCGATCAGATAACCGTGCTTCATCGAATTCTCCGCTGAGGTCGTCAGTCCGGGCCTGGCAACCGAGGAATGAGCCGGCATCTCGCAGACGCAAGACGCGGGCAAACGCAGGGAGAGTCTCTGGAGAGGTGCTTCACTGTCGGGCGTCGAATGCTGAGGCAATTGGCGTGCCGAGAAGAAGCGGCAGTCTTGACGAGATGCCACAAGAATCACCGATCAAGCGAGTTGCGTCAGCGTGGAGGGTTGAATAGGAATTGTGCGAATCGGTACCGTGCCTCGTCATCTGGCATTTCGCTCCCAACCTCCGTGCGTTTCGATGGCTTCCGCGTCGTCGAAGAGTTTGCAATTGCCGTCAACCCACACCGACGCGAACGGCACCACCGGGCGAGCGGACGGCGACCGTGTTCGCGCTCACGACGGCCATGTGCGTCGGGTCCGGGCTGATTGCCGTCCGCAAGGTGCAGACCGCCGACCCCGCCGATCTGTTCTGACGCCGGGGTGCGTGAACTCCGGGCGCTGACGCTTCCGGCACCAACTCCGAAACCGGCGCGGCCCAGGCTCCGGGCGCAGACGCTTCCGGCACACGTCGCCCGCTGTACAATGGCCCGCACGACACCGGTACGAACCCCGAGGACGGCATGGCCGAGCACTACATCTTCACGATGCGGAACCTGACGAAGCACTACGGCAAGCGCGAAATCCTCAAGGACGTGAACCTCTCGTTCTACCCCGGGGCCAAGATCGGCGTGCTGGGCACCAACGGGTCCGGGAAATCGACCCTGCTCAAGATCATGGCCGGCGTCGATAAGGAGTTCATGGGCGAGGCGGCCGTGCAGAACGGGGCGACCGTCGGGTACGTGCCGCAAGAGCCGCACCTGACCCCCGGCAAGACGGTGCTGGAGAACATCGAAGAAGCCGTCGCCAAGACGCGCGGGCTGTTGAAGCGGCAGGAAGACATCGGCGACCTGATGAGCGCCGACGGCGCGGACTTCGACAAGCTGATGAACGAGATGGACCGCGTGCAGGCTGCCATCGACGCGGCCGACGCCTACAACCTCGACCGGCAACTCGAACTGGCGATGGACGCGATGCGGCTGCCGCCGCCGGACGCCCCCGTCGAGCGGCTGTCCGGCGGAGAACGTCGCCGGGTCGCGCTGTGCAAGGCGCTGCTGCAGCGGCCCGACTTGCTCTTGCTCGACGAGCCGACCAACCACCTGGACGCCGAGTCGGTCGAGTGGCTCGAACGGCACCTGGCCAAGTACCCCGGGGCGGTGGTCAGCGTTACCCACGACCGGTACTTCCTGGACAACGTGGCCAAGTGGATTCTCGAACTCGACCGCGGCCGGGGCATCCCCTGGACCGGCAACTACACCGGCTGGCTGGAGCAGAAGCGGAAGCGATTGCTCGTCGAGGAGAAGCAGGAGTCGTCCCGGCACAAGGAACTCGAACGCGAACTCGAATGGGCCAGGATGGCCCCCCGCGCCCGCATGTCGAAGTCGAAGGCCCGCCTGGCCAACATCGACAAGTTGCAGGCCCAGGAAGTGGACGACAAGGAAGACGCACTGACCATCCAGATTCCGCCCGGCCCGATGCTCGGCGACCTGGTCGTGCGGGCGGAGAAGGTCGCCAAGTCGTTCGGCGAGAACCTGCTGTACGACGACCTGACGTTCAACCTGCCCAAGGGCGGCATCGTCGGCATCATCGGCCCGAACGGCGCGGGCAAGACGACGCTCTTCAAGATGATCGTCGGCGAAGAAACGCCCGACGGCGGCAAGCTGACCGTCGGCCCGACCGTGAAGCCGGCCCACGTCGATCAGAACCGGGACGCGCTCTCGCCGGAGAAGTCGATTTTCGAGGAAGTGACCGGCGGCACCGACTACATCATGCTCGGCAACCGCAAGGTCGCTTCGAGAGCCTACGTCGCCCGGTTCAACTTCCGCGGCCCGGACCAGCAGAAGCTCGTCGGCACTTGCTCGGGCGGGGAGCGGAACCGCATCCATCTGGCCAAACTCTTGCGCAGCGGCGGCAACCTGCTCCTGCTCGACGAGCCGACCAACGACCTGGACATCGACACCCTGCGCGCGCTCGAAGAGGCCCTGCTGAACTTCGGCGGGTGCGCCGTGGTGATTAGCCACGACCGGTGGTTCCTGGACCGCATCGCCACGCACATTTTGGCCTTCGAGGGGGACAGTAAGGTGGTCTGGTGCGAGGGGAACTTCCAGGTGTACGAGGAGCAGCGCCGCGCCCGCCTCGGGGCCGCCGCCGACATCCCGACGCGGCTCAAGTACCGCAAGCTGCACGTGTGACGCGGCGGGCCGAGGACTCGCCGGATGGGGAATCGCGGGTAAAATCTCCGCATGACCGACGCCGCCCCCTACGCCATGACCGACGCCACCTCGCGCGGCCGCCGGCACCCCGAGCCGTTGCACGAGTTCCGCTCGCCGTTCCAGCGCGACCGCGAGCGGATCGTCCACAGTTCGGCCTTCCGCCGCATGACCGGCAAGACGCAAGTCCTCGTGGCCAGCGTCAACGACCACCACCGGACCCGGCTGACGCACACGCTCGAAGTCGTCCAGGTGGCCCGCACGGTCGCCCGCCGGCTGCGGCTGAACGAAGACCTCACGGAGGCCGTCGCACTTGCGCACGACATCGGCCACCCGCCGTTCGGGCACGCCGGGGAGGCGGCGCTGAACGACTGCCTGAAGGAGTACGGCGGGTTTAACCACAACCTGTACGGCCTGCGCCGCGTGGACGAGTTGGAAGAGCGCTACCCCGACTACCCGGGGCTGAACCTGACGTTCGAGTTGCGCGAGGCGTTCGTCCGGCACGCCGGGCACGCGGACGCGCCGCAGGCGGCCGAGTTCCGCGGGGTCGGGGCGGCGCTGCTCGAAGCCCTCGTCGTCGATGTCGTCGATAGCATCGCGTACTCGACGCACGACACGGACGACGCCCTCGGCCTCGGCTTCATCACCCTGGCCGACTTGCACGAAGTCGAATTGTGGCGGGACACGGCCGCGAGCGTGTCGGCCGGGCATTCCGCCCTGCCGCCCCATGCGTTCCGCACGGCCGTCGTCCGCGAGATGCTGGCCCGGCAGGTGAACGACTTGCTCGCCGAGACGGCCGCACGGCTGACGGCCCACCGGGTGCGGACCCTCGACGACGTGCGCGGGGCGGCGGTCGAACTCGTCGGCTTGAGCGGGCCGATGGCGCGGCAAAAGTCGGAATTGGCGAAGTTTCTCCGCGCCCGGGTCTACTGCCACCACCGCGTCCTGCGGATGACGGCCAACGGCAAGCGGGTGTTGAAGGCGCTGTTCGCCGAGTACCTGGCCGCGCCGGAACTCCTGCCCGAGCGGCACTTGCGGCGGTGGGCCGGGTCGGGCGGGGTCGTCGGCCCGCCGGCCGCAGTGGCCCTCCCCGGGCGCGACCCGGTGCCCGATTTGGCCGTCGTGGTAGGGGATTATCTGGCGGGCATGACGGACCGTTTCGCCCAACAGGAGTACCGGCGTCTATTCGCGCCGACGACGGACCTGTAAGATTGAAGCATTCGCCCCCATCCCCCACCATCATTCCGAGTCTCCCCCATGCTCATGTGGCTCCTCCGCGGCTTCTACGCCGCGCTGATCGTCGGCATCGCCACCGTCTTCTTCGCCTTCTTCAACGCCGACGACAACCCGGTCGGCGGCCTGTTGAGTGCCGCCACAGTCCTGGCCATCGGCGGGGTCGTGCTGTTCACGGACGTGCGCGAGAAGAACAAGCAGATCGGCACCATCTCGTCGGTCTACTTCGGCCTGCTGCTCGGCCTGCTCGTCGGCTACCTCTTCTCGCTGGTCCTCGACCCGATCGTCGGCTCACTCTACTTGAACCCCGACGACGGCCGCGTCCGGCAGATGCAGGTCCTGTGGCGGTTCGCCGTGACGGTCATCTGCTGCTACATCTCGATCTCCACTCTGCTGCAGACCCGGGACGACTTCCGCTTCGTCATCCCCTACGTCGAGTTCTCCCGGCAGATCAAGGGGAGCAAGCCGCTGGTCCTGGACACGTCGGTCATCATCGACGGCCGGATCGCCGACCTGTGCGACACCCGCATCGTCGAGTCGAAGTTGATCGTCCCGCGGTTCGTGCTGCAAGAGTTGCAGGGCATCGCCGACAGTTCGGACAAGCTGAAGCGGAACCGCGGCCGCCGGGGGCTGGACATCCTCAAGCGGTTGCAGTCGAACACCAAAGTCGAACTCATCATGCACGACGGCAACGCGGGCGAGTCCCGGCCCGGCGAGAAGATCCGCGTGGACGAGCGGCTGGTGCTGTTCACCAAGGGCGTCGGCGGTCGGGTTGTGACGAACGATTTCAACTTGAACAAGATCGCGCAATTGCAGGGCGTGGACGTGATTAACCTGAACGAAATCGCCAACAGCCTCAAGACGGTGGCGCTTCCGGGGGAATACTTGCAGGTGAAGATCGTGAAGGCGGGGGACCAGATCGGCCAGGGCGTCGGCTACCTGGACGACGGCACCATGATCGTCGTCGAGAACGGCCGCAACTCGATCGGCCACGAGACCTCGATCCTGGTCACGAGCGTGCTGCAAACGCCGGCCGGGCGGATGATCTTCGGCCGGCCCGAGGCCCGGCCGTCGGGCAACTATGTGCCGGTCGGCCCGCCGTCGAGCGGGTTCAGCCCGGTGTCGTCCAACCCGACGCTGCCGTCGATCTCCGCCGAGACGGGGACGCACAGCCCGGTCCGGCCGAACGACCGCGGCAGCAGTGGGATCAGCAGCGGCCCGGGCAGCGGCCCGCCGAAGGTGTGACGCGAACCCCGTGCGGAAAACCCCGGGCGTTCGCCCGGTTTTTTTTCGTTTCCGCAGGGGAGTTTCGCCATGATCCAGTTCCGGGCGCGGTCGGTCGCCGCCATCGTCACACTCGCCGCCTTCGCCGTCCTGGGCGTCGGGGCGGACAAGCCGGCGGCCGTCAAGCCGGGGCACGACGACGACCGGATGATCCAGCGCGTCGTCACCGCCCGCAGCGAGTACCAACTGTCGCTGATCGCGCTCTACGACCACTACACCAAGACCGGCGACCGCGAAAAAGCCCGCTGGGTCGAGGAAGAGTTGCGGACGTACCACCTCGCCTGGAAGCCGTCGTACTCGCTGGAGATTCAAGACCCCCTGCCCGACAACCCGTCGCTGTCGAAGAACGACGCCGACGCCAACGACCTGTTCAAGCTCGCCGTGCAGTACAAGGCGAAGGGCGGGACCGACGCGACGCTGAACATGCGCCGCGCCGAAATCCTCCTCCAGGACATCGTCCACAAGCACCCGGACATGGACAAGCTGGCCGACGTGGCCTACGAACTCGGCGACCTGTACGAGGGCAAGGCGTACAAGCAGTACGAGCGGGCCGCGCGGTACTTCGAGCACGCCGCGATGTGGCGGAAGGGCAGCAGCGGCGACGCCCTGATCCGCGCCGCCCGCCTGCAGGACCGCCAGTTGAACGACCGCAAGAAGGCCGTCGAACTGTACCGCAGGGAAATTCAGACCGACACGAACCCGGCGCACGTCAAGGAAGCCGAGAAGCGCCTGGCCGAGTTGACTAGCACCCGTCGGCCGTAACGCCCCGGGTCACGCGTGACCGTTGGTGCCGTTCATCATGCGGGCGAAGATTTTGCTCGGCTCGGAGACCCGGCCGAGTAGTCGATGACCATGTGGGCGAACCCCTTACCTTTGGCCGTATCCAGGGGGATGGGCGGGTCGAGTTGCGCCCAGCCGGCGAGGTGCTGGCAAGAAGTGTGCCGGGGTCACCGCGCGTGTCCGGAGTGCGCCGCCCCGACGGTACGCCCTGAGACTCCTGTGCGATTAACGGTGCGGGAACTCGCGGTCCAGTGCGACCAAGGCGAGCCGCACATATTCCAGAGTACCCACGGCGACGAACAGGCGGAAGTGGTGGTCGCCGGTCGGCACGCCCTGCGGATCGCGGAGCCGGAAGGCGCAGTTCCACTTGACGACCTTTTCGGCCGGGAAGCGGAAGCGGCCGTACCCGGCCGTCTCGTAGCCGGGCGACGGCTGGTCGGGCGAGAAAACCCCCATCGCGTGCCGGCCGGACGCGGTGGCGAATACGACCGGCGATGCCTGCTCGCCCGGGCCGTCGTTCAGGTCGTCGAGCTTGCCGGTCGCGGCCGTGAACTTTCGGAACACCTCGAACTCGGGCGGCATGTACCCGGTGAGCGCCTCGAACTGAGCGAAGGTGTGCTTCTCGCCGGCCGGCACGGTGAAGGTGACTCGGTAGTCCAGGACGTTGGCGAGTGTGCCGTGGCCGACCCGGACCCGCTTCGTCAGGACGTGCCGCGACAGGACGGCGTCGTTGAGCGCCGGCCGGCCGGCCGACTTCTCGCCGGGCCGGAGCCAGAAGGCCAGTCGCGTCGTCGTGCGGAGTTCCACCGTAGTCGCCTTGAGGGACACGAGTTCGCTCGACGAGGTCGGCCCGTCGCCGTCGGCCCGCGACCCGGCCTCGGTGGGGTTGAAGCACTCGGCCCAAAATGCACCCCCGGCCGCGAGGTCGAAACTGGCAGCGGACTGGAGTTGCCGCCCGTGGTCGGCGCGGTCGATGAACTCGCGGCCGCCCCAAGTGAGCGAGTCGATGGCCCCCGCGAACCGCGAGGTCGTGCGGACGACGATCGCGGAGCCGCTGAATTCGCCCCGAATCGTCGCGTCGCCGAGCTTCGGTTGCTCGGCGGCGGCGAGTGAAGCGAGTCCGAGCGAAAATGCGATAACCGCAAGAACGGTTTTCTGATCGACGGTGATTGGTGTCCCCCGAAGATTCCTCACGGCACTCGTCGCATATTATCGGTCGAACGCTCAGAGGCCGCCCATGAGGTGGGCGCGGAGTTCGATGAAGAGCTTCGTGCAGCGGGTCTTCCAGGCGGGGTCGGTCAACAGTGTAGGGTGCGACGGGCGGAAGCGGACGTCGATGGTCAGGTTGTTTTCTTGCCGGGAATCGCCGCGGGACAGGTGCAGTTCGAGGTCGATCGGCCCGGCCGAGCGGCGGCCGAACCCGAACCAGGCGAGCGAGTTCGTCGGCGTGCGGCTTTGGCTCAACCGGACCCGGACCAGCCCGGGAACGCTCTCCAGGACCTCGCCGGCGCAGTCGTGGATGAACCCGCGGAGCTTGCGGATGGCAATCGCTTCCGGCATCCACGCCTCGAGGTGGAACCGCAACGCCGTCTCGTCGGGAATCTCGATGCACGCCGGGGCGTGCGTCGGCAGCGGGGCCGGAACGGTCGCGGCCGGGCGGTCGCGGTAAGCGGCGTCGGTCTGGAGCGGGATCAGGGTTTCGGGCGAATCCGGAAGGTCGCGCGGGGCCACCGGTACGGCCACCATCGGCGAGGGCGTCGGCCGGGAGACCGACCGCTGCTCGGCCCGGTTCTGCTCCCGGGCGAGGGCCGTCGTCAGCCGCTCGGACAGTTCGCGGGCCGACTGGGGCCGGTGCTCGGGGAGCTTGGCTAGGACCGCGAAGACCAACGCCTCGACCGGCCGCGGCACCCAGTTCGGCAGGCCGATTTCGGCGAACGTCGGCGGTGCCTCGGTCGCGTGGGCGAGGAGCACGTCCATGCCGTTCGCCCCCAGGAAGGGCAGCCGGCCGGTGAGCAGTTCGTACATCATCACGCCGACCGAGTACAGGTCGCCGCGGTGGTCCATCGTCTCCCCCCGGACCTGTTCCGGGGCGATGTACCCGGGCGTGCCGACGGCGAAATCGACGTTCGTGTCGGTCACCTTTTGCACGGCGGGGTCGTCGATGAGCTTGGCCAGGCCGAAGTCCATGACCTTGATCCGCTCCTTCGGCGTGTCCGGGTCGGTGATCATCAGGTTGGCCGGCTTCAAGTCGCGGTGAATGATCCCCTCGTCGTGGGCCGCTTGCAGGACTTCGCACAGTTGCGTAATGATGCGGGCGACCCGCGGCGCGGTCATCCGCCCGGTCTTCGCGAGCAGGGTTTCGAGGTTCACCCCGCGGACGTACTCCATAACGATGCACGGCCCGGCCGGGTCGTTCAGCGTGGCGTCGTACAGGGTGACCGCGTTCGGGTGGTGGAAGCGGGCCATGAGCAGCGTTTCCCGCTGGAACCGCTCGCAGAAGCGTTGATCGGCGGCGACGTGGTCGTGCATGACCTTGACGACGACCTGGCGGCCGAGGTCGGTCTGGCGGGCCAGGTAGACGCGGCCCATGCCCCCCTCGCCGAGGAGGCGTTGCACTTCGTACCGTCCTAAGAAGACCCGCCCGATCATTGCGTTCGCCCGCCCCCGGAAACGGGTCGCCCCTGCGCGGACAAGCCTAGCGTGGAAAACGACCCCGGGCTGGGGAAAATCGGCCGACTTGTGCGAGCACCCCGGCCGCAGCTCCGCCGCAGGCGCGGCGAGCGGCGGACGTGAGTCCGCTGTTCCAACCCGGAATGGGAAGTGTCACCCCGCCGGGAGTTTCCGCCGCTCGCGGGGGGAAGTCGCCCGCATCCCAGGGGGGAACAGCCCACTGACGTGGGCCGCTCGCCAAGAATCGCCTGCGGCGGAGCCGTTACACGCCCAGGTGGCCCAGGGCGAGCAGGCCGTAGTACGTGTACTCGCAGTCGATCGCGTCGTCCGCCCAGTGGCCGTGGAACGCGCCCTTGGCCGTCCACAGCGTGTCGAGGAAGTCCAGGCACGGCTCGCGGATGGCGTCGATGTCGGCGTGCAGGCCGCTCAGGGCGTGCAGGGCCGTCGCCGTCGAGAGTAGGTCGGGGAGGGGGGCCATTGGCGTGGCGAAGAAGCCGCCTTCGGGGCGACACCGCGCGAACAGCCAGGCGGCGAGTTCGGGGTGCGGCGGGCCGTCGAGCGTGCGGAACAGCGTCACGGCAGCGGCCGTGCTGGGCGTCAAGCCCTGCGGCACGTCGAGTTGATTGGCGAACCCGCCGTCGTTCGCCCGGAGCCGGGTGGCGCACGCCAGCATCCCGGGGGGGTCGGGCAGCGACCGGCCGAGGTCCTGGTAGGTGCCGAGCGCCAGGAAGCAGCCGTAGAGGGTGCCGTCGGCCTGACCGGCCGTGACCGCGTAGCCGCCGTCGCCACTGCGGTACGACTCGACGTGGGCGAGGATCGCGTCGGCGGGGACGGTCGAGCGTAGCTCTTTGGGCAGCGCGGCCCAACTGCGGGCGAGGCAGGCGAGGTGGACGAAGTCGAGGTCGCGGCCGTCGCCGAAGCCGGTGAGGTACGCGACGGTGGCCGTGACCGGCAGGTCGGCGCGGAGGGCGAGCAGCCCTTCGAGGCCGAACACGGTGTAGTAGAGGTCGGGTTCCCCGCCCCGGTCGGTGAAGCCGCCGCCGGGGTGGTGTTGAGTCAACAGGAAGCCGCGGACGAGGTCGGCGCTGTCACCCAACAGCCTCGGTGCCAACCGGGCGACTTGCAGCATTTCGAGTCTCAAACTCACGGCACCAACTCCGAATCTCGACGCTGAAGATTTTGCCCACCACCCGCCGCAGTAAGCCCTTCAAGCTCGGGTTCTGGACTTCGAGCAGCACGCGGACGGCTTGCTCCTTGTAGCTGTCGAGCATCTGCTCGGCCCGCTCGCCGGCCCCGAGGCGGTCGATGACTTCGCGCAGCGTCGCTGCGTCCGGGGCGTCGGCGGCCCGTCGCCAGGCTCGCTCGATCAGTTCGCGGTCGTCGCCCTTGGCGCGCTCGTAAGCGGCCGCGAGCGGGAAGGCGGGGCGGGTCAGGGTCAGGTCGTTGCCGTCGGGGTTCGTCAGGTCGTCGATGTCGTCGCGGATTTGGTAGGCGATGCCCAGCGCCTCGCTGTAGGCGGTCAACGTCGCGTGCAAGTCGGCGTCGGCCCCGCCGAACGCGGCACCGATGCGCAGGGCGACTTCAAACGCCGGGGCCGTCTTCTGCCGGTGGATGCCGACGACTTCCAGCGGCGTGAGCGGCGTCGGCTCGTTGGCCCACGTCAACTCGTTGCCCTGCCCCAGGCAAAGCGTCCGGTGCCCCTCGGCGGCGATGCGGAGCATTTGCGCCCGCACACCGGCCGGGGCGTCGGTCTCGGCGATCAGCCGGTAGCCGTCGCCCAACAGCAAGTCGCCGACGTTGAGCGCGACGGGGATGCCGTGCTGGGCGTGCAGGGTCTTCTCGCCGTAGCGCAGGTCGTCGGAGTCCTCGATGTCGTCGTGGACCAGCGACGCCTTGTGGAAGCACTCGACCGCGACCGCGAGCTTCTTCAGGTCGGCCGGGAACGGCGTCGTCGGGTCGTCTTGCAGGGCCTTCCAGACGCAGGCGACGAGGAACGGCCGCCAGCGCTTGCCGGCGCGGGCCAGCCACTCGCGAGCGATGCGCTCACTTTGTGTGTCGCCGTCGGCCAGGATGTCGCGCAACGCCTCCAGCGTGAACCAGGTATCGACCTCGGCCCGGACCCCGTCGAGGTCGAGGCGGAAGGTGCGGTCGTCGCTGCTCAGGTGGATGAAGTCCCAGACCCACTCGACATCGATCGCCGTGTCCTTGCAGTCGTCTTGCAGCAGCGGGATGGCGACGCCGGGGATGGCCGCGGCCTCCATGTACGGGAAGGCCTTTTCGAGCACCGACAGGCAACTCACGCCGATGATGGCGTCGATCTTGCCCGTCTGGATGATCGCCATGACCAGCGCCGACCCCTCGGCCACCAGCACCGCGTAGCCCAACTTCTCGGCCTCGGCTTGTAAATCTTGAATCGTGCAAAGCCCGCACTGCTTGCACAGCAGCCCGAACTCGTCGAAGGGCGCGGGGCAGCGGTCCTCAACCCGCAAGCACTTCGGCAGCAGCAACAAGCGGCGCTCGAACGGCACCCCGGCGAGCGCCTCGCGGTTGGCCTCGCTGTTGATGACGACGCCGACGTAGTTCTGGAACGCCTCGCTCAGCCCCTCGGCGGCGGTCAACTTCTCGGCGTGAGTGCGCAACTCTTCCAGCGAGATCGGGATGACAGGCTTCACGGCGGCGACGTAGCGCGCGGCCAGGGTGCGGACGCGCTCGCGGTCCTCGCGCGTCGGCGGCACGCCGGACTGAGTCGGGCGCTTCGAGGCGACGGGCATCGCCCGCGGGAGCGTGAGCAGCGGCAACAGCATTGAGGAGACTCCGGGCACGGACACGAGTCGGTCACGGCGTGTTTTAAGAGAACCCCCGCCAGATGCGAGGGGGCGCTCGGGCGAAGAAACCTCACCCCCGTCCCCTCTCCGACGCGGAGAGGGGAGCAAGCGGGTTGTTGTCGTTGATCGCGTCCCTCTTGCTCCCCCTCTCCGAAACGGAGAGGGGGCCGGGGGGTGAGGTCGCTTCGCCTAAGAGTACGCACCGAAGCCGAAAAACCAGTTCCGCTTCGCCAGGCGGTAGGCCCAGTTCTCCTCGGGGATCTCGTTCCCGGGGTTGTGCTGGCTCGTCCGCGGCGTCATTTTGTCGAGTTCTTCGAGGGCCGTCTGCCGGCTCGTCGTGTCGTATGCGGCGTGCTTGAGCACGATCGCCTTGACCAAGTCGGGCCGTTCGAGGACGACGCAGCCGCGGGTCGCCTGGGCGCTCGCCTCGCGGAAGTCCTTGAGGAACGCCGACTGCGTGAGCAGGTTGTAAATGCCGCGGTCGTCGTGGATCGACTCCTTGGCGAACTGGATGATCGGGCACGGCTCGATGTCGCCCGACGGGCCGATGTGGTGGCTCACGCCGGTCGCCATCGGGCAGAGTGCCTGGCCGTTGTGGTCCCAGTACGGATCGACGATGGCAATGGGGAGTTTACTGCGCATCGTCACGACGAACCGACGCACCTGCAAAATCTGCTCCGGCGACAACGCCAAGCCCTCGGCCGGTTGCGGGCCGACGGGGCGATAGGTGTGGAACCAGGCGTAGTGGATGCCGAGGTCGATCAGCCGGCGCAGCCAGGCTTCGCTGAGAAGGTCGTCGATGTTGGTGCGGCAAACGCTCGTGGCCACGCCGGTAATCAGGCCGGCCCGCTTGCACGCTTCCAGGCCCGCCATCGTGCGGTTCAGCACGTTCAACTTGCCCCGCCGCTCGTCGCTGACCGTGGACGTGCCCTCGACCGAGATCAGCGGCGTGACGTTGCCGGCGTCGCGCAGCCGGCGGGCCACGGCGTCGGTGATGAGTTGGCCGTTGGTGAAGACCTGGAAGTAGCAGTCGGGGTGGGCGTCGAACACGTCGAGCAAGTCGGGGTGCAGGAACGGCTCGCCGCCGAGGATGCCGAAGTAGGAGTTGCCGCGGCGCTTGGCCTCGCGGATGACGCGGTTCAGGGTCGCCTTGTCGATCATCTTGCGGGGGCTTTGCACGTCCACCCAACAGCCCTGGCACTTCAAGTTGCAACTGTTGATGACGGAAATGTACAAGAACGGCGGGAAGTGGACGCCCTGCTTGAGCCGCCGCTTGAAGCGCTCGACGGAGACCATGCCCTTGAGGCCGAAGTTGAAGGCGAACTTCCAGAGGAGCCGCGGTTCGACTTCCGAGAGCATCCGGCGGGCGAGCGTGAAGATCATGGACGGCCTCGGGGTGGGTCAATTCGGGCGAGCGTCCGCCAGTGCCGCCGTGGCGCGGGCGGCGGCCTGGTCGGCTTTCGTGCGGATTTCGTCAATGCTAGGCAGGGAGGCGAACACTTCGGGCGGGATTTCGAGGGCTTTGCCCAGGGCGACGAGGCACTTTTGCCGCTCTTCGAGGGCGCGGTCCTCGTCGCGCTCCTTGGCGAACCGCGACTTCGACTTCGCGGACCGGTCGCGCAACGCCTGGTAGATGTCGCCGCCGAGCAGGGCGGAGATATCGACCTTCATCACCTCGCGGCGCACGTCGTCGGCCCCGATCACGTCGCCGTTGATGGGGCCGTGGCGGTACTTCGGGAAGAGGATGGCGACTTCGGGGCAGACGCGCGAACAGGCCGGGCAATCCGTCTTGCACTTCGTCTGGTTCTGCACCTGAATCTTTTTGTCCGCGCTCACGGCGTACACGTCGAACAGGCAAAACGACAGGCACTGCATGCAGTTCGTACAGCGGTCGTAGTCGATGACCGGGAACCACGGCTTCCACGCGCCGGGCTTGTTCAAGTTCTCGCCGCCGCGGAGGCCGTCCACGACTTCGACCGCTTGCGCGGCGGTCAACGCGGCCACGTCGCGGAAGTGGATCGCCACCGGGCCGTCGGCGGCCTCCGACGGCTTGGCCTCGGTGAAGCGGCCGAGTACCACGAGCGTGCCGGCGGTGAAGCGGGCGAGCGTCGCGCCGGGGCGGACGACCGTCACGGCGTAGCCCTTCGAGAGCAGCGCCGCGACGAGGTCGCCGCGGACCCCGGCGTCGAGCGGTTCGGCCCCCGTCGATTCGTACACGGCGACGCGGAAGCGAGTGATCGTCGCGGCCTTGGCGTCCGCCATCGGAAGTGTACTCACGCCGTCACCTCCGCGGGAGTCCGGGGCGTGCCGAGAACGTCAGCGAGAATCGCGTCGGCCGTGTCGGTTCGCATGTTTAACACCTCAATGTTCTGCGACAACTCGACCCCCGCCGCGTGGAATAGCCACTTCACCGCACGCGGATAACACGCCACCAACTTCGTCGGCCCGTCGCCGGTCAGGTCGGCCAGCACGGGGTCGCGCCGAGCGGACAACTCGCACAAGTCTGGCACGGCGTCGAAGGCAACGCCGGCGTCGGTCAACCCGCGGAGCACCGCCTCCTTGGTCGCCTTGGGCACGACAGCCGCGTAGGCGCAGTGGCAGTACAGCACCCGCGGGGGGAGTACGTCGAGCGGCGTCGTCATGTGGCGAAATCTCCCTGCGGCGGGCTTTTTTAACCTTGAACCAGCCGGTGCGTCGGGACCGGCCGGCCGGGGCGGAACGCTTCGGTGTGCGTCACCGTCGCCGGCACGCTCAACGACTCCAGGGCCTCCGCCAGCACGGCCCGCAGCGTTTCCGGGTCGCCTTCGGCCCGCAGGTTGACGACGCACTCGCCGGCCGTCAGCGGTTCGTTGAGCGTGTGGGACGCTTCGGGCCGGCCGCCGTTGCGCACGAGGTTGACGACGGCCAGGTCGGTTCCAGTGTCGGGCGTCAGCGTCATTTTCAAGTGGGCGATTTCGATGTCCAGGTCGGCGAGCCGGCGGTGCAGTTCGTCGGCCAGGCCGACGAGGGTGGCGTTACCGTCGAACCTGGACGCGGATTCGAGGGCGACGGTCGCGTTCAGCCAGCCGAGCAGCGCTTCGCCCTCGGCGTAGGTGTCGTAGTCGATCTCCATCGCGTCCCCGGCCGGCATGTCGTCGGCTTGCAGTGCGGCGAGCCACGCGGCCATGTGAGTGCCGTCCCGCGCCGAGACGGTGAGAACTTTCGCCTGCGGGAAGCGTTCGCCCAGGGTCGCCGTCAGGGCCGCGAGCCGGTCGGGGGTGAGCGCGTCGAGCTTGTTCACGACGATGAGGTCGGCTTCTTCGAGTTGCTTGACGTAGATGTAGGCGACCTTCGGCGAGAACGAGTTGCCGGGGGCCAGGCCCAGGATGCGCTCGGCCCGCACGGGGTCGATCAGCACCGAGTACGGCGCGATCAAGAAGGCGTCGCCGTACAGGCGGCGGAGCGGGTAGCTCACGGTCGCCGTCAGGTCGGTGCAACTGCCGACCGGCTCGGCGAGGAACAGGTCCGGCCGCTCGACTTCGCTCAGCTTGTCGGCGGCGTCGGTCAGCGAGTTGAAGCGGCAGCAGAAGCACCCGCCGGTGATCTCCTCGACCGGGAAGCCGTGGGCCGCGAGCATCGCCGTATCGACGAGGTTGACGCTCTGGTCGTTGGTGATGAGGCCGACGCTCTTGCCGTCGTCGCGCAGCATCTCGGCGAGGCGCAGGATCGCGGTCGTCTTGCCGGCCCCGAGGAAGCCGCCGACCATGACGTACCGTGCCTTCGCCATCACTCGTCTCCGTGGGGTTTGCCCATGATCTTATCGATTGCCGAGTCGAGTTGCCGGACGTACCCCGCCACGTCGGTGGCACCGGGGTCGGGTTCGCCGCGAAACGTGTACAGCCAGCCGCGGCCGTAAGGGTCGCTGTCGAAGAGCGTCGGGTCGGTTTCCAGCGCGACGTTCGCCTCGAGAAAGGTGCCGGTGCCGGGGCAGTACAGGTCGGTCGTCGCCTTGAACGCCTCGACCCAGCCGACCGTGTCGCCCAAGCTCACGGCCGCCCCCGGTTTGACCTCGTACCCGTGCTCGACGAGGTCGCCGAGCATCCGCGTGGCGAACTGCGTGAACCCGACGCGAAAGACGTTTTCGCCCAGCGGCAACAGCCAGAAGTGCGACGCGGTGTACACCCGGTCGTCCGGCAGGCGCGTGGAGAACCGCGAGCGGCGGTAGGACACTTTGCAGACGGGCGGGTTGGACATCGCGGCGCTCACGGCGAGAAACGGCACTGCCGCCCATGATAGCGAAAACGGCGCGACGGCTTCCACGGAAAGCAGGTGAGACGGGTCGGGATGCGACTATCGAGTTGCCCGACGGCAGTCAGTCGGGTAACCTGGCGAGCCGGCGGGGTCGTGTGATGGAACCAGTTCTGTCTGTTGCTAGTTCGGCGGAGGGCTTGCGGATTGGCCGGCCAGACAACTTATGAGTTGGAATTCTTCTTCGAGTGGGGAGGCGGTTGCTTGTGGCCGGGCGATGACGCCGCTCGCCGCGACTTCGATCTGGGGCCTTACGATCTGCCGGAGCCGTGTCCGCTTCCACTGCCCGCGACGGTGCTGGAGCGGTGCAGGAAGTTGGCCGAGTGGCACGATACCTCCCTTAATCGGGACTACCCGCCCGACCCAGGGCCGTGGCGGCAACCTGAGTGCGATCGGTTCAATATCGCAGCCGCCGAACTGCTGGCCGACATTCGTGGGGAGTTGGGGCCGGCGTTCCGGGTCATCGACCGCCGACTGCTTTGCACCGAAGACCCGGACCTGGATCGGTATCTGGCGGACCCGAAAGGCTTCCGCCGCGGGTAGGCCGATCGCCGAATCAGGCGCTGCAGCAGACGACGAGACACGATAGTTTTCTCATGGCCAAAGTGGCTCCAGGCATCTGCGCGGCGATTCGAGGCGAGCCGGAAGCGTTAGCGCCCGGAGCCTGCGCCACAACTCCGCTCAATTGTTGCGCACACTCCGGGCGCTGACGCTTCCGGCTCGCCAAGCCGCTACAATTTCGCCACGCACCCGCCGCCCGAGAGTCCCCGCCATGCCGACACTGGCCGAGCGCTACGTTGCCGAGTTCCCCCAGTCCCGGCAGCGCTTCGAGCGGGCCAAAACGCTGTTCCCCACTGGCGTGACGCACGACACGCGGATGATGGAGCCGTTCCCGGTCTACGTCGAACGGTGCGCCGGGTCGCACAAGTGGGACGTGGACGGGCACGACCTGATCGACTACTTCGTCGGCCACGGGTCGCACATTTTGGGGCACTCCGCGCCGGAGGTCGTCGCCGCGGTGCAGGCGCAAATGGCCAAGGGGACGCACCCCGGGGCGTGCCACGACCTCGAACTGGAGTGGGCGACGCTGGTCACCGAGATGATCCCGAGTGCGGAGCGGGTCCGGTTCACCGGCAGCGGCACCGAGGCGACCATGATGGCCCTGCGGCTCGCCCGCCTGGCCAGCGGCAAGCCGAAGTTCTTGAAGTTCCAGGGCCACTTCCACGGCTGGCACGACGCCGTGACCGTGGCCAGTGACCCGCCCTACGACGCGGCCACGGTGCCGGGCGTGCCGGAGGGGATGGCGCACGTCTGCGTCGCGGTGCCGCCCAACGACTTGAACCTCGTCGAGGCGGCTTTGACGCGCGACCCCGAGATCGGCGCGGTCATCCTGGAGCCGACCGGCGGGCACTGGGGGGCGGTGCCGATCCGCGGCGCGTTCTTGACGGGCCTGCGCGAACTCTGCACCCGCCGGGATGTCGTGCTGATCTTCGACGAGGTCATCACCGGCTTCCGCGTGTCGCCGGGCGGCGCGCAAGGGTTCTACGGCGTGACGCCGGACCTCACGGCGCTGGCGAAAATCCTCGCCGGCGGCCTGCCGGGCGGGTGCGTCGCCGGCCGGTTGGACATCCTGGCGTTCCTCGAACCGCGGCCGGGCAAGCCGAAGATGAAGCACCCCGGCACCTACAACGCCAACCCCCTGTCGGCGTCGGCCGGCATCGCCACCTTGAAGCGCATCCAGGCCGGCGGCGTCTGCGAGGCGGCCAACGAGTCGGCCCGGATGTTGCGCAACCAAATCAACGCCCGCTTCAACGCGATGGGCGCGACGTGGGTCGCCTACTGCGACTTCAGCATGATCCGCGTGCTGCCGAACTACGATGGCCCGCGACCGCTCCCCGAGATGGCCGACAACGAGGCCCCCGTCCCGTTCGACGGCGACGTGAACCGCCTCGACGGCCCGAAGAACGCGAAGCAAGTCCACGGCTTACGCCAGGCGATGTTGCTGCAAGGCATCGACTGGTGGGGCACCGCCGCGATGACGAGTTGCGCGCACTCGACCGCCGACGTGTCGGTCACGAGCGGCGCAATGCAAACCGCCGTCGAGTGGCTGGCCGCCGAAGGGCTGGCGTAACGGCTACCGCCCGCCGCTGACCACGGCCGTCGGGGCGGGGGCGGGGGACATCGAGAGGACATAGTTTAACAAGTCGTCGAGTTGCTCGGGGGTGAGCGTCGTGCCAGCGGGCATCGGCGTGCCGGGGATGCCGATCATCAGCCGGGCGTACAGGTTCGCCTTCTCGCCGCCGCCCTTGTAGACCCCGGCCGTCAAGTTGCGCGGGACGGCCTTGGTGCCGTTGTCGTTGACGAACTTGGGGTCCACCGTCTGCGGGCCGTCGCCCCGGCCGGCGGGGCCGTGGCACGACGCGCACGAACCCGCGAACACCACCTTGCCGGCCGCGACCGACTGCGGCGAGGTCGGCTTGAACGCCGCCGGCAGCGGCAGCGGCGTGCCGACGTGGACCTGGGCGTCGGCCTTGGCCGTGACTTTGACGGGATCGACCTCGTCGCCGCCGTCGTCGAAGTCTTTGACGGCCTTGCGCGTGAGCTGGGCGTACAGGCCCTGGCGCGTCAACACCCGGAGGTGGCCGACGAGGGCGTCGAGTTCGTCGGCCCGCAGGTGGGCGAAGCTCGGCATCGACGACCCGACGATGCCCCGCTTCAGTGTGGCGACGAGGTCGGCGTCGGTCGGGATGCGAGTGCCGGTGGTGCCGGTGAATTTGAACGGCTCCGCCCCGAAATAGCGGGCCTTGGTGGTCAGGTGCGCGACCCCGTCCCCCTCGCCCTGCGGCCCGTGACACGACGCGCAGTGCTGTGCGAACAACCGGACCCCGTCGGCCGGCGGGTGGACCACTTGCACGACGGTGCCGTTGAGGCCGTCGCGCATTTCGGGGAAGAACTGCGTCGGCGTCCCCCAGGCGAAGGCCGCCAGGGTCGCGGGCACGACGACCAACACGACCCGCTTCACGAAGCCGAGCTTGCGGACCGAGGCTGTTTCAGGCGGCGTCATACTCTTCCAATTGCGGAGTTGGAAATGCTGGTTCTGGAGTGAGAACCGCAACGCGACCCATTGTATTCACCCGGACGGCCCGGCAGCGGGTCCGAAACCCGGCGGAGCGGCCTTCCCTGCACAATTCTTCGCAGCTCAGTCCGGCCCGCGGACGTGGGGGGCGACTTCGGTGCGGTAGAAGTCTTCGAGTATCACTTCGAGGTCGGCCGGCAGTCCCGGCAGGTCGCTGACGGCCGCATTGCCGCGGGCCTGCGCCGGATTGCGCGCGCCGGGGATGATGACCGTGACGGCCGAGAAGCCGAGGCACCATTTGAGCGCGAACTGCGGCATCGTGTAATCGACCGGCACGAACGGCCGGAGCTTTTCGGTGACGGCGACCCCGTTCTCGAAGCCCAGCCCGGCGAAGGTCTCGCCGACGTTGAACTTCTCGCCGTTGCGGTTGAAACTGCGGTGGTCGTTGGCCGCGAACGTCGTGCCCGGGTGGTACTTCCCGGCCAGCAGCCCGGACGCCAGCGGCAGCCGGACGATGACCGCGACGCCCTTCGCCTCGCACTCCTGGAAAATGGCGTGGATCGGCGTCTGGCGGTAGATGTTGAAGATGATTTGCAGCGACGCCAGCCCCGGTTGCGCCAGGCACAATTTCGCCTCGGCGGTCGATTCGACGCTCGCCCCCCAGCGGCGAATTTTGCCCTCGCCTTGCAGCGTCCGCAGGGTCTCGAAGACTTCGCCGCGCTCCAGGATCGGCTGCGGCACGCAGTGCAGTTGCGTCAGGTCGAGCGCCTCGACGCCGAGCCGCTTCAAGCTCGCCTCGGTGTGCGCCCGCATGTTGGCCGGCGTCGCGTTGTCGGGCAGCCCCGGCACCCCGAACCGGCCGAGCTTGGTGGCGACGAACAGGTCGTTCCGCCCCGACTCCTTGAGGAACCGGCCGACGAGGGTTTCACTGCGGCCCGCGCCGTACACGTCGGCCGTGTCGAGGAACGTCGTCCCCGCCTCGACGGCGGCGCGGAGCGTGCCCAGGGCGTCGTCGTCGGACACGTCCCCCCACTGGTCGCCCCCGAGCTGCCAGCAGCCGAGGCCGACTTCGGAGACTTCCACAGCAGCGTTGCCGAATTCGCGGTATTTCATGCCGTTACAGTTACGACCGCAGCGGTGCCGGTCAAGGCAATCGCGGGTCGAAAGCTCGCGCGGCGCGGTTGGGGTTGACTTTCAATTTTTCCCGATCAAAATGGCACCAGTTGACCCGGCCTCTTCTCTGTTCCGGCCCTGGTGTGCGACGGCTTCGGCTGCCGCCCACCAGGGTTTTTTCACGGGCCTAACTCAGTCCCCGAACGCCGCCCGGCATCCGTTGCCCGCGTCGTGCTGGCACTCCTCCCGCAGCCAGTCGGGTGCGGCTCCGCGAGCGGCCAAAACTTCGGCGGCGAAGGACCGGCACTCCCCGCAGGCTGTTGCGGCGTAAGCGAGGACGCCCAGCCGCGAGGCGTCGGCCTCGGGGTGGGCTTCGAGAACCCTCACGATGTCTCGGAGCAACCAGTGAACGCCGTCATCGTCGGGGGGGAGCGTCAACGCCGCCAGAATTCGCTCCTCGTCGCCGCGCTCGAAGTTGTTCACGAACAAGAGGACGGAGGTTCCCTTGGCGAGTTCCGCGAGGGCGAATTCGCGGACGAGCGGGTGCGCGTTTTGGGCCAGCGCGTTGACCGCCTGCTCCCGCACCGTGGCGTCGGCGTGCAGACCCAGCGCGACTAAGCGGGCGTCGAACTCCGGCAGGGCGCGGCCACTCAAGACGCTCAGCAGGTTGACGATCACTTTCGGCTCCCGCGCATCCCAAAGATGCAGGAGCACGGCCGCCAGGTCGCCCGGCGCGGCCTGTCGCCCCCAGAAGCGGAACCAGCGTACGCGGCCGGCCCCGGCGGCTTCCCGAAGGACGCGGTCGGGCGTGGCCGAGCGCAGGTCGTCCTGGTACGTGGGGTCAGCGTCCTCGACGGCCGCCACTGCCTTCTGCTCGTCCCAAGTCTTCCGGAACTGCCGCACGCCCTCGTCGTTGGAGGCCGCCAATAGCTCGCCGACGCGGGTCGCGCCGAAGCGCTCCTCCGCCAAACGGGCCACACGCTCATCCCACTCTGACCCGTCCCGCGCCAGGATTCGCCCCCGCACCCCGGCGACGAACGCGAACCCCGCCTCGCCGTCGAGGGCGACGATCTCCTCCTCGCCGAGCCAGGGCCGGTCGGCGATCGGCTTGCGATCGACGATCTCCAAGAGCCTCGCCCGGAACTCGCCGTCCCCGGCCTGCGCATAGTTGCGCGCCAATCCGCAAAGCTGGTCGGCACTGCGCGGGTCGGCGAGTCGGCGTAAGGCGTGCAAGATCGGCTCGCGAAACCGCCGCGCCGTTCCCGCCGCTTGGACCATGTGCCAAAGCCAGTCGCTCCGCACGGCGTCGAAGTCACGGTGTTGACGCTGATCCGTCTGGCACGCCGCGAGCAACCGTCCCTCGTCGAGTCACCCGGCGGAAGCCCACTGCGCGGCCCGGCCCAACCCTTTGCGGAGGGCGTCACGCTGTTGCCCCGCCGAAGGGCGAGAGGGCGGTGAGTAGTCGCCGAAGGTCATTGGGACCAACTCCAGTTCGAGGAGGACTCTTGATGGCCAGATAACCCCTAACAATCACTCTTCGCCCGGAAGTGATTGGTGTAACAATCATATTCTGGCCGAGGATGCTGGTTAGCCATCCGAAACACCTGTCACCCCACCCACTCGACCGCGTGCGCCTCCAGGGCCGTCGGCGGCTCCAGGCGGTCGGCGAGGCGGTCGATGACGCTCCGCGGGACCGGGGCCGGGCGGGCGGCGTTTTGCCGCAGAATCACCGACCGCGCCGCCGTCAACTCAGGACGCCGTACATGGCGATGGCGAGGGCCGTGGCGGCGGTCGCGCTGAGGGCCAGGACGACGAGGCCGGGCTTGCGGGTGGCTTTGAGCTGCGTCCACATGAACAGGCCGGACACGCCCCAGAAGACGAGCGCGAAGGCCATAGCGTCCACGACGACGGCCCAGGCCCACTTCACGTTCAATGCGCCGGGGTAGCCGTGGGTGAGGTGCAGGCGGAGCAGGAAGCGGCGGGCGGACAGGTCCGGGGCGTGCGGTTCGCTTCCTGCCGGGACGCCGCTCAGGGTGCCGGTGAACGGGTTGTACGTCGCCGTCCAGGTCGTGCCGCCGGCGACGACGGGGAAGCTCAGATCGGGCGCGGACGTGACGGTCACGTCGCCCGCCGGGAAGCCGGTGCGGTCGAGGACCGTCGGCCCGGCCGCTTGAAAGCGCTCGACCAGCGACCCGGCCAGTTTCAACCCGTCGGCCGGGACCGGGGTCGGTGGCCGCGGGGCCGTTGCTTTGCCGAGGGCGAACGGGGCCGGGTCCAGTATGGGCGGCGGGGGCGGGGCGGTCGTTTCGCGGACGGTGCCGGTGCCGGTGTTCGGGTCGTAAAGCAGGCCGAAGGTTCGCTCGCCGGCTTTGGCCGTGGCGAACAAGAAGTCCCGCCCGGCGTACTTCGCCCCGCCGTTCCCGAGCGCGTAGGGCGTCGTCGGCTTCACCCGCTCGTTCAGTGCGGCGATCACCGCGGCCGCCTGCTCGTCCGGCGACGGCAGGCTTTCGAGCGGCGTGCCCGCGCCGGCCGACCGGCCGAAGTTCACCATCGGCACGTCCGAGAACGCCGTCGGGTGGTTGAACAAGAACGCCGTCACGCCGTACAGAATCGCCCACGGGAAGAGGAACAACCCGACGTACAGGTGCAACCGCCGCACCTGGTGCATGACCCGCCGCGACAGTGGCCGCGCGGTCGGTTCGAGAATCGTCGCCATCAGTCGGGGTCTCGGAGGTGGGCGGGTGACGCGGTGCAGCGGAGGATACCAGGCTCAGTTTATCCGCGATCCGGCGAGCCGTCAGCGGCGGCGCTTCAGTGCGTAACCGTTCTCGACAGCGTCGAAGCCGAGTTTCGGGTAGTACGCCATCGCCTCGGGGGCCGACAGGAGGAGCAGCATCGACTCCTCGCCGGCGGCGGCTTGCACCCGCCGGACGAGTTCCCGGCCGATGCCGGCGTGCTGGTAGGCGCGATCGACCGCCAGGTCCGAGAGGTAACAACAGTAGCTGAAATCGGTCAGCGCCCGGGCGACGCCGACGAGGGCGTCGGCGTGCCAGGCAGTGATCGTCAGGTTCGCGTGGGCGATCATGCGGGCCAGGCGCGGCAAGTCGTCGGTCGGCCGGCGGATGCCCGATCGAACGAACAGGTCGGCCAGCGCGGCGGCCGAAAGTGCAGCATCGGTGCGGTACTCGACGGGGGGAGCGCTCATGTCGGGGTCTCGCCTGGGATCGTGGCCGGGCGGACATCTTACCGGTGCGACTCGATCAGGGCGGCGGGCAAGTGGTCGAGGAGATCGACGGCGGTCAGCGACACTTCGCCGACGCGCACCGCGGCCAGGTCGCCGGCGCGGCCGTGCGCCCACGCCCCGAGCGCGGCGGCTTCAAACGGCGGCAAGCCCTGCCCCAGGAGCGCTGCGATCAGGCCCGTGAGTACGTCGCCGCACCCGCCGGTCGCCATGCCGGGGTTGCCGGTGGTGTTCGTGTAAACCCGGACGCCGTCGGTGACGACGGTGCCGCACCCTTTGAACAGGAGCACGACGCCCTCGGTGCGGGCGAAGGCGACGGCCGACCCCTCGCGGTCGGCCTGCACGTCGGTCACCGGCCGGCCGAGGAGCCGGGCGAACTCGCCGGGGTGCGGCGTCAGCACGGCGGGGACACTCCGGGCGAAACTCCCCGGCGTCAGGGCCGCGAGCGCGTCGGCGTCGATCACAATGGGGCCGGCGAAGTGGGCGAGCAGGTCGCGCACGAAGTCGCCCGCGTGCAAGCCCAGACCGGGACCGACGGCGATCGCGTCCGCCTTCGGCAAGTCACTGGCGCGGTCGGTCAACGCGAACGTCATGGCGCACGGGTCGCCGACGGCCACCACGTCTTGAATGTCCCGGGGACAGGCGACTGTGACGAGGCCCGCGCCGCCCCGCAAGGCCCCGCGACCGCACAGCACTGCCGCCCCGCTGAAGCCGCGACTCCCGGCGACGACGAGCACCCGGCCGTAGTCGCCCTTGTGCGAATTGGCGCGCCGCGGTGGCAGGCGGGGCACGTCGAGAACGCGTTCCAGGGGCGGCAGAGTCATCGGTTCAGCCCATCCGTTCGGGGTGATTGGCGGTGCCGTCGAACTTCACGCCGATCGCCCGGGGGGGTCGAACGCACCAGTGGCTCGGGCGGCACAGCGGTCTCTTTCTACGGGTGGGCATCAGGCGTCGGAAATCTGCACGAGTTGTTTGCCCAGATTCTGGCCGTTCAACATACCGATGAACGCGGCCGGCGCGGCTTCGATGCCGCCCGTGGCGACTTGCTCGGCGAACTTCAACTTGCCCTCCCGGTACCAGCCGGTCAAGTCGCGCAACGCCTCGGGGAAGTGCGGGGCGAAGTCCGAGATCAGCATCCCCTCGAAGCGGGCGCGCTTGACGATGAGTTGGTGCAGCCAGCGCGGCCCGAGTTCGGGCTTCTCGATATTGTACTGCGAAATCTGCCCGCACACGGTCACCCGGGCGTGGACGTTTAACAGCGGGATCACCGCGTCCGTGAAGCTCCCGCCGACGTTGTCGAAGTACACGTCGATGCCGGCCGGGGCCAGGTCGCGCAACCTCGCGGTCAGGTCGCGGGTCGCCTTGTAATTGAACGCGGCGTCGAAGCCGAGTTCCTTCGTCAGGTACTCCACTTTGTCGTCCGTGCCGGCGCTGCCGACGACTTTGCACCCCTTAATCTTGGCGATCTGGCCGACGACCGACCCGACCGCCCCAGCCGCCCCGGACACGACGACGGTTTGCCCCGCCTTCGCTCCGCCGACGTGCAACAGGCCGAAGTACGCCGTCATCCCGGTCATGCCCAGCACGCCCAGCGCCGTCGTCAGCGGGGCGACCGCGGGGTCGATCGTCCGCAGCCCCTTGCCGTCGCTGATCGCGTACTCCTGCCAGCCGAAGTCCGCGCCGACGTAGGTGCCCGCGGCGAACGCCGGGTTCTTCGACTCGACGACCTTGCCGACCGCGAACCCGCCCATGACCCCGTCGAGCGGGATCGGCGGGACGTACGACTTCGCGTCGCTCATCCGGCCGCGCATGTACGGATCGACCGACAGGTACGCGACGCGCACGAGCAATTGCCCGGCTCGCAGGTTCGGGACCGGCTCCGACGCGAGCCGGAAGTCGCCCGGCTTCGGAAACCCCTCCGGCCGGCGGGCCAGGCGAATCTGTCGGTTGGTCAGCGTCGCCATCGGAGTCGCCTCGGTCATTCGGTGGAGGAGTTCAGCGCCAGGATCGACAGTTGCAGCGTGGCCGCGATCGTCACCCAGACGAGGTACGGCACTTGCGCCAGGGTGACCCAGCGCATCCAGGGCCAGACGGCGGCCATCGCCCAGACCAGCGTGACCCAGACCACGACGATGTCGGCGGCAGAGATCGGCACGCTGCGCAAGCCCACGAAGAGCGGCATGAACGCGAGGTTAGCGATCAGGTTCAGCGCGAACGGCAGGGCCACCCGGGCGGGCAGTTTGCCGCGCAGGTACTGCACGAAGACGGTGCCGAAGCTCACCGCGATGACCGGGTACAGAAACGCCCAGACGGTGCGGATCGTCTCCGGGTCGGGCGTCCAGCTCGGCTTCGCCAGGGCGTCGTACCACTGCAACCATTCCATCGTCGCCGCCTTCGTTGTTGAGGTGTACGAATTGTGAGCAAAAGTCGGGCCGGGCCGCGGCGACGGGGATTCCGTAACGTGGCCGGGTTCGTTCGTCCCTCGCCCCGGGGTGCCGCCATGCGATTCGCCGCCGTCCTGTTCGCCGCGTTCGGCCTTCACGCCGTCTGTTTTGCCGCCGACCCGGTGCTGAAGCCCGCGCCGACCAAGGTGGGGTTCCCGAAGTTCGACGTGCAGGAGATCGCCACCGATCTTAGCATCGGGTACGCCGTCGTGGCGGCCGACATCGACGGCGACGGCAAGCCCGACATCGTCGTCGTGGACAAGCACCGCGTCGTCTGGTACCAGAACCCGACCTGGAAAATGCGGACGATCCTGACCGGCAAGACCAGGCCCGACAACGTCTGCGTCGCCGCGTTCGACCTCGACGGCGGGGGCGACCTCGAACTCGTCGTCGGGGCCGGCTGGAAGCCGTTCGACACAACCACGCCGGGCACGCTGCAATGGCTGAAGCGCGGCAAGACGCTCGACGACGAGTGGACGCTGCACGCCATCCCCTGCGACGAGCCGATGGTCCACCGCGTCGCAGTCACGGAGATCGACGGAAAGCCGACGATCGTGATGGCCCCGCTCATGGGCCGCGGGGCAACGGCAAAGGGCAACTGGACCGACGGCCGGCCGTGCCACATTCTGGCGTACCCGGTCCCCGCCGACCCGGTCAAAGGCCCGTGGGTGCCGAAGGTCGTCAACGAGGACTTGCACGTCGTCCACAACCTAACCTTCTCCGGCACAGACCTTTTCACTGCGAGCTACGAGGGCGTGAAGCGACTGCGGAGGGACGGAAACGTTTGGAAGGTTGATACTGACCCCCTCCGGCTCGGAAATCAGGCGAATCCGGGCGGGAGCCGTGGGTCGAGCGAAGTGGCGGCCCAAAGCGTGGGGGGAACTTTGTTTAGCACGATAGTGGCGACCGTAGAACCGTGGCACGGCAACCAAATCGTCGTCTACGAGCAAGGCAAGCGGGAGGTGATCGACGACCACTTGCGGTGGGGCCACGCGGTCAAGTTTCTTGGCACCTCTCCCAACCCGACGATCATTGCCGGCGTCCGGGACGACCCGAACCCCAAGGTCGGCGACACCTTCACCGAGCGGCGCGGCGTGCGGCTGTACAAAAAACTCGACGGCGTGAAGTGGACCCGACACATCATTGACGACGGCGGGGTCGCGGTCGAAGACTTGGTCGTCGCGGACTTGAACGGCGACGGCCGGCCGGACTTCGTCGCGGTCGGCCGGGCCACGGGCAATTGCCGCATCTACTGGAACCGCGGCGAGTGAGCTACGGCTTGCGGACCGGGTCGGCGGGGACCGACGCCGGCGGCACGACTTTGACCGGGGCGTCGCTGCTCATCTCGGTCAGCCGCAGGCGCAGGGCGTCGAGCCGCTTGGTCTCCTCGGCCGTCGGCCGGGTGCGGACGCGGTCGGTTTCCCCCTTGTCGGTGTTCAAAATCGCCCCCTCGACGGACACTCCGGCGAACAGTCCCTTGCTCCGGGAGTACGAGACGATCTCGGCCTGGAGCTTGCCGTCGGTCGCGCCTTCGAGCGTGCGGCCGACCGGCCCGGCGGCGACGGCCGCGTCCCCGCCGAGTTTGAACTTCGCCTTGCCTTCGAGCAGCCGGTCGAGGCTCTTCCGCTCGCGGAAGACGAGGACCACGTCGGTGGCCGAGACGCCGACCTGGAAGCCGACGCTGCCGCCGCCGAAGTTGATGAACGTCGGGTCGCCCCAGACGCCGGTGGCGTCCTTGGTCAGCACGACCCCGTGCCCGCCGCGGCCGGCGACGACGAATCCCGCCTTGATGACGCGCGGGATGATCGCCACCCCGTGCGCGTCCTTGAGCAGCGCCGGCGGGATGCCCTTCAACGGGATCGCGGCCAGCTCGTCGAGGACCGTGCTGGCGTCGGTAAGTGTCTCGGTCGGCGACGGCGGCGCGGCCACGGCCACGGTGAACGGGGCGAAGGCAACGACCAGAGCGGTCAAGGAACGTGCGGTCATGGGGGACTCCTGGGAACGGCGGAAAACGGGCACTGGCCCACCGGAAATGTAGCAACCGCCGCGCCGCCGAGAGCGAATCCGACTCGCCTCGACAGCCCGCGTCCCCGCGGTTATGGCGAGCGAATGCGTCTGGGCACCCTGTTCCTCCTGTTGTTGTTCACCGTCCTACCCCGCGCGGGTGCGGCCGACCCGCCCGCGCCGGCGACCGAGGGCAGCCCCAAGGCCGGCGAGCCGGGCAAGCCCGCGCCGCCGGAGGCGACCCCGCCGCCGAACTCGGGCGGCCCCGCGCCGGCGACCGAGGGCAACCCCGAAGGCGGCGCGGCCGGTAAGGCGGCGGTCGCGGCGGGCGCGAAGGAGCCGGACAAGCCGACGTGGTTCTCGGTCCACGGCCAGGCGACGACCGTGACCCAGGGTAACACGCCGTTCCGCTCCCCGTACACCGGGTTGAACAGCCTCGACCCCACGGCCAACCTCGCCTCGACGGCGACGGCGACGCTGTTCCTGGCCGGGCGGTTGCCGTGGCAGGGGGGCGAGTTCGTCTTCAACCCCGAGATCGCCGGGGGCAGCGGCCTGAGCGGCACGACCGGGCTGGCCGGGTTCCCCAACGGCGAGGCGACCCGGGCCGGCTTGCTGTCCCCGACGCCTTACGTCGCCCGCGCCCTGTACCGCCAGGTCTTCGGCCTCGGCGGCGGTTCGGAGGACGTGCCCGACGGCGTCAACCAGGCGGCGACCAAGCGCGACAAGGATCGGCTCAGCTTCCAGGTCGGCAAATTCGCCGCCGTCGATTTGATCGGCGACAACCCGTACAGCAACGACCCGCGGACGCAGTTCCTCAACTGGGGCCTGATGTTCAACGGGGCCTGGGACTTCCCGGCCAACGTCCGCGGCTACACCTACGGGGGCACGGCCGAACTCGTCCTCGGCGACTGGACCGTCACCTACGGCGTCTTCGGCGTGCCGAGCGTGGCCAACGGGGCCTCGATCGACCCGCGCTTCTTCCGGGCCAACGGCCACGCCCTCGAAGTCGAGCGCGGCTTCAAGGTCAACGACCGACCGGCCCGCCTCCGCTTCGTGCCGTTCTTGAACGTCGCCAACATGGGCGACTACCGCCTGGCCGTCGCGCAGAACCCGACGGCCCCGGACATCACGGCGGTGCGCGCGTACCGCCTCAAGTACGGCCTGTTCGTCAACTACGAGCAGGAACTGTCCGACGACATCGGCCTGTTCGCCCGCCTCGGCTTCAACGACGGTGCGACCGAGACGTGGGCGTACACCGAGATCGACCGCCTGGCGGCGTTGGGCCTGAACGTCAAGGGCACCGCCTGGGGCCGGCCGGCCGACCGCGTCGGCGTGGCCGGCCTGGTCAACGGCCTGTCCGGCGCGCACCGCGACTACCTCGCGGCCGGCGGCGTCGGCTTCATCGTCGGCGACGGCCGGTTGAACTACGCCCCCGAGGTGATCGGCGAAGTCTACTACAACGCCCAACTCCGCCCCGGCGTGTTCCTGACGTTCGACCTGCAAGGCGTGACCAACCCCGCGTACAACCGCGACCGCGGCCCCCTCGCCATCGGCGGCGTCCGCTTCCACCTTGAGTATTAAACCCGATTTGTGTTTGCGTATGGTCAGGTGACTTTGTAGGCTTGTGCGCTAAGGCAGCGGCGGGCAATTATTCTACCGATACCGCTGCTGGTTGGATGACGACACTCCACTTGCGTGTGTGCCGGAGCGGGCGAGTCGTTCAGCGATCGGTCGGAACGCGGCCTTCGTCGGCCGCACGCCCCGCTCGTACACGACCTTCGTCTCCCGCACCAGCGGGTGCAGACCGCGCCACGTCATCGATCCTGCCCGCCGCAGCACGTCCGCGACGGTCGAGAGCACCGCTCTGTTCCCGTAACGCTCCAGGATCCCCCGGCACCGCTCGACCGGGTTGGACTTGCTGAGGTACGGCGGCAAGTACGCCAACTCCACCGTCACGCGATGGCGATCCGCGAACTCCACCAGCCGCTTCAGGAACTGCGTGCGGGAGCTGCCGATCTCGGGAACGTTGTCCAACTCGATGGGCAACCGCTGCACCCCCGACGTGCATCGACCGACGCTCCGACCACCACAGGTCCAACCCGTCGGCCAGGAAGTCGGTCGTCTCCCGCGAGTGCCCGAACAGGAACCACGGCTGATGGATCGGCACCGCCCCGCGGTTCAACTCCAACACCCCGAACGGCACCAGCACCGCCTCCGGTCCCATGTCGTGATCGAACGCCCGGAGTGCCTCCGCTCCGCGGGCTTGGCCGCCGCGGGAGAATTCGCCGACCTTGTAAGTTTCGAGTGCTCGCCGGTGGAAGTTACGCGCATTCCGGGTTGGAACAGCCCACTCGCGTGGGCCGCTCGCCGGAAGTTCTCCTGCGGCGGAGCCGAAATCAGCAGAGGAACGGCAACGAATGCCAGGGGCCGAGGAGCGACAAGCTCGCTCTTCGCGGCTACAGCTTCGCCCAAAGGAAGTCGAACTGCCGCTGGAAGGCGGCGACCAGGTCGCGGTCGCCGGTGTCGATGACGTTTTCGGCGTTCTGGTCGGCCGCACCGCGGGTCCAGTTGTAGGACCCGTTGAGCAGCCGGGTGCCGTCGAAGATGGCGAACTTGTGGTGCATGTGGTACGGGGTGCGGTCGATCTTCGTCGGGATGCCGGCCGCTTCGAGCCGCTCGATGTCCGACCCGAGGTCGCCGGCCTTGTCGTTGTCCGTCACGATGCGGACGCGAACGCCCCGGCGGTGGGCCTCCAGCATCGCCCCGGCGATGCGGTCGTCGGTGATCGTGAACACGCACACGTCGACGGTCTGCCGGGCGGCCTGGAAGCAGTGGACGACCTGGCCGAGGCAGTCCGGGCCGGGGCTGAAGAACGCGAGCGAGGTCGGCGGCAGGGCGGTCGTGGTAATGGCGATCTCGAGCACCTCGGCGGCGGGGTCGGGGGTCAGTCGCCGTCGTGGGCGGTCTCGTCGAGGGCCGCTTCGAGGCCGCGGATCGTGTCGCGGACGTTCTCGATCGACGGGTTCATCGCCATCGCTTGTTGGAACGCCCGGAGGGCGGCGCGGGGCTTGTTCAGGCGCAAGTAGCACTGGCCCATGCCGGCGGCCGCGCCGAAGTGGTGCGGGTTGAGCCGGAGTACGTCCTGGCAGTCGTGGACGCTCCGCGAGTACTCGCCGCGGCGGTAGTAGACGATGGCCCGCTGGTTGAACGCCTCGGCGAAGTTCGGCGCGTCGGCGACGAGGTCGGTGAGCGCGGCGAGAGTCTGCGGCAGGTCGGCGAGTTGCAGGGCCTGTTGCAGGCGCTGGTTCTGGTCGGCGGTGCCGCCGCGGAACCAGATTTCCCAGAGCGAGTCGGTCGAGAACTTGCGGACCAGGGTGTCGTCGTCGCGCAACCCTTGCGTGAGCGCGGCGTTCGATTTCATCGTGCCGAGCAGGCCGATGGCCAGGGCGGCGGCGCGGCGCATCTGCAAGACCGGCGAGGAGAGCAGGCGCTGTAGCGTGCCCTCGTTGTACTTGGCTTTGACCGCGTCCCGGAAGCTGCGCATGCCTTCGAGCATCCCGGCCTGGAGCAGGTCGGGGTCGTCCCCGTACTGGGGCTGCGGGAGTTTGTTGTAGCACTCGACCAGGAACGGCGCGGTCACGGGTAATCCTCACACCCCGTCGGGGTCGGTCGGGACGAAGCATTCTAGTTTACGCCGCCGGTCCGTCGGCAATTTCCCGCGTTTTCTGGACCCGAACTCACACCTTCGCGGCGGATTCCCCGCGGCGCGGGCGGTCGTCGGGGGACTGCGGGGCATGAAGTCTTCGCCAGACTACCGAAGTCCCCCGACCGTATCCAACGCGGCTTGAGCGAAATGAAATGGGAAAGCAAGAAATGGGCCGTTGCGCGCGGAATAAAC